>CAYOSX010000023.1:0-28908 GCA_964406745.1 uncultured Opitutus sp.
CGGCGGCCGCGCGGCGGACGTTGGCGACGGAGCCGTCGGCGTCGGTGCAGGTGAAGAGGATGGCCTTGAAGCCGGAGGCGAGGGCGTTGTCGAAGTGGGCGGACTCCTTGGCGGGGTCGTTCTGCGAATCGAAGATGGTTGCCTCGTAGCCCAGTTCGCGGGCGCGGTCGCGGGCGGTTTCGGCGAGGACGACGAACCACGGGTTGTTCAAGGTGGAGATGATGACGGCGACGCGCGGGGTGCCGGAAGCGGACTCGGAACGCTTGCAGCCGCCGAGGCCGAGACCGACGAGGACGGCGCTAGACAAAAGGATAGCGAGGAAGGAACGGGTTGTCATGGAGCGGGGGTTGAGGGACCGTCGGCGGACGGGGGCGGCCGCGGTATCGTCAGAGTGTACCGGGCGGTGCTCGTACGATCTACCCTAATTTTGCGTAATAGTGCCGGTATTCTAAGTTATGAAAACGCTCTGCGCGCTCGTGTTATCCATCGGGATCGGATGTGGCCCTGGCCTCGGAACGGTGAATGCGCAGGCGGATGAGATCCTTCGTGGCGCGATTGACGTGCACTGCCACACCGCGCCGGACGCGCTGGCGCGGTCGATCGACGACGTGGCCCTTGCGAGGCAGGCGAAGGCGGCCGGGATGCGCGCCATAGTATTGAAGAATCACTACACGGCCACGGCGGATCGCGCGTGGCTGGCGATGCAGGTGGAGCCCGGCATCGAGGTGTTCGGCGGCGTGGCGCTCAATCGTGCGGTGGGGGGTGTCAATGCCGAGGCGGTGCTGCGCATGGCGCAGATGGAAGGCCGGCGCGGGCGGATCGTCTGGCTCCCCACGTGGGATGCGCGGCACTGGGTGGCGGTGGCGGAGGAGGCGCGGCCGTCGCTTGGCGTCGTGGTGGACGGCCGGCCGGTCCCGGAGTTGGACGCGGTCTTTCGCGTGGCGGCCGAACACGACCTGGTGATTGCGACCGGTCATGCGTCGGCGGAGGAGTCGCTGGTGTTGATCGACGCGGCGCGCGCGGCCGGCGTGAAACACGTGCTCGTCACGCATGCGCTGGCGCCCCAGCTCGGCGTGACTGACGAGCATTTGCGGGAGATGGTCCGGCGCGGAGCCACGATCGAGCTGGTGTGGCTGCAACACCATCCGCCCGCGGGGGTGCCGGTGGCCCGGGCGGTGGCGGCGATCCGGGCGGTTGGGGTGGAGCATGTGGTGATCGCGTCGGATTTTGGTCAGGCGACGAATCCGTCACCGCCGGACGGCCTGCGGGCGTTCATCCTCGCGCTGCGTGAGGCGGGCTTCACTGCTGCGGAACTCGACCTGATGGCAAAACGGAACCCGGCGCGGTTGTTGGGGCTGTCCGTGGGGGAGACCGGTGCCCCTTGAGTGAAGCGCCGAGGCTGCGCGACCCACATGGGAATGACAAAACGGGGAATGACAATTTGCGTGGCTTGGCGTCGGGAAGCGGTTAGCCACGCTCAGTCCACCTGTGTCGAACCCCTCGCTCATCATCATTGCCGACGATCTGACCGGTGCCGCGGATGCCGCCCTGCCCTTCTGGCGGGCGGGCCGGCGGGCAGTCGTGGTTTTCAACCCGCGTGAGGCATGGCCGGAGGATACTGACGTGGTGGCGATCTGCACGGACACGCGGGCGATGACCGAGCCCGAGGCGGCGCGCGTGGTCGCAGCGGTGGCGGCGCGGCTGCCGGGCTGGGCCACGTGGTTCAAGAAGATCGACTCGACGTTGCGCGGCTGGGTGGGTGCCGAGACGCGGGCGTTGCGCAAGGTGCAGCCGCGCCGTCGCTGCGTGTTCGCGCCGGCGTATCCATCGCGTGGACGCACCTGGGATGCGGACGGCGTCTACCGGGTGGGGGGCGTCCCTCTGGCGGAAACGGAGTTTGGGGGCGAGGTGGTCGGATTGTCCGGCGACTCGCGGCTCGGGGGCTTCCTCCGGCGGCATTTTGGCAGCGAGATCTCGGAGCTTGTACGGGCCTCCACGGACAAGGCGCTGGAGGCGGCGGTGGCGTCGGCCCGGGAGCCGGTGCTCTGGGTCGGCTCGTCCGGACTTGGTCTGGCGCTGGCCGGGCCGAAGGCGCGTCCGCCGGTGTTGGCGTCACCTCCGTCGCGGGTGCCCGCGGCGCCGATCGTGGTCGCGGCCGGGAGCCGGCGGGGCCTGACCGAACGACAGGTGAAACGGTTGCAAGGCGCGCTCACGGGGCGCGACGATGCCGATGCGGGTGTCTTGCGCGTGCCGGAGGCGCCGTATGACCCGCGGGAGGCGTTGCGAAAAGCGGATGACCTCGGCCGGCGCGCGGCGGAGGCGGCCACGGTGCGAGGTGGGGGAGGGCTTATCCTGACGGGCGGAGACATTGCGGCGGCGACGCTGCGGCACCTCGGTGCCACCGCCGCGGAGGTGGTGGGCGAAGTGGAGGACGGCCTGCCTGTCCTGCGGACCGGTCCCTTTCACGTCGTCACGAAGGCCGGTGGCTTTGGCGATGAGTTTTCCCTTGTGAGGGCGTATCAGCGCCTGTCGGAATTCGTGCGATGAGCCTGCCTGTTGTTGCAATCACGTTGGGCGATCCCGCGGGGATCGGTCCCGAGATCGTCCTCAAAGCGATCGCGCGTCCCGAAGTACGGGCGGCGTGCCGTCCGGTCGTGGTGGGTTCGGCCAACGTGCTCGCGGAGGTGGCGCGGCGGCTTGGGCTGACGCCGGCGGCGGAGGTGGTCGACATCCCGATGGAGGTGTCGGACTTCGAGCCGGGCAGGGAATCGCCGGCGGCCGGACGCGCCGCGGTGCTCGCGGTGAAGCGTGCGGTGGCGATGGTGCAGGCGGGGGAGGCGGGGGCGATCGCCACGGCGCCGCTCAACAAGGCGGCGATGTTTTCGGCGGGCTTCACGTATCCGGGGCACACGGAGCTGCTGGCGGAGCTGGCGAACGTGAAGGATTACACGATGATGCTTGCTGCCGGAAAACTCCGCGTGGTGCACACCTCGACGCACGTGAGTTTGAGTGAGGCGATCCGGCGGGTGACGCGGGCGCGGGTGGGGACGGTGATTCGCATCGCGCACGAGACACTGCAGCGCATGGGCATCGCGGCGCCGCGCGTGGCGGTGGCCGGCCTGAACCCGCATGCCGGCGAGGGCGGGTTGTTTGGCACCGAAGAAATCGACACCATCGCGCCCGCCATTGCCGATGCGCGGGCGGCGGGCATCGATGCGAGCGGGCCGTGGCCGGGCGACACGGTGTTCTTCCGGTGTGCGCGCGGCGATTTCGACGTGGTGGTGGCCCAGTATCACGACCAAGGCCACGTGGCGGTGAAGCAGGCCGGCTTCGAACATGGCGTGAACATCACCGCCGGGCTGCCGTTTTTCCGCGTTTCGGTCGACCACGGGACGGCGTTCGACCTCGCGTGGCAGGGTAAGGCGAGCGATCGCTCGATGACGGAGGCGATTTTGCTGGCAGCGGAGCTGGCGGGGACGGCGTCCGGGCGCTGACGCCCGAGGGCGGTGAAGAGGGAGGAGCGGCGACACTCTTGTCGCCGGGTTTGAGTGCCGGCCGGCATGCGCCTACCCCTCGGCGTCGGCGGCAAGAGTGCCGCCGCTCCTTATTGCGACCTGGCGGGCAACGCCCCTCCGCGGCGTCGGCGGGCCACGCAACGGGTTCAACGCAATAACCGCGGCGGGGCTTGCGAAGGGAAGGCCGGATGACGTTGGATCGTTATCTACACGGCGCGGTGCGGCCTGCCGCGTGTCTTCGCTTTCGTTCCTGAACCACCCCCGCCTGATTCCCCTTCGCCATGCTTCGTGTCCTTCTCGCCTTCGCGGCGCTGACCCTCCTTCCCCCTGCGCTTCGTGCGGCCGACCGGCCGAATATTCTCTGGATTGTCGCGGAGGACATTTCGCCGTTTTTCGGGTGTTACGGGAACCCCGACGCGACGACCCCGTTCCTCGATGCCTACGCGGCGCGGTCGCATGTTTTCCTGGAAGCGTTCGCAACCGCGCCGATCTGCGCGCCGTCCCGCTCGGCGCTGGCGACGGGTGTCTACGCGACGGCACTAGGTACGCAGAATCTCCGTTCGGAAGTGACCATTCCCGCGGCGATCCGGCCGTTGGCGACGGTGTTGCGCGAACATGGCTACTGGACGGCGTTGCGTGGCAAAACGGACTACAACTTTGAAGCGCGCGGGCTCTTCGATCTTCACTCCGAGACGACGGAACCGTGGGAGCAACGTCCGAAAGATCGGCCGTTTTTCGCCTTCATGAACCTCGGAACGACCCACGAAGGGTCGGGCAATCTCCCGGAACGAGCAGCGCCTGCGCTCGCGCGGTTACCCGCGGACCGCGTGTGCGATCCGGCGACGGTGACGCTGCCACCGTATTATCCCGACACCCCTGAGATGCGACGGATCTGGGCCCGGTATCACGATTTGATTTCCGTGTGGGACCTCGACGTGCAAGCAGTGCTTGGACGGCTCGAGGAAGCCGGGCTCGCGGATGACACGATCGTTTTCCTTCTTTCCGATCACGGACTCGGCCTTCCCCGCTATAAACGCTGGCTCTACAAGACGGGGCTGAAGGTACCGTTGATCGTGCACGTGCCGGAGAAGTTCCGCCACCTCGCTCCCGGCGGAAAAGCCAGCGGGCGCCATGCGCAGCCGGTCAGTCTGATCGACTTGCCGGCGACGGCGCTGGCGCTGGCCGGAATTGAGGCGCCGGCGAGTTACGTGAGCCGGCCGCTGTTCGGGCGGGACGCGGAGGAGGTCCGGCGACGCGAACACATCTTTGGCGCACGCGACCGCGCGGACGACATGTACGACCTTTCCCGCTCGGTGTACGACGGGCGTTACCTCTACATCCGGCACTACATGCCCCATCAGCCGCCGATCCAGGGTGGCATTATCTTCGGGCCACAGGTGAAGGAGTCCTTGCGCGAATTGCATCGGGTGCGCGCCGAGGGGGGCGACACGGCGGAGTCGAAGGCGTTGTGGACACCTCGTCCGTTCGAGGAGCTCTACGATCTGCAGACCGATCCGCAGGAACTACACAACCTCGCCGACCAGGCGGCGCTGGCCGCGGTCAAGGCGCGGCTGGCGGAAAGCCTGCGTGCGTGGCTGCTTGAAACGCGGGACACGGCCTTCCTGCCGGAGCCCGAGATGCACCGACGGTCCGCGGCGGCGGGGCTCACGCCGTATGAGATGGCGCGGGACGCGGCGCTTTACCCGATCGAGAAAGTTCTGGCCACGGCCGAGGAGGCCTCGCGCGGGAGGCCGGCGCCGGCGGAGGCGTTCCGCCACGCCGATCCGGCCGTCCGCTATTGGGCATTGATGGGGCTCATCATGAAAGAGGAGCGCAGCGAGTCTGCGGTTGCTCGGTACATGAATGCGCTGAGCGACGGGAATGCGGTGGTGCGCACGACGGCGGCGGAAGGGCTGGCCCGGATGGGCCGCACGGAAATCGCGCTGACGGCGTTTCGCGACCTTCTCGAGGAGACGGAACCCAACCTCGCGCTCTTCGTGGCGAGAAGCCTGGCGGACTCCGTGGAGGATGTGCGCCCGATTGAGGCGGAGATCCGGCAGAAGCGGGCGACGTTCCTCGCTCCGCCGGGATCGCCGCGGCCGTGGAAGGATTTCACGTATGCGGCGTTCACGACCTGGGCTTTGGAATGGGCGCTGATCAAGTCGGGGCTCAACGACTACGAGGACTTCGCGCCGTAGGGGGCAGGTCGGGCTTGGCTCGGCGTTCCGACGGAGCGGCGACACTTTTAACCGCCTTCGGAGGTCCTGTCGCCGGGTTTGGTGCGGGACGGTACGGTCCTATCGATCGCTGATGACGGACAGGAGTGTCCGTCCTCCCAGGGGGCAGCGCGCGAGGCGAGATGATCCGAGCATCCGGACGGGTTAAGTTACAAAACGCCGTCGGGCGGGTTGCATCCGCCTGCGCGGTTATCCTGTAATGCCAGCATGAGTCTCCCCACCGACATCCGGCCGGTTGCGGCCACGTTGTACGTGCTGCCCGTCACCACGCGCACGCCGCTCAAGTTTGGTCGCGAGGCGGTCAGCCGCATCCAATGCGCGCGCGTCTGCCTGCGCGTGAGGGACCGGCGCGGACGCGAGGCGGAGGGGTGGGGGGAGACGCCGCTCTCCGTGACGTGGGTCTGGCCGAGTTCGCTCACGTTCGAAGAGCGCGAGCGTGCACTGCTGGCGTTCACGGAGGATCTGGCGAAACGCTGGGCAGCATTCGACGCGATGGGGGACGTGCTGGAAGTGGGGAATGCGTTCCAGAAAGGGCCGCTGATGGAGGCGTGGCGGGCGTTCAATGCGAGCACCACCCTGCCGGAACCCATGCCCTGGCTCGCCGCGCTGGTGTGCTGTTCGGCCTTCGACCTGGCGTTGCACGACGCGTTCGGGGTCGCCGCGGAGCGGCCGGTGTATGACCTTTACGGACCGGAGCATCTTAATCGCGACCTCGCCGCCTACCTCGAGCCTGCGGCCGGGGCCGCCGTTTCGTTCGAAGGGCGGTATCCGCGTGATTTTCTGGCCAGATCGCCGGCGGTGCGCATGCCCGTCTGGCATCTGGTGGGAGGCTTGGATGCGGTGCGGCCTGAGGAATTGACCGGCCAGGAGCCGCAGGACGGGCATCCCAACCTGCTGGCGGATTGGATCCGCCGCGACGGTTTGAAGTGCCTGAAATTCAAGCTGCGTGGTGACAACTTCGACTGGGACTACCAACGCACCGTGGAGATCGGCCGCGTGGCGCTCGAGTTGGGAGTGGATTGGTTGACGGCGGACTTCAATTGCACGGCCAGGGACGTGGCCTATGTGGTTGCGTTCCTCGACCGCCTGATGGCCGAGCACCCGCGCATTTACGGAAGCATTCTCTATGTCGAGCAGCCCTTCCCATATGATCTGGAGAAGTACCCGCTTGATGTGCATGCGCTCGGTGCGCGTAAACCGCTGTTCATGGACGAGAGTGCTCATGATTGGGAGCACGTGAGGCGTGGACGGGAGCTCGGCTGGACAAGTGTGGCGCTCAAGACCTGCAAGACCCAGACGGGCGCCCTACTTGCCGCCTGCTGGGCCAAGGCGCACGGCATGACGCTCATGGTGCAGGACCTTACGAATCCGATGCTCGCGATGCTGCCGCATGCCCAGCTGGCGGCGCACGTGGGGACCATCATGGGGGTGGAGAGCAACGCGAGCCAGTTCTACCCGGCGGCGTCGGAAATCGAGGCGAAAGTGCACCCCGGTTTGTTCTATCGGAAGGAGGGGCACTTGACCCTAGACAGCGTGCGTGGCCCCGGTTTTGGGTATCGCCTTGCAGAGATTGGACGCCCGCTGCCCGAGCCGGCAGGGGTATATCCGTAACCCTCCTCCCCCGCGGACCTCGCCTGCCTTCCTGGCGTTGGTCTTATCGTGAAGTTGTCGCGAGGGCCTGGATCAAGCGGGACGCACAGGAATGCGGGAGTCACTTCGCGAGCGCGGCGGGCGGAGGTGTCTTGAGTTTCTCCGCCCACGGGAGCAGCCCTTCGAAGATGCCCGGGGCCAGCTCCAGGCCGTTGGCGAGCTGGCGGGCGCGGCGTCCGAGGCCGGCTTCGCCGGGCAGGCGGACGGCATCGTATCCTGGGCGTGGAGACGAGGCGCGGCAGGTGCGCGCGAGGTGGTCGGTCTGGCGGACGAAGTCGTCCCGGCCGCCAAAGAGCGCGGGGTCGATCACCTGCAGGAAGACGTTGGCTGACCAGCCTTCCGGGGCGTCGGCACGACCGTGTCCGGCGAGGCCGCCGGTGAGTGCCTCGACCATCAGCCCGAGCGCGTAGCCCTTGTGGCCGTGGTCATCGCCGCCGATCGGGAGCAGGGCGCCCGGCGGCTGGCCGACCACCTTTGCGGGGTCGTCGGTGAGATTGCCCGCCGCGTCGATCGCAAACGTTCCCGGAAGCTTCTTTCCTGCGCGATGAAGGCGGTTGGTCATGCCGTTCGAAAGGATGGACATCGACACGTCGAGGACGACGGGCTCTCCGGCCGTGGGCCAGGCGGCGGCAATGGGGTCGGGCGAATAGCAGGGCGTCGTGCCACCGTGCGGGGCCACCGTGGCAATGCCTGGATCGGAGCAGGCGAGCAGCACCACGTAGCCTTGCGCAGCCACCGGCGGGTGGAAGGGGGGGCGGCAGGCGTGGTGGTTACTCCGCCGGTTGTATCCCGTGCTGGTGCCGTCCCCGGGGGCGCGGCCGACCGCGCGC
This sequence comes from uncultured Opitutus sp., assembly GCA_964406745.1. GTDB lineage: Bacteria > Verrucomicrobiota > Verrucomicrobiia > Opitutales > Opitutaceae > CAMAXB01. The sequence continues at coordinate 8,233 of CAYOSX010000023.1, forward strand.
GCGCGCGCGCGCCGCAACAGCCACGGGCCGGGCAGGCGCCGCCCGTCCCAGGCGACGGCCGCGGGCAGGTCGGCAATCACGGCGGGATCGCCGTCGGCGGTCATGCGACCGGACTGGATCTGTTCCAGGTAGCCGGGCAACAATTGCAACCCGTGGGTGGTGTGGCCGAGCAAATCACCCTCGACGAGGATTTCGGCGACGTCCTGAGCCTTGTCCGGGGGCAGGCCGGCGTTCACCAGCAAGGCATGAGAGAACGAGATGAGGGCGGCAGCGTCGTATTTCATGGGGTCCCTCGCAGTGTGCGGTTCATGTCCGCGGGGTGAATCCGAAACAGCGGGTGCAGCCGGCCTGGTCCTGCCACGCTGGCTGGACGCTTCCATCCTTACTCTGGCAGGGTGGGGCGAAGTTCCTCGAAGAGAAGGAGCGCGGAGATTGCGGCGATCACGGGGCCGCGCAGATCCGGGCTGAGATCGGGGGCCAGCCAGACGGCGCCCTTGTTCAAGGTTTGGACGGCGGCGAGGACCTCAGTCCCGTCGCGGAAGACGTAGCCGGTGGTGTCACCCAGCGGCAGACGGCTGCCGGCCAGGCGGTTGGTGCCGGCGACTTCGATTGCACGAGCGCCCTGTTTCAACGCGCCCGCAAGCGGTCGCTCGCCTTTCTCCGTGAGTTCGAGGGTCCAGGGCAGACCCGATCCGTCGGCCGGGGTGAGGGTGGCGGCAAAGCCCGACTGGTTCTTCAACTCGACCTCGATTCCGCGCTCGATGGCGCGGCGGTGGAGGTTGGTGGCGGCGGCGCCGCGCCATGAGGGTATCCCATCCTCGGATACAAGGAAGCCGAAGGTCTGCCGGCGTTTGCTGCCTTCGTAGAAGGCGACGCTGTCGGACCCGAAGCGCAGGTCCCCTCCCTTGGTGAGGGATCGAGCGACGTCGTGCACGGAGAACGGGCCGAAGTGGAGCCGTTCCAAGCGTTTCCATCCCTGCCGGCCGGAGACCGACAGGCGTTCGGCGGGGGCGAGGGTTTCGGGAAGCTGCATGGCCGCCTCTTTGATGAAGGCGTAGGCAGCGACGGGAAGGAGCAACAGGCCGGCAAGGACAAGACGCGTGTGCATGACGAGGAAGGGCAGGGTGGGACCGGGCGGCAAGGTGCGGGTTCCGTCGCCTGGCGCGGGCGGGGAAACGCGGGAAAGGGTTCGCGCTGTTCTGCCCGGTGCACGGCCGGCGGTCAACGCCCCGACGGCGAATCCGGTTCGCCGCGGTCGCAGGCTTGCGAGGAACGGCCGTGCTGCCTACGGTGGGGCCATGACGCGCGCAGTCCGTTGCCTGTTTCTGGCGGGAATCGTTGGTCTGGGTGGGCCATGGTGCGCGGCGCAGACGGACGGAGAGGCGGTCTTCGACGTGATCGCGTTGGACGAAGTACCGGTGCCCGTGCTGCAACCAAAGCCCGCCTTGCCGGCCGGCGTGCCGGCGGATCCGCCGCCGGCGCCGGTCGAGGTGACGTTGATTGTCGACGCCCAAGGTGTGGTGAAGGACGCACGCGTGGTGAAGGACGGTGTGGCGGAGCTGGACCTTGCGGCGGTGGCGATCCTGTCGAAGTGGCGTTTTCGCCCGGGGCGCAAGGAAGGCCGGCCGGTGCCATCGCGCCTCGTGGTACCGGTGGCGTTTTCGCTTCCGGACGGGGAGCCCGCCGGGCCGCTGGCGGCGCCAGCGCTGGTGCCCGTCGAGGAGTTGGACCGCCTGCCCATGGTGCGTTATCAGGAGGCGCCGGCGTATCCTCCCGACCTTCGGCGCCGGGGAATTGGCGGAGAGGTGTTGGTGGAATTCGTGATCGATGAACGCGGGCTGGTGCGGGCGCCGCGGGTGCTGCGTGCTCCGCATCAGGCGTTGGGGGAGGCGGCGGAGGTGGCGGTGGCGCAATGGACCTTTTTCCCGGGCATGAAGAACGGTCGTGCGGTCGCCACCCGGCTGCAGGTGCCGATCGAGTTTTCGCCCTCGGCGCGTTGAGATCGGGCGCCGGCGGACTGCAAAGTCTCGTCTTGCGCGTCGCGCGGGGGCGCGTCCTCTTGGGCTCATGAAGGTCATGTTCACCGCCAAGGAGTATGCTCGCCTGCTCGAACTGGTGCACCTCGGCATGCAGGTCGTCGTCGGTCGGGCCAACGAGGAGAACCCTGCGCTCGCGCGTTATGCCGACATTGAGCAGAAGCTGTACGACATGGCCACGCCCTTCGGTTGCGCCGATCTCGTCACGGTTGCCAGCGACGGCCGCCTGACGGCGTCCGAGAAGTTGCGCACGGACGATCGTTTGCAGAAGCTGCTCGCAACGTATGACAACGACACCTTCTGGCACGAACTGGTGACACGCCTCGCCGACCGCGATCTCGCCGCCGAGCAGACCAAGCAATCGATCTCGGGCAAGGGCGGGCCTCCCATCGACACGGAGGCGCGGGTGGCCCGCATCGAGGACACGTATTGGGACGAGTTCGAGAAGAACGATCTTGCCAACGTGGTGCTCCTGCGGGGTGGCAAAGGTTGATCCGCCCGAGCGGGTTCTTCCTGTCCTCCGGTTGACGTCGCGCGGCTTCCTGTGCATCATCTGCTCCGTGATGTGGCTGTCGTCGCGCTGCCTGCTCCTGCCCTTGCTTGTCGCCCTGGCCGTTCCGCCTCTGGCGGTCTCGGCCGCTGATTCGACGACGCGTCCCCCGGTTCCCTTTCGCCTGAGCCGTCCGCCTTATCCGGAGGCTTTGCTGCCGTACCGGATACGCGGCGAAGTGCGGCTCGTGTTCGATGTCGATACGTACGGTTACGTGAGCAACGTCGAGGTCGTCTACGCGAGTCATCCCGCCTTTGTGGCGCCTGCCCTGAAGGTGACAGAGAACTGGCGTTACCGGGCGGCTTTGGAGGAGGGCAAACCGGTGGCCACGCGCTGGCAGGAGACGTTGTACTCCGACGTGATCAGCCCGGGTGCCGATCCGTTTTCGATTCCGGAGAAGGCTGACGCGTCGCTGCCAGCCGAATATCATTATGACATGCCGCCATCCGTGGAAACGCCGGTCCAGGTGGTGTATCCCTACGACGCGATGCTCGATGGCCGGGAGGGGGCGGCGGACGTCATCTTCGTCGTGGATACCGACGGACGAGTGCGCGACATCACGGTGCGCAAGGCGTCCCGAAACGAGTTTGGCCAGGCGTTGGCCGCGGCGATGGCGAACTGGCGTTTCAAACCCGCCATGAAGGACGGAGTCCCTGCGCCCGCCGTGCTGGCGCGCGGGCAGATCTTCAACGTGGGAGAGGATCATCTTCTGCTCAGTCCGGGGGCGCGGCGTCTTCGGGAAATACTCAAGAACGACAAGGAGCAGATCGTTTCCTACGACCGGCTCGACACGCCTCCGCAGCCAATTGATAAGGTCGCGCCGGTTTATCCCGAGGAACTCTCGGGCAAGCCGGGGCGTGCGGAGATCGAATTCATCATCGACCGCGAAGGGCGCGTGCAGCTGCCACGCATTGTTTCGGCGACGGAGCCGGCCTTTGGCTGGTCGGCGGCCACGGCGGTCTCTTTGTGGCGTTTTGAGCCGCCCCTCCGCGAGGGCCAGCCGGTGGATGCCCGGGCGCGACTTCCGCTCGAGTTCACCGCGCGCTCGGCAGATGCGGTGGCGGAGCCGCCGGCCGGCGACGTGGCACCTCCGGCGGAGGAGACCGTGCCACCCCCGGCGCCGGCCGATCCGCCCAAGGGTTGAAACGAGTTGGCCGGCCTTATGCTGATGGAGGATTTGCAGCCCAAGAAATCATGACCGACAACGTTCTCGTTCCCCTCGACGGCTTCACCCTTCCTCCCGATCTCCCTTGGCGCGTCCGCTTTATTGACCTCGTAGAGGACCACCTTCGACGACTTCACGCCGTGGGCCGGTTTCGGCCACCGCGTTTTTTCGGGTACTACTTTCTTGATCAGGAACCTGTGGCCGTGACTGGGAGCTGGACGGTCACGCTCGATCCCGAAAAGCCGCTGACCGAACTTCCACGCACGCTCGATCGGGTGACCAGTGGCCGGTTTGCGATCACGGGTGCGCCGGATTCGCCTCCGGATTTCATGCTGATCCACGACCGCCTCGACGGGGCCTGCTGGCTGTGGCGGTTTGCGTACGGGCGGCGCTTCGTGATGGCGACCGAGCCGCTCCTTGACGATTCAGACGAAGGCCCGGAGGCGTAGTCGCCGGGGAGGGACAGGACGGGGCTCTGGGCGTTGAAGCGTTTAAAGGTTTTGCACAAACGATTTGCCCATAGGGGAGTGAGGCCATATCAACCCGATTGCTCCAGCCCAAATGTCCCTCATGTCTCGCTTCGATAAAAACGCCGCCCTGATCGCAGGGGTTTATCTCTCGGTGGCGATGGCCTGGATTGTCGGCTCGGATTCGCTGGCGGCGGCGTTGTCGGGTAGCGATCCCGCAACCCTTCAAAAGTGGCAGACCGCGAAAGGAATTGGGTTCGTTGTCGTGATGGCAGGCGGCCTCTATGTCGGTATGGTGTGGACTCTGGCGCGTCAGCGGCGTCAGGCAGACGAAATGCGCCGGCTTGAGGAAATGTTGCAGGTGTCGCAGCGGCTGGAGGCCTTGGGCACGCTTGCGGCGACGGTGGTGCACGACTTCAACAATGTGATTGGAGTGATCCGTGGGGCGACTGATCTCGCCAAGCTTGAGAACTACGATCCCACGAAAATGCCCCGGCGCATGTCGGCGATCGAGCAGGCGATCGGCAAGGCCAACGACATCGTTCAGCAGTTGACCCACTACATGCGGCACGCGCCGCAAGTGCGCAAACCGGGCGATCTCGGCGAGGTTGTCCGTGCCTTCGATGGGATGCTCCGGCAGGCGGTCGGGAGTCGGGTGCAGGTGTCGTTGTCACTCGCCAACACCGGACGTCGCGTTGAGATCGATCCCGGGCAGATCGAGCAGATTTTGCTCAACCTCGCCGTCAACGCGCGCGACGCCATGGAGTCCAGCCCGCGCAAGGAATTGCGGATCTCCGTGGAGAAACGCACGCTTTCCGGTCACAGGTCGGCCTTCCTGCCGATGCCCATGGATGGCGACTACGTGATCCTGTCGGTCGAGGATACCGGATGCGGCATTCCCGCCGACCACCTTGTGAAAGTCTTCAGTCCTTTCTTCACGACGAAGCCGGAAGGACGTGGTTCCGGGCTGGGCCTGGCGTCGGTCTTTCGTCTCATGCAACAGCACCGCGGGTGGGTCGAGGTGGAATCGTCGGTGGGTCGCGGGACGCGCTTTGATCTGTTTTTCCCGGCCTACGACAAGGAGACGCAATCGCCGTTTGTCAGGCCGGATGCGACCGCGGCGGAGGCGCGGTGACGACGGGAGCGCCGACGTCCTCGTCGGCAGTTCGGGCCATGCCGGCGGGACGCCGGCGCTCCCAGGGAGAACTATCAAAGGCGCTGCAAGAGGGGCTTCAGCGCCGCCCAGACGACGTCGGCAACCTTGCGGTGGCCATCCGCGTTGGGGTGAATGCCGTCCGGCAGATTCAGCGAGGCCACACCGCCGACGCCATCGAGGAGAAACGGGATGAGCTCAACATCGGCGTCGTCCGCGATTTCCGGATACATCGCGGCGAACGCGCGCGTGTAGTCGGGGCCGAGGCTCGGGGGCATCTGCATGCCGGCGACGAGGATCTTCGCGGTGGGATTGCGGGCGCGGACCTTGTCGATGATGCCGCGCAGATTCTCCTTCGAAGCGGTCACCGGCACGCCCCGGAGGCCGTCGTTGCCGCCCAGGCCGAGCACAAAGATGTCGACGGGCTGACGCAGGATCCAGTCGACGCGCCGGAGTCCACCGGCGGTCGTCTCGCCGCTCAGGCCGGCGTTGACGACGCGGTAGGGAAGCCCGGCCGCGTCGATGCGAGCCTGGATAAGGCCGGGAAACGCCTCGGTGGACGGGTCGTCGAGGCCATAGCCGGCCGTCAGGCTGTCGCCAAAAAAGAGAATGGTCTTCTGGTCCGCGGCGGCGAAGGCGGTCGTGGCGATCAGGAGAAACCAAAGGCTAAGTCGCTTCGTCATTTGCGCTGAAAGGAGAGGCCGCATTCATTCGCGGTTCTACGCATGAGTGATCAATCCATGTTGAAAGTCGAGCGACTGACCAAATTCTACCCGACGGCCACCGGGCCGTTGACCGTGCTGAAGGAAGTCAGCTTCGACCTCGCGCCCGGGGCCAGCCTTGCGATCGTCGGCCCGTCGGGCAGCGGGAAGACCACCTTGCTGGGGCTCTGTGCCGGCCTAGACCGGCCCTCCGATGGCAGCGTGGAGCTGGCCGGGGAGTCGATCGGAGAGATGAACGAGGACGAGCGCGCCCGCGTGCGCAATGTGCATGTCGGCTTCGTTTTTCAGAATTTCCAGCTCATCCCGACGCTCACGGCGCTGGAGAACGTGCTTGTGCCGGTCGAGCTAAGAGGCGAAGGCGGTCCGCAAGCGGAGGCCGAGGCGGCCTCCCTGCTCGAACGCGTCGGGCTGGGGGCGCGGACCGACCACTACCCGATCCAGCTTTCCGGTGGCGAACAACAGCGCGTGGCGCTGGCGCGTGCATTCATCAACCGCCCGAAGATCCTCTTCTGCGATGAACCGACGGGCAATCTCGACGGCGACACGGCCCACGCGATGGTGGACCTCATTTTCGGGCTCAATCGCGAGAAGGGCACCACGTTGGTGCTGGTCACCCATGATCTCGAACTGGCCAAACGTTGCCGCCGCATCGTCCGCCTGCGCAGCGGCGCGGTGATCGAGGACACCACCCGCGAATGAACTTCGTCTTCAAGATGGCTTGGCGGGATTCACGGGCGTCGCGGCGGCGTCTCGTGTTGTTTTCGTTCTCGATCGTGCTCGGGATCGCGGCGCTGGTCGCGATCGGCTCGTTCACCGCCAACCTCCGACGCGCGATCGACGTGCAGGCCAAGGGCCTGCTTGGCGCCGACCTGGCGGTGCAGTCGCGCTCCGCGCTGACCCCCGAAGCGGAGTCCTTTCTCGAAAGCCTCGGAGGCGAGCGGTCGCGTGAGGTGATGTTTGCCTCGATGATCGTGTTTCCGACCTCGGACAACCAGACGAGGCTGGTCTCCCTCCGCGCGCTCGAAGGTGCGTATCCGTATTATGGTGACTTTGTGACCACCCCGGCCGACGCACCCGCCCGTCTTGCCGAGGGCGGACGGGTGGCGGTCCTCGAGGCCACCCTCATGGCGCAGTTCGGCCTCACGGTCGGGGATCCGGTGCGCATTGGCGATCTCACCTTCACGGTGGCGGGCTCGTTGCAATCGATCCCCGGTGAATCGGCCGCCGTGGCCCAGCTCTCGCCCCGGGTTTACTTCCCGCTAGCGCAGCTGCCCGAAACGGGATTGATCGCGCCGGGCAGCCTCGTTCGTTTCAAGTCGTACTTCAAATTTGCGCCCGAGGTCGACGTGGAGGCGCTCGTGCGGGAACTGCGGGGCCGGTTTCGGGAGCTGCGCCTGGGCTTCGACACGGTCGAGGAGCGGAAGCGCGATCTCGGCCGGGCCCTGACCAATGTGTACGCGTTCATGAGCCTCGTGGGTTTCGTCGCGCTCTTCCTCGGCGCGATCGGGGTTGCGAGTGCCATCCACGTGCACGTGCGGCAGAAGATCCCGACGGTCGCCGTGCTTCGGTGCCTCGGTTGCAGTGCGCGGCAGAGCTTCGCCGTGTACCTCGTGCAGGGACTCGGCATCGGCGTCTGCGGCGCGGCCCTCGGTGCCGCGCTGGGCATCGGTGTGCAATTGCTGCTGCCGACGCTGGTGCAGGGCGTGCTTCCCTTTGAGGTGGAATTCTTCGTTTCGTGGGCGGCGGTTGCACGCGGGGCGGTGGCGGGGCTCGTGATCTGCGTTCTCTTCACGCTGCTGCCCCTTCTGCCGATCCGCCGCGTCTCACCGCTGGTCGCGATCCGTTCGTCGTTTGCCGAGGCGCCCGGCCGGCCGGATCCGGCGCGTTGGGCCGTGTATGCGCTCATCGTCGGCGCCGTGACGGTGTTCGCCTTGTCGCAGACCCGCCGATGGGAGCATGGAGTTGGTTTTGTCGTCGCGCTCGCGGTGAGCTTCGGCGTGCTGGCCGGTCTCGCCAAGGTCGTGGCGTGGGCGGCCCGTCGTTATTTCCCGAAACGCGCGCCTTACGTCCTGCGACAGGGCGTCGCCAATCTTCACCGCCCGAACAATCGCACCGTGCTGCTTCTGCTCGCGCTTGGCTTGGGCACGTTCCTCATCGTCACCCTTGCGCTGACGCGGGCGACCCTCGTGGCGCAGATCGAAAACACCGGCGGAGGAGACCGACCCAACCTGCTCTTCTTCGACATCCAGGACGACCAGATTGGCCCCCTCGAAGCCATCATGGCCGCCGAGGGCGCGCCCGTGAAGGCGAGTGCGCCGATTGTGACGATGCGCGTCCGCTCCCTCAAGGGGTTGCCCGTGGAGCAGATCCTGCGCGACAACGTCTCGCGCATCCCGTCATGGACGTTGCGGCGCGAGTATCGTTCGACGTATCGCGGCGAGCTCGGCGGCTCTGAGAAACTGGTGAGCGGCGAATTCGTCGGCCGGGTCGATCCCGCGACCGACGTTATTCCCGTGTCGATGGAGGCGGGACTCGTGGCCGACATGCAGCTCGAACTGGGCGACGAACTCGAATTCGATGTGCAAGGCGTGCCGGTGAAGGCGCGGCTCGCGAGCGTGCGCGAGGTGGAGTGGCGCCGGATGGAGCCGAACTTCTTCGTGGTGTTTCCCGAGGGAGTGCTGGAGGCCGCGCCGAAGTTCTTCGTGGCCGCCACCCGCGTCGATTCGGCGGAGCATTCCGCACGCGTCCAGCGCGCCGTCGTGCGCGCGTTGCCGACGGTCTCCGCCATCGACCTGACGCTCATCCTCCAGACGCTCGATGGCGTCTTCGCCAAGGTGCAGTTTGTCGTGCAATTCATGGCGCTCTTCACGGTGCTCACGGGAGTCATCGTGCTGGCGGGGGCGGTGTTGTCCGGGCGCTTCCAGCGCCTTCGCGAAACGGTCCTCCTGCGCACGCTCGGCGCGAGCCGGTCGCAGCTGATGCGTATCCAGCTCGTGGAGTACGCCATCCTGGGCCTGCTCGCCGCGACCGTCGGCTGCCTGCTGGCGCTCGGGGCGAACTGGCTGCTCTCCGCCTACGTCTTCGAGACGACGGGCGTCTTCGCACCGGCGACCCTTGTTGTCGCGGTGGTCGCGGTCATGACGATCACGCTGTTGACGGGTCTGCTGGCAAATCGCGGTGTCGCGGACCATCCGCCGCTGGAGATCCTGCGGCAGGAGACCTGACGGGCGCGCCTTCAGTTCGCCGGGAGCGAACGGGGCTCAACTTCCGTCCAGCGCCTCCTTGAGCGTTGCGATGATGTCGTCGACGGATTCGCAGCCGAGGGCGAGGCGGAGCAGTTCGGGATTGAGCCCGCTGGCGGCGAGTTCGGCCCGGCCGGTCTCGCTCGTGACGAGGTCGTAGTGCGCAAGGTAGATGAAGGGACAGAGCAGCGTTGTCTTCATGCCGAAGCTCGGTCCCTTGGGCAGGCGCACGCGGTCATAGAACTCCGCGAGCGGTCCGTGCAGGGTGAAGCTGATCATCGAGCCCACGTGGTCGGGACTGCGGGCGATCTTCAGGTAGTTGTCACGCGAGGCGGGCTGAAGCGTCCAGTAGACCTCCTGGACCTTAGGGTGATTCTGGAGGAAGGCGACGACCGGCGGGGTCGAGGCGTTGGTGTGCGCTATGACCGATTGATAGTCGCCAATCTGCGCGGCGAGGCGGCCGAGGTCGCGAGCGTAGAGGGGCTCGGCCAGCGTGGTGCAGGCCGCACGCAGCGTATCGGCGTCGGGGCCGGCCGGATTGATCACGATGACGCCGGCGATGAGGTCGCCCGCGTTGGCCGCGTATTTCGTCAGGCTGTTGACGACGATGTCGGCGTGGGGGAGCACATCCACATTGAACGGCGAGACGTAGGTGGGATCGAGGATGACCCGCGCCCCGTGCCGGCGTGCGAGCGCGGCGAGACCGGGCACGTCGGGGGTCTGCACGAGCGGATTGGTGGGCGTTTCCGTCACGATGCCGGCCACGCGCCCCGCGTGCTGTTCGAGGGCGCGCTCGAGCGCGGCAAGATCGTGAACATCCGCGAGGTAAATGAAGTCTTCTGGCCTCCCGGCGAACTTGCGCAGGAGGGCGTTGGTGTCGAGGTAGAGCCAGCCGAGCTGGATCCACACCGTCCGGCCCCGTCCGGCCTGGAGGTCGGCAATCGCGTGCCACGCGGCGTGGAAGGCGCTCATGCCGGTGTGTGTGAGAAGGAGGTCGTTGTCACCAACGGACGGATACGCCTGACGGAGCACCGCAGTGACGGCGCCGCGGGCGTCTGCCGGGCCGGGTGCCTCCTCGGCGGCGGCGGCGATGAGGCCGAGCCGGACGAGGTGATCCTCGGCCTCCCGCGAGGAAAGAAAGCTGCCGGTGTGCTGAAGGTAGGATTTGGCGCGGGCGTAAAGATCGGCCTGCGTCGGATGCACCACGCCGTGGAGACCCTCATGGGAGATCCGCCGGCCTTCTCCCAGGTAGGCAAGAAGTCCGTCGGCGGCGCGGGCGGAGGAGGCGAGCCAGAGCGTCCGGCCGCCAAGGCCCAGCGTGTCCGCGAGGTGGCGGGCGAGTTGCACGACGAACGGATGAACCACGAAGCGCGGGTAGCCGGAGCTGAGGTGCTTGAGGATCTCGGGGTCCTTCTCCTCGTAACCGATCACGTCCCGCATCGTGGGCAGGCTGCAGGAAACCCCGTGGACACTGGGGGGAATGCGTTGGCCAAGCGGAAGGTGGGCAAAGGCGGACATGAAGGGGGGAGGATTGCGGGGAGGCGGGCGTGCTGGCAAGCCGCGCGGCGGGTTTGTCGGAGGAGACTCGGCCGCCGAAAAAGGTTCGCCAGAGCCGGGGGCCGTGGCTGAGCTTTTTCGTTTATGAAGTTGATTTCCTGGAACGTGAACGGCCTGCGTGCCGTGCTGGGCAAGGGTCTGCTCGACACGATGGCGGCGAGCGGGGCGGAGGTGTTCTGCTTGCAGGAAATCAAGGCGATGCCCGGTGATGTGCAGCACGTGCGGTGGCCCGAGGGCTACGAACCGGTCTGGAACAGCGCGCAGAAAAAGGGTTACAGCGGCACGGCGGTGTTCAGCAAAGTGAAGCCGAAGTGGGTGTCGCTGGGCCTCGGTTCCGCCGAGCATGATGCCGAGGGGCGCGCGATCACGGTCGAGTTTGACGACTTCTACCTGATCAACGTCTACGTCCCCAATGCGCAGCCTGAGCTCGTTCGCCTGCCCTTCCGGCAGGCTTGGGACCGGGCTTTGCTGGCGTACGCGAAGCGCCTCGAGAAAAAGAAGCCGGTGGTGATCTGCGGCGACCTCAATGTTGCGCACGAGGAAATCGATCTGGCGCGCCCGAGGGAGAACGTGGGGAATCCCGGATTCAGCGACGAGGAACGGGCGGGCTTTCGCGATTATCTCAACGCCGGGTTGATCGACACGTTCCGGGAGTTCGAGAAAGGGCCGGGGCATTACTCGTGGTGGACCTACCGGGCGGGGGCCCGGGCCAAGAATGTCGGCTGGCGGATCGATTATTTCCTGACCTCGGCCGCGCTGCGTCCGGCCCTGAAGCGCGCGTGGATCCGCCCCGACGTGATGGGCAGCGACCACTGTCCGGTGGGGATCGAAATCGCATGAGCAAAGCCAAACCCGCCCCCACGACGTCGCCCTGGGCCCGTCGCGGCCGTTCCTCCATCCATGGCCGCGGCATGTACGCGACCACCTTCATCCCGAAGGGCACCCGCATCATCGAGTATGTGGGCGAACGCATCACCAAGGTGGAATCGGACCGTCGCGACGACGAGCGCATCGCCCGGCAGAAACGCGGCGAGGACGGATGCGTATACATCTTTGAGCTCAACAAGCGGCATGATCTCGACGGGGACGTTTCGTGGAACACCGCGCGTTTGATCAACCACTCCTGCGGGCCGAACTGCGAGCCGCAGGGAATTCGCGGCCGCATCTGGATCGTCGCGATTCGCGACATCCCCGCAGGCGAGGAACTGACCTACGACTACGGTTTTGATTTCCAGAACTGGGAGGACCATCCCTGCCGGTGCGGCCTGCCCGACTGTTTTGGCTACATCGTGAAGCGGAACCAGCGCTGGCGGGTGCGCCGCATCCTGGAAAGTCGTCGCGCCCCCTCCGCGCCCGCGGCCGCACAGGCGGTTTGACCTTGGGCGTTTCCCCCGTTGGCCTCGGGGTCCCGTTCTCCACCTTACCCCGCTCTTGCTCATGAAAATCCTTGGCATCGACATCGGTGGCTCCGCCCTCAAGGGCGCACCCGTGGACACGGAGACCGGCCGCCTGCTCGGGGAACGCCATCGCATCGCCACCCCGGAGCGGCTCTCGCCGCCGGAGATGGCCAAGGCCGTGGCTGCGATGGTGTCCCATTTTCATTGGAAAGGCCCGGTGGGCTGCGGCTTCCCCGGCGTGGTGCAGCACGGGGTGGTGCACTTCACGGGCAATCTGCATCCGGACTTCGAGGACTGTAATGTCGACCGGGTCTTCTCGAAGGTGGCGAAGCGGAGCATCTATCTCGTCAATGACGCGGATGCGGCGGGACTCGCCGAAGTGCGTTTCGGCGCGGGTAAAGGGCTCAAAGGAACGGTGCTCATGCTGACCTTCGGCACCGGAGTCGGCAGCGCGCTATTCGTGGACGGAGTGTTGTATCCGAATACTGAATTCGGACACCTGCCGGTGAAGGGACGCTCCGCGGAACGCCGGGTCTCGGCGGCGGCGAAGGAGCGGCGCGACCTGTCCTTCAAGAAGTGGGCGCACCGGGTGAGCGACTACATCAATGTGATCGAGGATCTCGTGTGGCCCGACCTGATCGTGGTGGGTGGAGGCATCAGCGCCGACCATGCGAAGTGGTTCAAGCACCTGAAGATTCGCACCAAGATCGTGCCCGCAAAATTCCTCAACGAAGCGGGAATCGTCGGAGCGGCGCTGCACGCGAAGCTCGCGCGCCGTTGAGCGTGTGAGGGGGGAAGGAGCGGCGACACTTTTGTCGCCTCCGGAGGTCTTGTCGCCGGGCTTGGGTGCGGGAGGGCCGCTCGATAGCCCTTCCTGCTGCGGGTTCGGCGACAGGAGTGTCGCCGCTCCTTTCGATCCTGCTTCGCGTTACGGCGCTGGCGGCGCTTCGAGGATCTGGCCGTCGGCGAGCAGGCGGGTGCGCAATTTCGCGTAGGGGACATCCTGCACGGGCGTGCGGTCGTCGATCGCCATGACGGCGGCGGTGGCCGCGGACTGGCCGAGGATCATGAAGACCGGTTCCATCCGGATGGAACCGAAGGCGATGTGGGAACTCGAGACGCACACGGGTACGAGCAGATTGTCGGCCTGGCCGCGCTTCGGCACGAGCGAGCCGTAGGCGATCTCGTAGGGGCCGGGCGTCTTGACGCCGATGTCGCCCTCGTTCTGGACGAAGCCTTCGGGGGTGATGTAGCGCTGGACGTTGTGGGAATCGATGGTGTAGGAACCCATGCCGACGGAGTCCGGCGTGGCGCGGCGTTTGAGCAGTTCGTTCTCGGTCATCACGTAGGAGCCGATCATGCGTCGCGCTTCGCGCACATAGAGCTGGTGCGGCCAGTGTCCGTTGTCCGTGAATTCGTCGCGGGCGAGTCCCCACTCAGACATCTTTTCGCGCACCTCGGCCGGCACGCGCGGGTCATTGGCAATGAAGTAGAACCAGCCCTTTTGATAACGCTGGTGCTCGGCGATGATCTCGCGGCGGCGTTCGTAGGAACCCTCCGGGTAGTCGTAGTTGAAGCCGATGTTGTCGGTGCTGAAGGGGCCGTGGTTGTTCGTGTCGGTCTTGTGATTGGGGATGGGATCGAACTTGTGGAAGGTCTCGCGCCAGCCCGCGTTGAAGATGCGAAGGAGCAGCTCGTATTGCGACGGATCGTAGCCCTCGGGTTTGGGGAAGGGCACGCGGTTTGCCGGATCGTTGGTCAGGCACATGCGGAAGCAGTACGCCTGGATGCGGTGGTCGCCTTCGCCGTAATTGCCCGGCGGTTCGGTGCTGATGCGCGGCAGCACGCCGCTCGCGGGATCTCCGGGCACCTTGTAGGGGCTGATGCCCTGCTCGAGCACGCCGAAGTGGTGGCGATGGTGGAGAACACCCGTCTGCACGCCGTTCCATTTCTCGTCGTAGACGCGGTTGGCCTCGCGCCCGACGTGGTAATCGACGCCGGCCGTGGCCCTGAGGACGCCCTCGTAGGTGGCGTCGATGAACATGCGACCGGTGTAACGTTTGCCGCTCAATGTAGTGAAGGCGGTGATACGCGCACCCTGTTTCTCGACGCCGCCGTCGCGCTGCAGCCATTCGTCCCGATGCACCGGGATGGCGTGCTCGCGCACAAGGTCCTCAAAGACCTTCTCGGCAACGCGGGGCTCGAAGATCCACATCGTCCGCTGGGCTCCGTCGATGGCGGGCGTGCCCTGGCCCCGGCCGCCGTACTCCTCGCGATTCTGGAAGGTCCACGCTTCGGGCGTCTGGTAGTGCTGCCAGACGCGATGATAAAACTCGCGGGCAAGTCCGCCGATGACGCTCTTGTCACCGGTGTCGGTCCAGCCAAGACCGCCGCTGGAGAGGCCTCCGAGATGTTTGTCGGGGCCGACGATGATGGTCGATTTCCCCATCTTCTTGGCCTGCACCGCGGCGATGACGCCGGCGGAGGTGCCGCCGTAGACGACGACGTCGTAATCGTGGGTCTCGGCCGCGGCAGCGAAGGAATGCAGGCACAGAGACGAAAGGAGGAGGGTAAGGAAGCGCATGGGATGTACGGGGTGAAGGGGCGACGGGTGTGGGCCCGGTCAAGCGTTCGTAAAGGTTAGACGGAAATTCGGCGTGTTGCCCAGCCTGGGACCGTGTTTGCTGAAGTTAAATGCATTGGAATCGTTTACGGCGGGTTCGCGGGACGCTCGGGGTAAACCCAGGCGGGAAGCCGGAGTGGGGTGCGTCATGAAGGAGCCCTTGCTCATCGTCGGTCAGGGGCTGGCGGGCACGCTGTTGGGGTGGGAGTGTGAGCGGGCGGGCCTGCCCTTCGTGATGGCGGATGCCGGTCTTGGCGGATCGGCGTCGCGGGTTGGGGCCGGCATGATCAATCCTGTCACCGGACGACGCTGGTCAAAGAGCTGGCGGGTGGACGAATGGCGAGGGCCCGCGCTCGCGGTGTATCGGGAAATCGAGGCGACCCTCGGCCTGCCGCTGCTTCGCGAGATGAAGGTGAGGCGTCTGTTTCGGGACGAGTCTGAACGGAACGCGGTGAAGGATAAAGTGGCGCGGGGCGCGCTGAGTCCGTACCTGACGGAGGTGGACGAGAATGGTGCCTGGATTCACGGCGCCGCGCAGGTGGACACGGCGGCCCTGGTGACGGCGATGCGCCTGAGGTGGGCTGGAACCGGGCGGTTGGAAGAGCGCCGGGTGGACCTTGCGGCGGAGCAAAAAAGGTATCGACGGACGATCCTGTGTGGCGGTGCCGAAGTGAGCTCCGCCTTTCCGTTTGTGCCGTGGGAGCTGGCGTGGGGGGAGGTGTTGGCGGGCGAACTGCCCGGGTTGGATCCGGGGACTATTCTAAATCGCGGTCATTGGATCCTGCCCGAAGCGGGCGGGCGGGCGCGGGTGGGCGCGACGTACGAGCGGGCGGAGCAGCTGGAAGACCGCCCACCTTCGCTGGTGGCGCGCGCGGAGCTGGAGCAAAGCGCGCGGCTATTGGCCGGGGGAACGTTGGCGGTTGACGGACAGGAAGGTGGCTGGCGGGTGACGGTGCCGGATCGCCATCCCTGCGTGGGTGTGCATCCAGACGTGCAAACGCTTGGGGTGATGGCGGGTCTTGGCTCGAAAGGAACGCTGTGGGCACCGGAGCTGGCGCGGCTATGGGCGCGTTTTCTCCAAGGTCGGACGGCGTTTCCCGACGATCTCGATGTGGCGCGTTATTGGACAGGCGGGTAGAAAAGCCCGGCGTGCGGGGCGAGGCTACGCCATCCCGGTGGACCCGCGGATGACGAGACGCGCGGGAATCGTTTTAGCCACACTCCGGCCGGGCGAACCCTTGCCGATGCGTGACGCGAGAAGGTCGGAAGCCGCGCGGATTGTCGCCTCGATCTCCTGGTCGACGCTGGTAAGACCGGGTGTCGTGATCTCGCAGATGTCCTGGTTGTTGAAGCCGGTGACGGAAAGCTGTTCGGGCACCGAGAATCCGAGGTCCTGAAACGCATGCATCGCGCCGATCGCGATCTCATCGTTCATGGCCACGTAGGCGGTCGGGCGCTCCTTGAGGTGGGCGAAACTTTGCGCGAGCTGGCGGCCGTACTCGAAGTCGTTGACGCGGACATGCAGGTGGTCGAGCGAGCGTGTGGCGTCGGCGATGCGCAGGTCGGCGGCCTCCAGGGCGTCCTCGATGCCCTTGAGCCGATCGATGGTGCTTCGAACGGTGCCCGAGATGCCGAGCAGGCCGAAGGAACGGTGCCCCAGCTTGAGCAGGTGCTGCAGGACGTCATTCATCGCCTGGCGACGGTCGAGGGCGACGGAAGTGGCCCCCGGAACGCCGGCGAGGTCGATGAACAAGTGCGGCAGGTTCTGGGCGGTGAGGTCGGCGACGTGGGTGGATGCCTCGGCAAGGTCGAACTGGCCGATGAAGACGATCGCCTCCACGCGCATCGATTGGAAATGCCGGACGATCTTGCGGCCTGCGCCCGGCTCGAAGACCTCGATCAGTGACGTGAATCCGCGGTCGCGCAGGTTGCGCTGCAACTGGGCGAGTTTGCGGACAGCGGGCGGGGTCAGCAGATTCTCCATGCAGATGCCGACCATGGAGGTTCGCTTGCCCTTGAGGTGGAGCGCGTAGGCGTTCGGGGTGAAGCCGGTCTCGGCCATCGCACGCTGCACACGCTCGATCGTTTTGCGCTTCAGGCCCGGCTGGCCGTTGAGAACGCGCGAAACCGTGGTTCGGGCAAGGCCGACGTAACGGGCAAACTCGGCAGTCGAGGAAATGACGGCGGGGGTCGAACTCGTCTTGCGTTCGCGCGTCTGAAGCATGGGTGGGGGACGGTGTGGCCGCTCGTTGCACCGTTGTCAAATGGCGCGTGGCCTGCGGCGCCATTCCACTCGTCTAGGACACTTGTCCGTAAATTCATGAGATTCGCGGTCGGTCGGGCCAGGACTTAACGGCGCTATTTTCATAGGTAAATGCCGCTTATACAGGCGCAAACGCGACATTTAGGCGGACACGTGTCCTCAAAAAGATTGACAGGCTTTTGCGGTGATTTCAGAACGTCGTCTGTTCGACGCCGTGGGAAACCCTACTCCCCGCATTAGCCCGGCGTCGTCCGACTGTGGCACCTAAACCCACCGTAACCGCATGAACCCTGACACCATGATTCCCTCCCTCGCCTGGGGCCGACGTTTGTCGCTCTGGCTTTTCGCCGTACTAATTGGATTTGCACCAACACTTTGGGCGCAATCGGTCGGCACCGTCGAAGGTCGCGTGCTCAACGCGACCAGCGGTCGTTATCTCAACAATGTGCGTGTTTCCGTCGAAGGTTCGACGCAGGAAACCTTCACCAACGAATTCGGCGAATATCGCCTCGTCGGCGTGCCGGAAGGCGAAGTGCGCCTCAACGTCGTCTTCACCGGCATGGCCCCGCAGACCGTCACCGTTCGCGTGAACGGCGGACAGGTGACCGAGCAGGATGTCACCCTCGGTGGTACCGGCACCGGCACGGGCCCCGAGACCATCGTGCTCGACGCGTTTGTGGTCGCCAGTGAGCGTGAGACCAACGCCGCGAACATCGCCGCCAACGAGCAGCGCTTCGCGGGCAACATCAAGAATGTCGTTTCCGCCGACGCGTTCGGTGACGTGACCGAGGGTAACGTGGGTGAGTTCATCAAGTACCTCCCCGGCATCTCGGTCGACTATGTCGCCGCCGACGTCCGCACGATCTCGGTGCGCGGCTTTGCCGACAACTACACCGGCGTGTCCGTCGACGGTGCCCGCATGGCGAGTTCCGCCTCCGGTTCGTCGACGCGTTCCTTTGAACTCGAGCAGGTTTCGATCAACAACGTCTCCCGCATCGAGGTCACCAAGGTGCCGACTCCCGACTCCCCGGCCGACTCCCTCGGCGGCTCCGTGAACATGGTCAGCAAGAGCGCGTTCGAGCGTTCCGGCGCCCAGCTCAACTACCGAGCGGTGCTCAACTTCAATAGTGAGGACCTTGAGTTCTGGAAGACGACGCCCGGCCCTGGAAAGAAGAAGACCTTCAAGGTCCTCCCCGGCTTCGATTTCGATTACACGCTGCCCATCAGCCGCAACTTCGGCATCGTGATCACCGGCCTCAGCTCGAACCAGTTCAACGAGCAGCATCGCTCGCAGAAAACCTGGCAGAACAGCGGCACCGGCACCGGCGCCACGCCCGAGAACCCCTACCTCCGCCAGTACACGATCCAGGACGGCCCGAAGAACACCTTCCGTGACTCCATCAGCGTCAAGGCCGACTGGCGCCCCGCCCGCAATCACCTGATCTCCGCCGGCGTCCAGGCCAACTACTACAAGTCCTTCTTCGGAAACCGGAATCTCAACATCAATGCCGGCACCAACGGCACACCGACCCCTTCCAGCGGGACGCCGTTGTCCTATGGTCCGGACTTCACCAACGGTGCCACCGGCCGCGGCGCCGTCAGCATCGGCTCCGCCTTCCGCGACAAACTCGGCGCCACCTCCGCCGGCAACCTGAAGTATACCTTCAACAATGGTCTCTGGGAAGTCGTCGCCGGCCTCAACGCCTCGACCTCGCGTACCTGGTACCGCGCCACCGATCGCGGTCACTTCGCCGGCATGAGCGTGACGCTCAACCAGCCCTCGCGCGTCGTATTCAACGGCAACACCCTCGGCGGTATCCGCCCCGAGACGATTCAGGTCCTTGATAACAACAATAACCCGATCGATATCTACGACCTCAACAACTACCGCCTCAACACCGCCACGACCAACCCGATCGACGCGCGTGATGAGTTCGTCGGCGGCACCGTGTCCGTGAAACGCACGCTGGATTTCCTCCAATTCCCCGCGAGCCTCAAGGTCGGCGCCGACGTCCGCGAGCAGACCCGCGACATTCGTCGCGTTCAAAGCAGCGTCACCTATGTCGGCCCTGACGGCGTGGCCGCCTCGGGCGACGACAGCGCAGCGCGTTTCCTCGATGCCAGCTACTCGGGCGAGGACCCTCACTTCGGCATGCCGAGCATTCAGTGGCCGAGCCCGTTCCTGATGTGGGACGATTACCTCGATAACCCGAGTCACTGGACGCAAACGCCCGCGCAGGCCGCCGCTGCGGAGACCTACCGCATTACCAACTCCGAGTACCTGAAGGAGCGCGTCACCGCCTACTACTTCCAACTTGAAGGACGCCTGCTCGATAACCGCCTCAGCCTGATCACGGGCGTGCGGTACGAAAAGACCGAGGATGATGGCCGCGGCATGCTGTACGACCCGGACCTCGCCTTTCAGCGCAACGCCGACGGCACGTTCGTCCGCGACGGCGCCGGCAATCGCGTGCGCAAGATCGAGGCCGGCGCCGCCGGTTCGCTCGACGAAGTGCGCATCACCCGGCTCGAACGCCAATACACGGCGGAGAAGTCCTACGACGGCACCTATCCGAGCTTCCACGCCAACTACAACGTGACCGACAACCTGCTCGTGCGCTTTGCGTACGCAAAGACCTTCGGTCGTCCGGATTTCTCCAACATCATCCCCAATGCAACGATCGACGAGAACGAGGCCGCTGAACTCGACCCCACGGTGAACCCGGGCACGATCACCGTGCGCAACACCGGTCTCAAGCCGTGGACGGCCGACAACTACGACCTCTCCCTCGAGTACTACGGAGAGAAGGGTTCGTTCTTCAGCGCTGGCGTCTTCCAGAAGGACATCATCAACTTCTTCGGCAGCCGCACCGTCGCCGCCACCCCGGAGTTGCTCCAGGAGCTCGGCTTGGACAACCGCTACGTCGGCTGGCAGATCAGCACCAACATCAATGCCGGCGACGCCAAGATCTCCGGTGTCGAGGTCAACACCCGCGTGCCGCTCACGATGGTGTCGGCCCTCGGCGAGTGGGGACGCAGCCTCTCACTCTTCGCGAACGGAACCAAACTCAAGCTCGACGGCAACGAAGAGGCTCGTTTCGACCGGTTCATTCCGGAAACGGCCAACTGGGGCATCGACTTCAATCGTCAGCCCTGGGTCGTGAAGCTGAAGTGGAACTACCGTGGTGAGCAGCGTCGCGGGCAGCAGACCGCGTTCGGCACCAACGGCCGGGAGTACTACACCTCGCGCGTCAACCTCGACGTCAACGTGGAGTACAAGCTCTCGAAGCGCATGACGTTCTTCGCGAACGCGCGCAACCTGCTCAACAAGCCGCAGACACTCGTTCGCTACGGCGACCTCACCCCCGACTACGCCCGCTTCTACCAGCAGGAAGAATTCGGCGTGCAGATGTCGGTCGGCGTCAAGGGCACCTGGTAAGGCAGCGCCACCGTACCTTGCATCCTTCGAGCGGCGGTCTTCGGACCGCCGCTTTTTCTTTG
>CAYOSX010000024.1:0-28757 GCA_964406745.1 uncultured Opitutus sp.
GAACCGGGCAACCGTGAACTGCTGCAGGCGCTGCGCGAGGCGACGGGTCCCGACGAGGTTCTGATCGTCGCGGGCGATGACTGGAGTTCCGTCATTCCCTTCGGAGCCCGGCGACGCGCGCTGATGTTGCGCGCCGGCGTGGAGAACGACGCCGAGTATCTCGATGCCGCCTTTGCGGGTCTGAAGAAATACACGGTGGGCGCTCTGGTGGTGAAGGACGAGCTGCGTACGCACGCCGGTCTGATCGCCCGTGTGCGCGACCAGTTGTTGATCGACGGGCGACGCGCCTTCTCCTGGGGGAACGTCGATGTCTATCTGGCGCAAGGGCGCCGGGACCCCTTTGTCGCCGACATCTTGAGTGGTCATCGCTGGCCCGAAATCGAGGTGGACGAATGGCAGAAGGGTATGACCGGCCGCGACGTCGCAATCGAGGAGGTCCCCCGGCGCTACGGGTGGATGTTTGCGGGCATCGATCCCTTGCCCCTGCGCTACTTCACGGAAGCGCCGCTGGCCCGCTACGAGCAGGAGAAACGATCGTATTTTGATGCGCAGCCGCCGAAGCGGCTCACATTCCGGCTGCCCGCCGGGAAGCACGTGTTTCAATGCGAAATCGGCATCCTGCCCGGGGCCTACGACGAGAGCATACCCCATGGAGACCGCACGGATGGTATTCACGTCGTGGTGACGGAGAACCGGCCCGGTGCGGAACCGCAGGTCATCTTCACGCAGGAGGTGAATCCGCGTGACCGTTACGACCAGCGCGGCCTTCTGAAGTTGAAACACGAGTTCGTCCTCGCAGCGGAGGCGGAGGTCGTCTTCTCCGTCAACTCGGGGCCGCGGAACAACGGAGCCCGCGACTGGACGATCATGGGGCCGCTGTCGTTTCGTTGAGTTCGCGCCGCAGGCGATGAAGCCGGCGGGCCAGGGCCTCGGCCAACGCGACCGTGTCTCCCGCGGGCAGCCCTTCGGCTCCCCGGTCGGCCGTGCGCACGGTCAGGTCTGCAAGGCGCAGGGCGTCCTCCTCGGTCCAGTGCTTCGCCACCGTCACATCCGGAGACGTCTCGCCGATGTGTGCCCCGGCCAGTACCAGGTGTGCGTTGTCGGCCAGCTCCGGGTGGCGGGACTGCAACAGGTTCATCGCCTGCACGAGGCCGGCCGCAACTTCAGGATGCGAATCGGAGACGAGACCGGCGATCACCATGCCCGCCGGGGGCAGGCCGGCCGTCGCGCGTTCGACGCCGCCCGTGTGCCTGAAGGTGTTCTCAAGCTCGATCAAGGGTGCGTGCGACTGCCGGGGAGCCGGGGCGCGCACCGCGTCGCGCACGCGGGCGACTTCCTCATCGAAGGCGGCGTCGGTCACGAGGGCGAGTTGGTGGTGGGCGATCGCGCGCCGCAGCGCCGCGACGGCTTCGTCCAGTCGTTCCGCGAGACCCGGGTTGAAAGGGCGGGTAAGGTCCTCCGCCGTGCGACGTAGCACGCGGGCGACGTGCACGAGATGGAGGGAGCCGTCGGCGAATTCGGCGTACAGGCGAAGCGCGACGGGATCCGGCAGCTGGGACGGCACGAACACGCGTCCCGCGTAACCGCAGGCGCGCGCGTTCGCGGTGCGTGGATGGCGTGCCGCGACCGCTGGTGTGGGCGTGCCGTACACCAGGGGTTGCATCACGTGGAGGTCGGCGCTGACGAGCACGCGCCGGATGCTTGCGCCCGCGTGGAAGAGGTCACCTTGCACGTCAACGAATCCGTCGGCCGCCGCAACGAGGGCAACGGGCGAAATCATCGTGCCATGGAAGGGCGGAGTGGGCCGCAGCAGGTCACGGGGAAACGGAGCGTCCGCCACCAGCCGATGCGCAAGGGCGGCGGGGTCCGGCGGCGGAGCCGGCTCGGTGAGGAAGGCATGCAGGAGCTGGCCGAACTCATGCCCGCGCACCGGGGCCGTTGGAACCGGAAACCCGACCGGAGGAAGCGTCGCGTCCACCGAGAGCTCGAGCGCGCCGATCTCCTGCCAGACGCCCTCGATCTGCAACGCCTCGAAGCGCACGCGAGGGTGCCCGGGTGAGAGTTCCACGTTGACTTGGAAACCCGCCGGTTCGCGGTCGCGCCCTGTCTGGAAATGAGCGGCGAGGTCGGTGCGTTGAAACCCCAGCAATCCGGGGAAAACCCGTCCACCGACCGTCGCCCGCAAATCCGTGAAACCACCACGCAGCTTCGGCATCAGCCAGCCTTGCACGGCGTGACGACCGCACGGCAGCGAAGATCCCGCGGCCGGCGTATCGATTTGCAGGAAACTGATGGGTGTCTCGATCACCGGGTATTTGCAGTCGTGCTTCGGGGGTTCGCCGGCCTCAGCCCAGCCACGCCTCCCGGATCACCTGGAGGTGTTTGGGGAAGGCGCGGCTCTGGTGGTAATTGCGCGCGGCGCGGGCGTACGCCATCGAGGTCATCTTGGTGCTGCCCGCCACATGGTCGGCGAGCGCCTTCCGGAGTGCGGCGGCGAGTTTGAAGGGATCGCCCGCGGGGACCAGGTAGGCCTCGTCGTTGCTCGTCAGCATCTCCGCGATGCCATTGACGTCGGTGCTGACGATGCGCGTCCCGAAGACCATCGCCTCGAGCAGTACGCGCGGGAACGATTCCTCGAAGCTCGTGCAGACGAGAATGTCCGCCAGCCGGTAGAAATCGTAGATGTCGGGCGTCTCAGGAACGATCACGACCTCGTGGAGGTTCATCAGCTGGATGTCCTCCATGAGCGACTCCATATAGAGGCCCTCGCGCGCCCCGACCATGACCCACTGAATTTTCCGGCCGGGAAAGAGCAAAGGCAGTTCCTTGCGGAGCAGGTCGATGCCGCGGATGTAGATGTGCTGGCCCTTGCGTTCGCAGACGGAGCCGATGTTGACCACGAGGATGGCATCGGGGTCGAGGTTGTGTTTCCTCCGGAGATCCATGCGGTCGTGCGCAGCGGCGAAGGCCTCGATGCGCTGGAAGTCGACCCAGCTCGGAAGCGTGCGATAATTGTCGTTGGCGTTGTGTTCCTCGTGGATGTCGCGGGTCGACCGGGCGGTGAACACGACGCGGGTCGCCAGCCGGAACGCCTCCTCGACGCTTTCGCAGGCCACGGGCAGGAGGAGGTTCTGGAAGAACCGCTTCACCGTATTACTTTCGTGGATATAGAACGCCGACGGTTTTCCGAGGTGGTGCGCCAGGTGCACGCCCCAGTAGGTGAGCATCGTGTTGCAGATGAAAAGCTCGATGTCGTCCCACGCGCGGGTGCGGGCGAAGGCCGTGAGCGCGGAATTGAATTCTTCGGGGCTTCGGGCCGCGCGCAGGGCCGAGGCATCCCAGATCTCGACCTTCAGGCCGAGCGCTTCGAAGCGCTGGCGCAAGGGACCGTCCTGAGGGGAGGCGATGGAGATGGAAACCCCCGGTTGCTCGGCGAGGAAGCGGGCGAGTTCGAAGATGAAAATCGGCGCGCCCTCGAAGTTGAGGTTGTGCGTGAGCACGACGGCCTTGAAGGGCCGTGGCTGCTGGGCGTGGCGCCGGTGATACGGGTCGAGGGGAAGATGCGCCGGCGGAAACGAGAGCGTCTCGCTATGGTACGGATCACGGTAGTTCCCGTGACGCGCGAGGAAGGCGACGTGTTCGCGTTCCGTGTACGTGTTGCCGCGCGAGGCGCTGCCCACGTGCGTGAGGACTGATTGCGGCGTCACCACGACGCGCTGGCCGGCCGACTGGGCGCGCAGGCAGTAGTCGACGTCGTTGTAGGCCACGCCGAGCTCCTTTTCGTCGAAGCCGCCGAGCTGCCGGTAGAGATCGGTGCGCGTGAGCAGGCAGGCGCCGGTGACGGCGGCCACGTTGCGGGCCGCGTGCGGCAGGAAGAAATAACCGAAGTCCGCGGCAGGCATTCTCTCGAAGAGGACGTGAGCGAGACCGTCCTCACGCCCGAAACCGATGCCTGCATGGTTCACGGTGCCGTCGGGATAGAGGAGCTTTGCACCGACGACACCGACGCCAGGGACCGTGCTCCAGCCCACGAGATCCTCGAGCCACCCGGGCGTCGTGGCTTCGACGTCGTTGTTGAGATGAAGGACCAAGGGCGTGTCGGCGCGCGCGGTGCCGAGATTGACCAGGCGGGAATAGTTAAAGCCATCCGGCGACGGCTCGGCGCGAATGACCTCGACGCGCAGGTCGGCGCGGGCGGGCAGCGTGTCGAGCAGGGCGAGGGCGGCGGCATCCGTGGAACCGTCGTCGACCACAACGACCTTCACC
This sequence comes from uncultured Opitutus sp., assembly GCA_964406745.1. Classification (GTDB taxonomy): domain Bacteria; phylum Verrucomicrobiota; class Verrucomicrobiia; order Opitutales; family Opitutaceae; genus CAMAXB01. Next base: position 4,267 of record CAYOSX010000024.1, read on the forward strand.
GATTCCTTGGGGGTCGTGCGCGCGAGCGAGTCGAGGCACTTCGCGAGCAGATCGGCGCGATCCTTGGTCGGGATGACGATGGTGACCGGGTTCTCGCCTAACAGCGCGGCATCCCACTTCAACTGGTGCAGGCAGAGCGCGTACTCGCGGGCGAACCCGGGCAGCATGGGCTCGGCGCGCAGGGCACGCCGGCTCGCGGCGTCGGCGATGGCCCGGCGGGCGGCGTCGAACAAGTAGCCCTTTTGATCGCCGCGTTGCGCGGTACTTTCGGCATGGGCCCGCCAGTGATAGCAAACGTAGGGCACGTGGACGACGTCGCCGTGCGGGATGAGCTCGAAGCAGCGCAGGAAGAGATCGATGTCCTGCGCGCCGTTGTAATCCGGACGAAGGCGCCCGGCTTTCTCCACGATGTCCCGGCGGATGACGGTGAGGTGATGCGTGTAATTGTGCGTGATCGCCATCTCCGGGCTCCAGGCTCCCTTGAGATGGGGATCGAAGCGCCGGCCGGTGTCGTCGATCTTGTCCTCGTCCGTGTAGAGGTATCCGGCGGCCGGATGCTTGAGAATCGCCTGCGCAACATGAAGCAGCGCGTCGTCAGGCAGCAGGTCGTCGTGGTCGACGAGGGCGATGAAATCCCCGGTGGCGACGTCGAGCGCCGAGTTGGTGGCGCGGGAGATGTGGCCGTTCTCCGTGCGGAAGACCGGCTTGATGCGCGGGTCGGCTTTCGCGGCCTGCTCGAGGATCTTGCGCACGTGCGGTTGCGGCGAGGCGTCGTCGGCGATGCAAAGTTCCCAGCGCGGGTAGATCTGGCGCCCGAGGCACGCGAGCAGTTCGTGCAGGTACTTCTCCGGCGTGTTGTAGGCGGGAACGACCACGCTGATGAGCGGGCCGCCAGCCCTGACCGCCTCCGCGGCGTCCGTCGCCAGTACGCCGCGGAGCCGCGTCGTGAGCCGATTGTGCCAGCACCACCGCGTGTACGGGTCCTGGTCGCGGCGACGGGCGATGACCTCGGGCAGCCGGGCGGGTTCGCCGCGCCCAAGGGTCGAGGAGAGGTGCTGGCGCAGGCGTTCGATCTCGCCGCGCGCCTCCTTCCAGCTGTCGAACCGGTAGCGGCCGAGCGCGGCGCCGCGGAGCAGGGCGGCCAGGACCTTGTAGAAGAGCGCGGGCCGGTAGATCTGGATCGGGCCGTTGTGCGCGTCACGACGATCCAAATACATGCGCCGGCTGAAGGCCAGCAGACGCATGCCATCGGGCAGGTCGGCGAAGATCTTCAGGTTGACCGGATTCGGCACGTCGTGGCGGATGTCGACGAGGCCGTAATAGCCGGAGCGACCGCAGCCCGGGTGGTCGGTGCGGTGTTGCGCGACATCGGGGCGATCCTTCGGGTAAACGAGGCGGTTCTCCGTGAGCACACCCGTGGTCGCGCTGAGCTGGAGGATTTCGCCATCGGTACGGTAGGCCCAGCCGGTGACGCGAAACTTGTCGTAGCCGGCGTTGATCCAGTAGCCGGGATTCTCGATCTGCCCGATGAAGGGCTCGATGCCGCCCGTGTCGCAGGGATACGTCGTGACATCGGCGAGCACGGCGTCCGTCTCGCGGCAGAGCGTGCTCCACGATTCGCGATGGAAGTAGCGGTAGAGGTAATGGAGCGTTTGGTAGACCGTGACCGCGCGCAGGTAGCGCGGAGGCTTGACGGCTTCGGCAGGCAGCGCGGACGTATCGAGCGGGGTGGTGAAAAACTCCCGCCACTGCGTGCCGTCGTGGAAGTCGAGGGAGAGCTGCCTTGCGCCCCGCCAGGTTTGCGCGCGCAGGATGAAACCGCTGCGGCGCGCGCCGAGGGAGTCCCCGAGGGACGAGAGTAAATCCGGACGCTCGAGGCCGTAGTTGCCCAGGCTGATGCGATCGTCCACCCGTGCCCGGATGTCGAGGCAACCGCCCTCGGGGCCGACGTAGAGCCAGCCCATGATGTGGAGGAATGCGCTTTCGGGCCGCCAGGTAGCGGGCGTGTCGATGTGATACCGGAAATCGGCGGCGGCAGAACTCATGAAAAAGGCCGGAAATTAAGCGACCCGGCCCGGGGTGGAGTAAAGCCTCTTCCTGTCCGGCTTGAGGCGAGCCGCCCTACCAACGCCACGTGGGCGGGCGGGCGCGGATGTTGGGCTCGGCGGTGGGATCGGCCGCGCGGGCCAGCAGACCCACCCAGCCGCCGGCCTCCGGCAACGCGGCTGAAAGCTCGAGTTGTTCCTGGTCACCCGGATTTACGACTGCCTGCTGGAGGAATTCGATGCGCCCCGCCTTGTACCACGCAAGGGTCAGCAAGGTCGGATGCCCGGTGCCATCGGGCCGGCGCTGCAAGTCGATGGTCACGGTGGCGTGCTGGCGCTCGGCGGCCACGGGCTGCCAGGTCTCGAAGGGCGCCGCGAACCAACCGTCGATGGTGGCGGGATCCGCCTCGCGGATGCGAAGGACGGAGGGAAAGGAGGTAAAGCCAGCCTCCGGGGAAGCGAGCAGGGGCGCAAGGGTCACCGGAGGCGCCGTCGCGTCCGAGGCGGCGTGGCCGATGCGCAGGTCACGCCAGCCGCAGAGGACCCGTTGCGCGTTTTCAGGTGCAACGGTCATTGTGAGCGTGAGCGGCCTGCCGCCGGCGCTGACAACGAAGGGCAGACGTGCCTCCGGATTCGCCGCAGTGAGCGTGATCGTATGCTCGAACAGAACTGAGACGGATTCGCCCTCACGGTTCTCGATCCGGCACGTGACCTCCGCCGATTCGTCTGACTCCCCCTGCAGCATGGCGACAAAGTTGCCCTGCGCGAGATACGCCCCTCTGCGCCAGATCCAGTCCATGCCGCCGACGCGGCCGACAACGCGGCCCCAAGGGCTTTCATACAACGCGGTGCCGGGCGACATGGTGGTGGAAAGCCAATGGACGTTGCTTCCCGTGGATTCCCGGAACGACCACGGGGTAAACGCCACCGCGGCCGCGGCGAACGCGGGCTGACGCGGGGCGGTGCGACGCTCGTAGACCCGCGCGAAGCGCCCGAGGTCGACGGCGCGAAAATCGTCCGCCAGCCGCAACCAGAAGGATCCGGGCCAGCTTTCCCAATGGGGATTCAGCACGAGGCGATCGACCCCTTTCTCCTGCAGGGCCTGCTCGAGCCATGCACCATCTTCGCTCGAGAGGGAGGTTCCGTGGTGGTACCAGACGGGCATCCCCGGCACGATGGAGCCAGGGTGGGCGCGTTCCATCCATTCGAAGGCCGGTCCGAAGAGCACCGTTTTCAGGGATGTATCCTTTATTTGGATGCGTTCGAGCTCACGGACGGTTGCCACGAGCGAATCGCGCCAGCCAGGCTCGAGCCGCACCCCGCGCAGGTAGGCGCCCGTGGGGCCTGGGTCGGTCCAGCGAACGTAGTCCGTGCGGCGCGGCGGCTCCTCTCCGAACATCACGCGGGAGCCTTGCCAGGCGGCGTAGCCACCGACGAATGTCCACAACAGCGAGGCGGCGGGAACGAAACGGGTGGCGAAGCGCGGGTTGCCCGGGCTGCCTTTCGGCCGAAAGGCCGCGACGAGGGCCGCGGCGCCGACCGGAAAGGCGAGGGAGGTGAGCGCGATCGTCTCGACGTTGGTCGTGGTGAGGAGCAATCCGCCGACCGCCACCGCGAGACAGAGGGCGGCCAGCGAAACCGTCCCGATGAGGCGCCGACCCCGTGTGAGGGGACGGACCGTGCGCATCCAGATCAACGCGGAAACCGTGGCCAGAAGGGCGAGCCCGGCGGCGTTGAAGGCCTTGAACGGAAGGCTGTGATGGACGTCGTACGGTGGTTCCCAAAGCAGTTCGGCCTTGAAGCCGGCGAGGGCAAACCCAACCCGTTCGCTCGGAAGTTCGAAGATGTTGAAGAACCACACGCGTGGCGCGGCGCCGGTCCAGGCGAGTTCCACCGCGAGCGGGACGACGACACCGGCAGCGAAGAGGGAGGCCAGGGAGGCAACGAGAGCACGGGGCGTACAGCGTCCGGCCAGCCAGCCCTGCGCCATCAGCAGGCCGGCGAGTCCGAGGGTGAGTGCATGGAAATTGATCTTGTTGGTGCCGCCCACCACGAGGGCCGCGCAGACGAGCCAGCGGTCCCAGCGTCGAAGCGGCCATAAGCGGGGCTCGGTCGCGAGGCCGGCGACGACGACCGCAAGGCAGAGGAGCCCGACGGTGTTGTAGAAAATGAATACATGCTGGGAGAGGCCTCCCAGGGTTACCGCGCCTGCGAGCAGGACGGCGCCGAGGGCGCCAAAAACGGGTCGCCACAAAAGGGCCAGGGTTGTGCCGCCCACGAGGGCGAGCAGGAGGCCGCCCTTCACGAGGCCAAGGTAATGGGCACCAAAGACGGCCTCGACGAGCCAGTTGAGCACATAGGTGGCCGATTGCATCGTCGATCTGAAGTCGACGTAGGGACGCAGGCCCGCCTCCAGTTTTCCCACGGCGACGATGATGGACGACACGTCGTAGAGATCCCGCAGGATGTCGTGGTTGCGCCACCAAATGGCGAACGTCAGGCTGACGAAAAGTGCCGCAAGAACCCCTGCTGCGTAAGGGGGGCGCAGCCTCGAACGCTGCCGGGGCTGGAACGCCGGTGCGCCGGAACTGGAAGGGTGGGGCGTCAAGCTGAAGCGACGCCGGGACGATGGCTGGCGGACGTTGAGGCAACAACCCGTTTCACTGGCGGACAGTCACTCTCCGCTGATTGGCAACAGCCTCGCCGAGTTTCAGGTTGGCAAGCGACGCGGTGGAATCTTGCTTCGGTGACATGTCCGCCTCCCCGTCGCCCGTCGCACCCGGCCGCTCCGAAATGTGGTTCGCGCTGGTCGTGCTTGCGGCGTCCCTCGTATTTCACGTGTGGGGCGTGCGCGTGGGGTGGACGAGCAAGAATCTGCCGGGCATCGAGTTTCGGCAGGCGCAAACGGCGCTTTCGGCGTATCACATCCAGAAGGACAGCGACTTCTCCCTGGCGTACCCGACGCCCGTTCTCGGCAAACCGTGGTCCATCCCGATGGAGTTCCCGCTTTACCAATGGACGGTGGTGGCCGTGAGCAACACGACGGGCCTAGGGCTCACGAAGTCCGGACGGCTCGTGAGCATCGTTTGCTTCTACCTGTGCCTGCCTGCGGTCTTCCTGCTCCTCGGCCGGGTGGGCGTTGCCCCGGTGAGGCGCTGGCTTGTGCTCGCGCTGCTGCTGACATGTCCGCTCTACGTCTTCTATGTGCGCGGCTTCCTGATCGAGACCATGGCGCTGATGTTCAGCCTCTGGTTCTGGCATGCGTTCATGACCTCGGTCGACCGGCGGAGTGTGGCCTGGCTGCTCATTGCCAACCTCGCGGGCGCGGGTGCCGGTACGGTCAAGGTGACCACGTTCATGCTCTATCTGCTGCCGGCGGGCGGCTGGGCGTTATGGCGTTTGTGGTGCGCGCGTCGAACCGGGCGGCTGCGGTCGGAGTTCGGCTGGATGGCCGGCGCGACCGCGCTGCCCTTTGCGCTGACGTTTGCCTGGCTCCGTTTTGCGGACGCGGTCAAGGCGCAGAACCCGATGGCTCATTTCCTGACCTCGGATCGCCTGCAGAACTTCAATCTCGGAACGTGGGAAACGCGCCTCTCGCCGGAGATGTGGGCGATGAAAGCCCGGATTGTCGCCGAGGCCATGAGCTGGCTGCCTGCCCTCGTCGCCTGCGCCGTCGTGGCGCTGCTCGCGGCGCGCCATCGCTGGCGCGAGATCGCGGTCTGCACGGCGGTGTTCGCATCCGCCCTCGTGATCTTTCCCGAGCTCTACGCGCTGCATGAATATTACTTCGTGGCCAACACGGTGCTCATCGTCGCGGCGATGGGCCTCGCGCTCGTCGGACTCGCCGAGTCGCGCGCGCCGCGCCCGGTCGTGGCCGCGGCGGTGCTTGCCGTCGCCGGGGGGCAGGTGTATCAATATTTCAATTACTACTTCCCGCAGCAACGCGGCATCAGCCACGGAGGCAACGGCCTGACGATGTCGTTGCGCGAACTGACCGAGCCGGAGGATGTGATCGTGATCACCGGGCAGGACTGGGATTCGTTCTGGCCCTTTTTTGCCGAACGGCGGGCACTCATGCTGCGCCTGGGCGAGGTGCGCTACACCGACCGGCTGCAACAGGCGCTCGCGAACCTGCGCGACGAGCGGATCGGCGCGCTGCTGGTGGCGGACTCGACCGATCACACCGTCCGGATCAGCGACTGGTTCGTCGACTTCGGCATCGATGTGCGCCCGTTGTACCGGTGGAAGAACATGACGGTTTATCTCCGCGCGGACCGTCGCGCAGAGAGCACGCGGCTGCTCCAGGAAAAAGGGTTTCACGAGGTCGAGTGGGCGCCGGGCGCCGAACCGCCGCCCGAACGGCTTGCCGGCGGGTGGTTCCGCACTGCCGACCTGCTGCGCCACCAGCTGCTGCCCTTCCAGGCGATGACTCCGCAGCCGGTGCGGTTCTTCGCCAGCTTCGGCCCCGCGCTGGACGGGAGCGGGGGGCGTCCGCGCTACAACGCGCATCCGATGACGCGCCTCGTCTTCGCCCTTCCCGCGGGAAGGCATGTCCTGCGCACCACGCTCGAGATCACCCCGCCCGTGGCCTACGACCTCACCCTGCCGGACGACAAGACGACGGACGGCGTCGAGGTGACGTTGCGCGCCCTGTCGCCGTCGGGCGAGGGACGGGTGCTGCACACGCTGCTTTTCGACCCGCGCGGCCGGCCCGATCATCGCGGCATCCGTCCGTGGGAAGTTGCCTTCGAACTTGCGGAAGCCGGCGAGGTCGAGCTGTTTTTCGGCCCCGGCCCCCGGGGACGCGATACCTGTGACTGGATCATGCTAGGGGAGCTGACAATTACGCCGGGCGAGAACGGCGCGGAATCAGCGCGTAACTAAGTAATGGATACATTGGCCAGGGCACGCCGTCGCCGGGTTCAAGCAGGGAATTCCGGCGTTCGCCATCAATTTCCCGTTACGGCCGCGTGACGTCGGAAAAGATTCGGTGACGGCGGAGAGAGGAGATTGAAAGGAGCGCTGCGCCGGGGTGTCTGTGCGCTGTCATGCACACCTTGGCTTCCGATCAGAACACTCTTCAGTCAGGCGCGTCTTCCCGCCTGCGCGCGGTGGCGTTCGCCATCTGCTTTGCCCTGCCTGCCGGCTCGCTGTTTTCACAGGTGGCTCCGGCAGCAAGCCCGGACTCCACCCGTGACGAGGAGGCCCTCGAACTGCAGCGCTTCGTCGTCACGGGTTCCAACATCCGACGAATCGACATGGAGAAAGTCGCGCCGGTTACCGTGCTCGACCAGCCTGCGATGGAAGCGCGCAACGCCGTGCTACCCGTCGATCTGCTCACCTCGCTTCCCTCGGTGGTCAATCTTCCCGAGAATGAAACCCGCCTTGGCTCATCCGGTGCCCGCGGCGACAATGCCAACATCAACCTGCGCAATCTCGGGGCCACGGGGACGCTCATTCTGGTCAATGGGCGCCGCATGGCGATCAATCCGATGACGGCGGGTCTTTCCCAAGCCGTGAATGTGAATCAGCTTCCCACGCAGGGGATTGAACGCATCGAGGTGCTCCGCGACGGCGCCTCGGCGATTTACGGATCCGATGCGGTCGGCGGCGTCATCAATTACGTGCTCAAGCGCGAGTTCAACGGCGCCGAGGCCTCTGTTCGTTATGGCTTTCCGGAACATGGCGGAGGAGAGAACGTCCAGGGTACCTTCACCTTCGGCACGAGCTTCTCGGGTGGACGGGGCCGGATCTTCGGCACGGTCGAGGCGCTCTATCGCGACGCGATCCGTCTGACGGAGCGCGATTTCAGCGCCACGTCGAACAATGTCGACCGGGCACCGCCGCCTTTCAATACCCTCGGCGGGTCCTTCGACGCCCGCACGCCTCGCGGATATTTCCCGACCTTCCGCGTCGGCTCGGCCACGGCCAACAACTACTTCCGCCTCGTCAACGGCGTGCCCGCGCTCACCACCGCGGCGCCGACGCGTCAGGGCAGTCCCGAGTTCTTCCTCGACCTCAACCAGTTCGGCTTTTCCTCCCCTCGCGTGCGTCGCGGCAACACCTTCCTCTCGGGAGAATTCGATCTCACGGAGAACCTGACCGCCTTTGCTGACCTCGGCTACTACAAGGCGGTTTCGACGATGCGGCGCCAGCCGCTCGCGCTCAATGCGCCGACCTCCGACAAGCTTGCCGTGATGTCCGTCGACAATCCGTACAACCCGTACGGCTCCGCCTTCTATCATCCCACGGGCGCTCCGCGCGCCGACGGCGCTCCTCGGCTGACCGGGGACCCGCGCACCATCAGCCTCGTTTCCCTCACGCTGCAGGACCTCGCGGCCGAGACGATCGAGACACGCGCCGATGTCGTGCGTGTCTCCGCCGGACTCAAGGGCAAACTGGGCGACTCCTGGACGTGGGAGACGTCTGCATTCTACAACCGGGTGAAGGGCGAGGACGAGGCCTATCCCGACGTCCGGGAAAGCCTGCTGAAGGCCGCGCTGGCGCGCACCGGCACCGATGCGTATAATCCATTTGGATACACCTTCAAGGTGGAGAACGGCGCGGTCGTGGCCGACCAGCCCTACGAGAACCCGGCGGCGGTCGTCGACTCGTTTGCGGCGGTGTTCGCCCGCAACGCCACCAGCGAGATCGCGAGCGGCGACCTTCGCGCCACCGGCCGCGTCTTCCGCCTTTGGGGCAACGACGTGATGGCCGCGCTCGGCGCCGAATACCGCACCGAGGACCTCGAGGACCTTCGGCCGCCGTTCAGCGGCGAGAACCCCGCAGGATCCGGGCTGGACCCGCTCGACAACGACTTCCTTCTCCATCCGCCCCGGCCCGACGTGCTCGGCGACCGTGACGTCACCAGCTTCTACGCCGAGTTCGTCGTGCCGATCGTTTCGGCCGACAAGAACCTTCCCTTGTTCAACACGCTCGAGCTCACGGCCTCCGCCCGGTACGAGCGTTACAGCGATTTCGGCGACACGACGAAGCCGAAGATCGGCCTCAACTGGCGTCCGCTTCCGTGGGTGATGCTCCGCGGGTCCTACAACGAAGGTTTCATGGCCCCGAGCCTTGCCGCGCTCTTCACCAGCCCGCGCTGGACGATCACCGCCGGGGCCGGCGACATCGACACGTACCGCAACCCGGTCACCGCCGAGGGGCCTTATGTGCAACGCACCTACTTCGGCGGCAATCCCGACCTCAAGGCGTCCGAGTCCGAGGGCGAGACCTTCGGCGTGGTGGTCGACGTGCCCGGTGTCCGCGGGCTCAGCCTGACGGCGGACGTGTGGCGTATCCGGCGTACGGATTTGCTCGGCCAGCGCAGCGTGGCCCAGATCCGCGCGAGTGACACGGCCTTGCTCCGCGCCTATACGCAGCAGCAGCTCGCGGCCGGTGTCTCCATCGGATCGATCGACCTCGGCAGCGGTACGCCTGACTACAAGGGCGATCCGGATGTGGAGCGGTTTGCGTTGACGACGGAGGACATCGCAACCTTTGCCAGTTACAACACAGCCAATCCCGGCAACCTGCAGGCCGCCGCCGGCCGGATCTTCTCCGTCAACCGTCCCTTCATCAACGTCTCGAGCAGCGAGCACGAAGGCGTCGACCTCGGTTTCCGTTACGCGCTGCCGCGCCTGCCGATCGGCAACGTGGTGATCAGCTCCGACTGGTCCTACCTTCGCAAATCGGAGTCGACGATCGCTCCCGCCAACGTGGCGCCCACCCTGAACGACAACCTCTACGACAACGGCGCCGCGAAGTGGCGCGGCACGTCGAACGTCTCCTGGCGCCACGGTGCCTGGTCGGCCGTGCTCGGGGCCTACTTCGTCGGTGAGACGCATGACTCCGGTGCGACGACGACGGAGGCGGTGTACGAAAGTCTCGGCCGTCCGGATTACATCGCTCCGCATTTCACCGGCGGCCGTACCGTCTATCGCTATGTCGTGCCTTCGACCGTCACGTACAACCTCTCTGTGGCCTATCGCTTCCGGGAAGGAGGTTCGGATTGGACGAACGGCCTGCGCGTGCGCGTGGGAATCGTGAACCTGACGGACAAGGAGCCCCCGCTGGCACCCGGCGGCTTTGGTTACGATCCCGCCGTGTACCAAAACCTGGTTCCCGGCCGCACGTGGACGCTCGAGGTGTCGAAAAAATTCTAGCCGGGAATCCCGGTCGGACAGCAGGAGCGCCCTTCTTGTCTTCGGGGCGTTGGGTCGCATCGTCCGTTTCGCTGCTCATCGCCAACATGGTCGCCATCGTCTGCCTTATCCTCTCATGAAAACCCTGACTCTGCTGGTGGTCCTTCCCGTGGGTTCGCTCCTTTTCGCTGCGCAGCCACCCTCCGAACTCCCTCCGGAGGTGGCGAAGCGTGTGGCGGAGAATCGGGCGTGGTATCAGGCGTTGCCGGCCGCGCCTGAGGCGGTGTTGACCAGGCATGGCCTGGTGGCAACGGAACTTGCGCGCTGGCCGGTCCGGGGGGCGAACCAGGGTGTGGCGGTCGACGACGGGCACTTCTATGGCATTGGCAACTTTGCGATCGTGAAACATCGCAAGGACACCGGTGCGCGCGTCGCCGAGTGGATCGGGCTCAAAGGAGGCCCCATCATTCATCTCAATGGCGGGCACGTGATCGACGGGAAGCTGGTGCTGGCCCACTCGAATTTTCCGCAGCTGCCGATGGCGAGTTCGCTGGAGACCTACGACACGTCGACGCTGGCGCATGTGGCCACGCACAGTTTTGGCCTGCGGCTCGGCTCGTTGACGTGGGCGGAGCGACGGGACGGTTTTTGGTGGGCGTGTTTTGCCAACTACAACGACCGCGGCACCACACCGGGCTTCGACAACCGGTGGACGCACGTAGGCAAATTCGACGACCAGTGGCGGCTGCTGGAGTCGTGGCTCTTTCCTCCGCAGGTGATCGCCACGTGGGGGCGCAGCGCGTGTTCCGGAGGCAGCTGGGGCGAGGACGGACTCCTGTATGTGACCGGCCATGACGAGAAGGAACTTTACGTGCTGCGGCTCCCGCGGACGGGCATGACGCTCGAGTACGTCACGACGATCGACGTCCCGTTCGAAGGACAATCCTGGGCGTGGGACCGGTCGGCGCGCGGTGAGCGGATCATCTACGGCATCAGCCGGGCCCGGCACGAAGTGATTGCCGCCCGGATTCCCGAGGTGCCGGCGGAGCTCCTCGTGCGGAAACGATAGAAACGGCTAGCGAGTGTTTCCGCGCAACGCCGCGGCGGCGGAGCGCAGGGCGGCGTTGGCCCCGCCGCCATCGGAGCCGAGGGCCATGACGGTGAAGCCCAGTTCGCGCCAGGAGGGGACGTGGCTGGGGTCGAGGGCGAGAATGCCGGCGGCCTTGCCCGCGCCGCGGGCGGCGGCGGCGACGCGACGGAGGAGGTCGACGAAGGCGGGGTTCGTGTAATCTCCGCTCATGCCGTAGTTGGTCGAAAGGTCGAGCGGCCCCACGAACAGGACGTCTGCGCCGTCGACGGCGGCGATGGCGTCGATGTTGTCCATGGCTTCGCGCGTTTCGATCTGCACCATCGTGACGAGCCACTCATGGGCGTGGGCGAGGGAAGCGTCGAAGCGGGCGCCGAAGGCGGACGAGCGATTCATCTTCGAGACGCCCCGGATGCCGCGCGGCGGGTAGCGCAGGGCGGCGACGGCGGCCTGGGCTTCGGCGGCGGTGCTGACGTAAGGAACCATGATGCCGTCGGCGCCCGCATCGAGCGTGCGTTTGAAGCGCGGGGTTTCGTTGGCCGCGATGCGCACGATGGCCGTGGCCGGGGTCGCCGAAACGGCCTGCAATTGATGGAGCAGGGTGGTTTCGTCGCCGGGGCCGTGCTCATGATCGAGCAGCACCCAGTCGAAGCCAGCGGCGCCGGCCATCTCGGCGGTCAGCGGGGAGCCGAGATTGAGAAACGTGCCGCCAACGAATTCGCCGGCGAGCACACGATTGCGGAAGTCGGGAGACATTTTCATAGGGCGGAGGGGCGATTGCGCGCGGGCGAGCGTGGTCAGAAGTCAGGGGACGGGCGCGAACTGGCAAACCTCTTTCTTCATCCCGCCGTGTTTGTCAGATCTGTATTTTCCGCCCGGGGCGAAAAGAGGTTGAGCTGACGTCGGGGGAGGAGCTTTATTGAAATTGTTTTCCACCTCCGTCGCGATTGCCGGGCAGGCGTCGGGACGGTCCTTCCTCGTCCTTCTCCCCGCATGTCATCGCTTCCTTCCGTCGCATTCATCGGCACTGGCGTCATGGGCCGCAGCATGGCCGGCCATCTGCTCAAGGCCGGACACCCGTTGCACGTCCACAACCGCACCAAGGAGAAGGCGTCGTCGCTCATCGAGGCCGGCGCCACCTGGCATGACACGGCCGGTGCGGCCGCAGCGGAGGCGGACGTTACGATCACCATCGTCGGGTTCCCGACGGATGTTGAAGCGACCTACCTGGGCGCCGACGGCGTGGTTGCCCGGGCAAAACCGGGTTCGTTGCTCATCGACATGACCACCTCCAGTCCGGTGCTCGCCCGGCGGATCGCCGACGCGGCGGCCGCAAAGGGGCTGGAGTCCCTGGATGCGCCCGTGTCAGGGGGCGATATCGGGGCGCGCGAGGCCCGGCTCGTCATCATGGTCGGCGGATCCGAGGGAGCGTTCGCCCGGGCGAAGCCGATTTTCGAACTCATGGGCAAGAACATTGCCCGCCTCGGTCCCGCGGGTGCCGGGCAACATTGCAAGATGGCCAACCAGATCGCCGTCGCCATCGGCATGGTCTCCTGGTGCGAAGGCCTCGTCTACGCGCGGAAGGCCGGACTCGATCCGGCGGCGGTCCATGCGAGCATCAGCGGCGGCGCGGCCGGGAGCTGGGCGATGACCAACCTTGCCCCGCGGGCCCTCGGTGGAAATTTTGCCCCCGGCTTCTATGTGAAGCACCTGCTCAAGGACTTGCGTATCGCCCTCGATTCCGCGGCCGAGCTGAAACTCGACCTGCCCGGGCTGGCGCTTGCCAAACAGTTGTACGACCGCGTGGCGGCAAAAGGCTGGGAAGATTGCGGAACGCAGGCGTTGTACCGATATTACACGGAGGCGTGAGGCCGGCGCCGGATTGCCCGGCGTCCGCATCTCTCAACGCACTTCGCTTTTCCCATGGTCCCTCGATTCACGCCACTCGCCGTCGTTCTCGTCCTTGCGACCGTCCTCTGGGCGGGATGCGGGTCGCCCGCTGCGACGGCACCCATGCGAATCCCGCGTGAACCGCAGCCGTCGAATTTCGAGTACTACGCCGATTTCGACGCGGAGCCGCGCCTGCGTTTTCATCCGCGCACCGTCTTTCCCCCGTTTCTGGTCAACCAAGGCGTGCACGGACGCGCCACGGTCAGCTTCCTGATCACCGCCCAAGGCTATGTTTCCCAGACCAAGGTCGACAGCGCCACGCACGAGGCCTTCGGCGCGTCTGCCTTGAGCACGGTGGGCCGCATGGTTTTCCATCCCGCGACCAAGGAAGGTGCTCCCGTGCCGGTGGCTGCGCGGGTGACTTTCGTGTTCGAGTACGAACCCTGACGTGAACGCTTCTTTGCCGGTCGATTTTTCCGCGGTGGGCCGGCTGGCGGCGCCGGACGACAATGTCGCCGTGGCCATCCGCCAGATCGAGCCTGGTACGATGGTGCGACTGCCGGGAGGCGAGGTCGCGTTGTCGCACACCGTGCTCGAAGGGCATCGTTTCGCCGTCAAACCGATCCTCCCCGGTGAAGCGTTGTGCTCGTGGGATCTGCCTTTCGGGCGCGCGTTGGTCGACATCGCTCCGGGATCCTATGTGTGCAACCGGACCATGCTCGACGCGCTCAAGGTCCGCGCGCTGGGCATCACGTTGCCGGCCGAGCCGAATTTCGAGGATGCCCGCAGCCATTACCAACTCGACGAGGCCGCGTTCCACGCGGGACGGCCCGTCGGGCGCGTCGAGAGTCCGCGCACGTTCATGGGTTATCGCCGTTCGGGAAGCCGCGGCGTGGGCACGCGAAACACCGTCGTCATCCTCGGCACCAACGCCCGCACGGCCGCGGTGGCGCGCCAGCTCGCCGCCCGTCTGCAGCCGCTGGCGAGGGTGCATCCGGGCATCGATGGCATCGTGGCCATTGCCCACACGGAGGGCGGGGGACCGGACGAACCCAACAACGCCGCGGAGGTCCTGCGTGCCCTTGCCGGTTTCGTGGTGCACCCGAATGTCGCGGCGGTCCTCGCCCTCGATTTCGGGGCGGAGCCGATCTCGAACGCGCGGCTTCGCGAGTATCTCCGCGCGCAGGACTACCCGCTCGATGCCGTGCCGCATGCGTTCCAGACGCTGTCCGGTCCGCTGGCCGCCGCGCTCGACGCCGCCGAGCGCACCGTGCGCGGCTGGCTGCCCGCGGCCATTGCCTGCGTTCGCACCGCCGAGCCGTTGAGCGCCTTGCGCGTGGCCCTGCAATGCGGCGGATCGGATGCGTTTTCCGGCATCTCTGGCAACCCGCTCGCCGGCTCGCTCGTTCACGAGGTCATTCGCCATGGCGGAGCGGCCAACCTGTGCGAGACCGACGAACTTGTCGGCGCCGAGGCCTACCTTTTGCGCAACGTGCGCGACCTCGACACCGCGCGGGCGTTGCTGGGCACGATCGACCGGTTCGAGGAGCGCCTGTCCTGGCACGGCGTCACCGCCGAGGCCAATCCGTCTGCGGGCAACAAGCTGCGCGGGCTTTACAACATCGCCCTCAAATCGCTGGGCGCGGTGCACAAGAAGGACCCCCGGACGCGCATCGAGGTCGTGCTCGATTACGCCCAGCCGATGCGCGAGCCGGGTTTTCATTTCATGAACAGCCCGGGCAACGACCTCGAGGGCATCGCCGGTCAGGTCGCCGCCGGATGCAACCTGTTCCTCTTCGTCACCGGCAACGGTTCCATCACGAACTTTCCCTTCGTCCCGACGCTCAAGATCACCACGACCACCCGCCGGCACACGCTGCTCCAGCACGAGATGGACATCAATGCGGGCCGCTATCTCGACGGCGAGGCGATGGAGGCGCTGACGGCGGAGAACTTCGATCTTCTCATCGAGACGGCCTCGGGGCGCCGCACGAAGGGCGAACATGCCGGGCATTCACAGGTTTCCCTCTGGCGCAACTGGCGGCAAACCGACCGCTCGCAGCTCGAGGCGCTCAGTCATCGCGCAGAGCCGGACGGAAAACCGCTCGTCACCGCCGATACCGTCGGCCGTGCGCCTTACGCGGACGACACGCCCTCCTTTCCTGCGTACCCACTGGGTCACGACAGGTGGGCCGTCGAGCGGATCGGGCTGGTCCTGCCGACGAGTCTGTGCGCCACGCAGATCGCGCGCCTGGCCGCCGAGCGGCTCAATGCGACCGGCCTCGCGCAGGCGCACGGCCTCACGCGCTTCGCCACGCTCCTGCACACGGAAGGATGCGGCTTTGGCGGCGAGACCATGCACCGGTTGCTCCATCGCACCTACCGCGGTTATGCGACGCACCCCAATGTCGCGGCGACGCTCCTGCTCGAGCACGGCTGCGAGAAGGTGCCCAACGACGTCATGCGTCGTCAGTTCGAGGAGGCGGGTATCCCGCTGGAGCGCTTCGGCTGGGCGAGCGTGCAACTCGACGGCGGCATCGAGAAGGCGATCGGCCGTGTCGAGGCTTGGTTTCGCGCGGCGCTCTCCATGCGGCCGGCGATCGAGCCGGAGACAGCGGACGTCGGCGCCCTGTGCATCGGTCTCCAGTCGGTCGCACCCGTGACGCCGCCCGTCGCCGAGGCGTACGCAGAGCTGGTCCGCCTGCTCGTCGCCACGGGAGGCTCCGTGCTGCTGCCGGCGTCCGATCCGCTGCTGCGGTCGCCCGCCTTTTCGGACGGTCTGCTGGGCGGCTATCCGACGCGGGCCTCGCTCGCGTACGGCCAGCCGCGACAACGCGCGGGTCTCCACGTGGTGGATACGGAGAGCTCCGACTGGTCCGAGAACCTCGCCGGCCTCGGCGGCTGCGGGGCCCACCTTTTTGTCACCGCCGTCACCGGGCACGCCCATGCCGGACACCCGCTGCTGCCTGTCCTGCAGTTTGGAGAGTCCAGGGACCCGCGCCGCCCGCCGCCGGACGACCTCGATGGCGTGTTGCTGGACGACACCACCGCCGCCCTCGACCTGCTGGTCGGGCGCCTGCTTGCCGTCGCCGGCCGCACCTATGTCCCGGCGAGCACGCGGTTGGGGCTGACCCATTTTCAACTGACCCGCGGACTGCTCGGCGTCTCCACGTAGCCCGTCACTGCGGGATTGCCTTGAACCTGCCTGCGCGCTCTCTTCGTTCTTTCTCCGCCTCGTCTGAGGCGGGCTTTCCTTCAACCCTCCGCTCCGGCGGTTTACCTCCATGTCCGTGCCTTCGTTTACCCGTCGCCATTTCCTCAAGCAATCCGCCGTGGCCGTGGCCGCGCCGTTGATTCTCCCCCGCCGCGTGTGGGCGCAAGGGTCCGCCCCCAGCAAGCGGCTGACACTCGGCTGCATCGGCATGGGGAAGATGATGGGTTCCCACTTGGGCAACTTCCTCAAGCGCGACGACGTCGAGGTTGTCGCCGTGTGCGACGTGGATACGACCCGGCGTGAGCATTCGCTCAACCGGGTGCAAAAGGCCTACACGGAGGCCGCCGGCACCACGTACAAGGGCGTCTCGGCGTATAACGATTTCCGCGAGGTGCTCGCGCGTCCGGATATCGATGCGGTCGTGATCGCGACCCCCGACCACTGGCACGCGTACATCGCGATCGCCGCCGTTGCCGCCGGCAAGGACGTCTATTGCGAGAAACCGCTGACCTATAACATCCACGAAGCGGTGGAGCTCACGAAAGCCGTGCGTCGTCATAACCGGGTCTTCCAGACAGGTTCGCAGCAGCGTTCGTCCAAGGAGTTCCGGACCGCCGCGGAGCTGGTGCGCAATGGCGTGCTCGGTCGGATCACGGCGGTGCATGTTTCCTTTGGGGATCCCACGGGGCCTTACAAGGAACCAACGGAAGAGATGGAGCCCGGCCTCGATTGGGACATGTGGTGCGGCCCGGGCCCGCTCGTGGGTTACAGCCCGTACCTCAGCCCGCGCGGTGTGCATGACCACTTCCCCAAATGGCGAATGACGCGTGAGTTTGGCGGCGGAATGATCACCGACTGGGGAGCGCATCATATCGATATTGCGCAATGGGCGCTCGATGCCGACAGCAACGGTCCGGTTGAGGTCCGTGCCCCCAAGGACTGGGAAACGGCCACCCGTGGAGCCCAATTGGTTTATCGCGACGGCGTCATTCTCTCTCACGTGCGCGGCAAAGGCGCGTCCTTCTATGGCACCGAGGGCGAGGTCCACGTTAACCGCGGGAAGTTCGAGTTGATCATGGACGGCAAGCGGGTCCACCGGTTCTGGGACAAGGAGATGGATCCGGGCACGTCGATGGACCGCGAGGTGGCCCTGACCCAGCGCGAGTACCTCGCGGACGCCAAGATCAAGCTCTACGAGAGCAGCAGCCACTTCCAGAACTTCGTTGATTGCGTGAAGTCTCGTCAGCGTCCGATCTGCGACGTGGAGATCGGGGCGCGCTCGGTGATCGCCTGCCATTTGATGAACTTCGCTTACTACTACGGCGCCAACGTTGGCTGGAATCCCGCGCGGCACACGTTCTCCAAGGGCGGCAGCCGCAAGTGGCTGACCCGCGACCGTTACCGCAACGGCTGGAAAGTCTGACGCGCTGGCCAACCGTTGCCTTCCGCCGCTGCCGGACAGCGGAAGGCCGGCCGGGAGTACGGGGCGGACCCTCTGGGGTTTTCCCTTCATTTTACACAGCGCGTGCCGATGGGAGGGGTGAATGAGTGATACCCTGGCATCGCAAACGCTGGACCGGGTGGCCGCCGCCATGCGCAACGGCCCGCCTGCGTGTTTGCCCGAAGTCGTCCGCCTCATCAGCACGCTTTCCGCCAACTCCGTGAATGTCTCGGTTGCGGAGCTCGCCGACGTCATCCAGCAGGATCCCGTGGTGCTCACCAAGGTGCTCGCGGCGGCCAACACGCTTGGCTACAATCCCAACGGCGTGCAGGTCAGCTCGGTGACCCAAGCCATCCATGTCATTGGCTACGAGCGCATCCGGACGCTCGCGATGTCGCTCATGCTTATGAAGCATGTGAGCGGAGGACAGAGCGATGCGGACCGGCAACAGGCCGTGGCGCAGGCCCTCACCTCCGGCTGCATCGCACAGGCGGCGGCCAAGGCGCGCATGCTGCTCGATCCGGAGCAGGCCTTCGTGTGCGCGGCCTTGCGCAACTTCGGGCGCATCGTACTCGCTACGTATCTGACAGACGAATACAAGGCGGCGGTCGAGGTCGCCGAGGTGGAGACCGACGACGACGCCTGGCGTGCACACTTTGGGCTTACCCCGCTCGAGCTCGGGCGCGAGCTGCTGAAGGCGTCGGACCTGCCCGAGGAGATCATGTCCGCGCTGCGCGAACTGCCGGCGTCGGCCCTTGCCTTGCTGGATACTGCGCCCGACTCCCAGATGCTCGCGATTTCGGACTTCTCCGCGCGGCTTTCAGCGCTCGCGCTCAAGCCCGAGCTTTCTGCCTCCGATTTTTCCCGGCAGAGCAAGGCACTCGCCGCCCGTTATCAACGCTCGCTTCCTGCGCTCGGCGACGAGATTGCCGACCTGATCACCGCGGCCGAGGCGCAGTATACGGCGTTCGCCCGAACCTTCGGCCTGAAGGGGATGGCCAATCAGAGCCTTGTGCGGCTCCGCCAGCGCTGTGCGGGGGTTGACCCTTCAGCCAGCGTCCTGCCACCAAAACGCGTGGTCAGCGAAAAGTTGCCCGCAGCGCCGATCGCTCCGGCCGGACAGGCCGAGCCAGAGACCCCGACGCCTTCCCGCCCTCCCATTCCCGGCCACGGCGCTCATCCGCCCGCACCGATTGTGGAGGGGTTCGATTGGGCCGGAGGCGCCGCCCACGTGGCCGCCTTGCTGCAGAAGCCGGGTGTGTCGCGCGACGAGGTCATGGTCACGGTTCTTGCCATCGTGCAACGTGGTCTCGCGGCCGCCGAAGGCCTGCTCTTCAGCATCCAGCCTGGCGGTACCGGACGCCTGACGCATGGACGCGGCGACGTATTCACCGCCCTGCGGGATTCGGCTGCGATCCGTTCGGAGGAGCGCACCGTGTTCGGCGTGTGCCTGACCCGGCACGAGAACGTCTTCATCCACTGCGCCAGCGACCCCAAGATCCAACCCTACCTGCCCGTGTGGTGGACGCGCGCCCGCGCGATCGGATCGTTCGTGCTTCTGCCGCTCGGCGCGCCGAAGGCTAACGCCGGTCTCCTTCTCGCCGGCTGGCGCGATGCGCATCAGATCGTCATCAGCCAGGAGCTCAACAAGCTCATCCGACCGCTGCTCGTTGCGGCGGCGATGGCGGGGCGGCGGGAGTAGGGTTTTTATAGGCCTTATAGGGCTTATGGGGCCTATAGGTCCGTATAGTTCCGTCGGCTCGCATTCGCTTAAATAAGCGGCTTCAGCCTTGCCCGGGCGGGGTGGCGGGCCTTGCCTCGCACCCGCCCCACCATGGATTACAACGTCATCGTCGTCGCCGGCTACTTCGCCTTCATGATTTTGATCGGGCTGATTTTTCAGCGCATGGCGAGCCGGTCGGCGAGCGACTACTTTCGCGGCGGGGGCAAGATGCTGTGGTGGATGGTCGGTGCGTCTGCATTCATGACGCAGTTCAGTGCGTGGACCTTCACCGGCGCCGCCGGCAAGGCCTACACGGACGGCTTTGTGGTCACCGCCGTCTTCATCGGCAACTGCGTCGGCTACTTGTGCGCTTGGAAGTGGTTTGCCGCGCGCATGCGTCAGATTCGTGTGGATACGCCGACCGAGGCCATCCGCCGTCGCTTCGGCGGCGTCAACGAACAGTTCTTCACGTGGGCGATCATCCCGCTGAGCATCCTCAACGCGGGGGTCTGGCTCAACGGACTCGGCCTCTTCGTCAGCGCCGTGCTCGGCTTCGACATCGTACCCACGATCTACGCCACCGGCATCGCCGTGCTGCTCGTCTCCCTCATCAGTGGAGCATGGGGCGTGGTCGCGAGCGACTTCGTCCAGGCGCTCGTCGTCGCCGTTGTCTCCGTCGCCTGCGCCGTGGTCGCGCTCGTCCTCGCGGGCGGCCCGGGTCCGATCATGGCCAACTACCCGGGTGGGTTCCTCATCGGACCCAACATGAACTATCCGGTTCTTCTCGTGGGTTCCTTTCTTTTCTTCTGGGTGAAGCAGATCCAGAGCATCAACAACCTTCAGGATTCCTACCGCTTTCTCAACGCGAAGGACTCTGCGCAGGCGAGCAAGGCGGCGCTATTCGCGATGCTGCTGATGATCGTCGGAGCGATGATCTGGTTCATCCCGCCGTGGTTCGCCGCGTCGATGATGCCCGGTGCCGGGTCCGTGCATGCCGAACTGGGTGCCAAGTCCGGGGATGCCGTCTACCTCGTATTCGCCGAGAAATACATGCCGGCCGGCACGGTGGGCCTGCTCATGGCCGGCCTCTTTGCGGCGACGATGTCGTCGATGGACTCCGCCCTCAACCGCAACGCCGGCATCTTCGTCCGCAGCTTCTACGCACCGATCCTTCGCCGCGGCGCGGAGCCCTCCGAGCGCGAACTGCTGCGCGCCGGCCAGGTTGTTTCGATCGTCAACGGCCTGCTGATTCTGGTTGTCGCGCAGTTCTTCAATTCGCTCACGGAGCTCAGCCTCTTCGACTTGATGATGAACGTCAGCACGTTGCTGCAGTCGCCCATCCTGGTGCCGTTGTTTTTTGGTGTATTCATTCGTCGCACACCGTCGTGGGCGCCGTGGGGGACCGTGGTGGTGGGCTTGCTGGTGTCGTTGCTCCTCGTGAAAGTCTGGACACCCGATGCGGTCGGACGGCTTTTCGAGGTGGAGTGGACCAAACGGGAGGCCTCGGAGTTGTCGGTCATGATGAACATCGCCGCCCACCTGTTCATCACCGGCGGGTTCTTCTGCCTGACGACCTTGTTCTATCGGCCGCGCCAGAATGCCGAGGCGAAGGCGACCGAAGGTTTCTTCGCCGATCTGGAGCGGCCGGAGGTTTCCGATGGCCGGCCGACGGAGTCCGACATCCAGCAACGGCACAAGCTGGGCCTCATCGTCTCGGCGGCCGGCGTGGGCCTGCTCTTCATGATGGCGATTCCGAATCCGTGGTGGGGCCGGATGGTCTTCTTCGGCTGCGCCGCCGGCGTGCTGCTGATCGGCATCCTCCTGCTTCGCGCCGCGCGGGTGAAAATGTAGCGACGGCTGTCCCCAGCCGTTCAGCTTGGGTGCGTTCAGGGGAGACAGAGGAAGGAAAGACGGGAGAAACCGATCAGAGCGTATCACCCCACGAAGCTCGCTGGTGGCTCCGACCTGAACTCGATCTTCGGCCCGTCATACCCGTCAAACAGTTCGCGATGGGCCTGCCACGACATGGCGCCATCGCGACGGTAGTAGTCGGCGATCCAGACCAGCAGCGGTTCCAGAAGCGCGTCCTGGTCCTCCTTGGTCGCAAATTTGTGCGGCTCATGCGGGCGCTGACGCGCCTGCGCAAGGCAGACCTCAAGCGGCACATTGAGAAAGATCAGTGTGGGGCGAAGCCGCAACGCGTCGCCGATGAGGTCGGCGTAGCAGCCTTCAATGATCCACTCCTCATGGGTTGAGAGGAACTCCGTCAAAGCGGCATCACGCTCCGCGGCGGGGCGTTCCTTCGTTACCTCGACGGGATCCCAATAGATCGTGTCGAGATCGAACACCGGCAGGCCATGGTGCGCGGCGAGTCGTTTCGCCAAGGTCGACTTGCCGGAGGCGGAGTTTCCGAGAACAGCGAAGCGACGGGAAGGCATGGGCAGACAAACCGCCGCATTCCGCGGCGTTTCAGGATTCCAGCGCGACCGGGTTCGTCAGGCGGCCGATGCCTTCGATCTCGATCGTGACCTCATCGCCTACCTTGAGCCAACGTGGCTCGGGCTTCGCCGCCATGCCGACGCCGTGGGGTGTGCCGGTGAGGATGACGGTACCAGGGACGAGGGTAGTGCTGCCGCTCAGGTATTCGATCAGGGACGGCACGTCGAAGATCATGTCGCTCGTCGTCCAATCCTGCACGCGTTCGCCGTTGAGGATCGTGGCGATCTTCAACGCATTCGGATTGGGGATCTCGTCGGGCGTGACCAGGCAGGGGCCGAGCGGGGCAAACGTGTCGAAAAATTTTCCGCGGCACCACTGTCCGCCGCCGAGCTTGATTTGATGGTCGCGCGCGGAGACATCGTTCGCGCAGGTGTAGCCCAGCACATACTCGAGCGCGCGCTCGCGGCTCACGTTTTTGCAGGCCTTGCCGATGACCACGGCGAGTTCGCACTCGTAGTCCACCTCGTGGCTCGCGAGGTGAGTCGGGATGAGGATCGGATCATTGGGATTCTGGACCGCATTGATACCCTTCACGAACAGGATCGGCCGCTCGGGAATCTTCGCCTTCGTTTCCTCGGCGTGATGGCGGTAGTTGAGGCCAATGCAGAGGATCTGAGACGGTGCGACAGGAGCGAGCAGCTTGGCGACCTCTGCCTTGTGGCCTGTGGCCTTGAGCCCGGTGAAGGGATCACCGTCGAGCAGCAACACGGAGCCGTCGGCTTGCTGCGAACCGTGGTGAATCTTGCCGGTGGAGTCTTGGAATCGAATGAGACGCATGGGGGAAAACGAAGGATTAATTATGAAGGATGAATTATGAAGGCGGTCAGGGGGACGACTTGGCTTTTTTGATGATGGTCACGAAGATGGCGGTAAGTTGATTGGTCTCGTCGAGCAACGAGTCGAGACGCGTTGGCGAAACTATCTTGGCGCCGACGAGAAGATCGAGCCAGTAGCAGGATTCGTCGAGCTCCTTGAGGCAGTCGCCCATCTTGGCGATGAACTCGGGCTTCGAACGAGCTCGAAATGCCTCTCGATAATTTGCTCCTACCGACGTCCCTGACCTTAGCAATTGCTTCCCCAAGACCTGTGCCTCCGTCGTTTTGGGCAATGCACCGAACAATTTGATGACCCGCAACGCGAGCTCCCGCGTACGTGTCCGAAGATCGGATTCATCCTTCATAATTCATCCTTCGCCTATTTCCCCGCGCTCCAGCCGCCGTCCACCAAGTGGCACGAACCGGTGACCATGGCGGCTTCGTCGCTTGCGAGGTAGAGGGCGGCGGCGGCGATTTCGTCGGGGCGGGCCATGCGGCCGTTGAGCTGGGTCGAGGCCATGTCGCGGTAGGCTTTCTCGGGATCGGGGTATTCAGCGATGCGCGCCTTCACGAAGGGTGTTTCCACGCGGCCGGGACAGATCGCGTTGAAACGCACGCCGGTGTGCGAGTGATCGAGCGCGAGGGCGCGGGTGAGTCCGACGACCGCGTGCTTGCTGATCGTGTACGCGAGCCGGTCCCGCACGGCGACGATGCCACCGATCGAAGCGAGGTTGATCACGCTGCCGTGGCCGCGCTCGAGCATGGCGGGGACGAACGCCTTGCAGAGATTGAACGGGCCGCGGACGTTGACCGCGTGCAGGCGGTCAACGTCCGCGGCGTGCGTCGCGAGCAGGTTGCCTACGTGGCCGATGCCGGCGTTGTTGACCAGAATGTCGAGCGGCGGCAGACGTCCGGCGAGCGCGAGGGCGTCGGCCTCGCTGGAGACATCGAGGACGGCGAAGTCGGCCGAACCACCGGCGGAGCGGATGGCCGTGACCGTGGCCTCGCCGGAGGCCGCATCGCGGTCGACGACCCAGACCTTGGCGCCGGCTTTGGCCAGGGTGAGGGCGATGGCCTCGCCGATGCCGGAGCCGGCGCCAGTGACGAGGGCGGTCTTTCCGAGAAGCGAAAACATGGGAAGAAAGCGGGTAACCGACCGTGCCGGGGTGGGCGGGGGAACGTTCGCTCGCGTCCGGATCGGGCGGACGCGAGCGGAGGCGGTGGTCAGGACTTGCCGGGCAGGCAGGCGCCGCAGCCGTTGACGAAGAAATCGTTGCCCTTGTCGTCCACCAAGATGAAGGCCGGGAAGTCCTCCACCTCGAACTTCAACACGGCCTCCATGCCGAGTTCGGGATACTCCAGGACCTCGACTTTTTTGATGTTCTCCTTGGCCAGGATGGCGGCGGGTCCGCCGATACTGCCGAGGTAGAAGCCGCCGTGTTGATGGCAGGCGTCGGTCACGGCCTTCGAGCGGTTGCCCTTGGCCAGCATGACGTGCGAGCCGCCGTGGGCTTGGAAAAGATCGACGTAGCTGTCCATGCGGCCGGCGGTGGTGGGGCCGAAGCTGCCGGAGGCGTAACCGGTCGGCGTCTTGGCCGGGCCGGCGTAGTACACGGGGTGGTTCTTGAGGTAA
>CAYOSX010000025.1:0-27096 GCA_964406745.1 uncultured Opitutus sp.
CACATTTTCGACATTTCGCTCCACGGCTTCCCTAGCGGCATGATCAAGTCGTGCCGTCGCTACTGGACGAAGGAGATCTCCGACTCCATCGTACAGCTGAAGGATATTCGTTTCATCAATCCGCAGATGGATGTCTGGACGACCTTCACGCGCGAGGACTACACCCGCGTGCTGGTCGAGCAGTTCAAGCTTCCCCGGGAGCAGGTCGAGGCGTTCTACGACCACCTGCGGGCGATGAACTACTACGACAACAATCCGGAGACGACGGGCGAGATGCTCAACCGCTTCTTCCCGGGGCGTGACGATGTGCACCGGCTGCTGATGGAGCCCATCGCCTACGCCAATGGTTCCACCCTCGACGATCCGGCGATCACCTTCGGCATCGTGTTCTCGAATTTCATGGGCGCAGGCGTGTATACCTTCCGCGGCGGCTCTGATCTCCTGATTGAGAAGATGACGGACGAGCTGAAGAAGAACGGAGTCGAACTGCGGAAGAAGGTGCTCGTTGACCGGATCCTCGTGGAGGAGCGTGACGGCCGGAAAGTCGCCTGCGGGATCGTTGCGAAGAGCGGTCGCATCATCCGCGCGAAGGCGGTTCTCTCCAACGCCAATATCAAGAACACGGTCTTCCGCCTCGCCGGGGAGGAGAATTTTCCGGCCGCCTTCGTCGAGCAGGCGCGAGCCGTGCGCATCAACACGAGTTCATGCCAGGTGTACCTTGGTATCCGGAAAGGTGAGACGATCCCGCACATCGGCGACCTCGTGTTCACGTCGGAGGCGCCCAAATACAGCCCGCAGGAACTCACGGACCTTCACACGACCAGCCGGACATTCTCGGTGTATTATCCGGACACCCGTCCGGGCTCCGAACGTTATACCGTGGTGGCGTCGCTCAATGGACGTTATCCGGACTGGAATGCGCTTTCTGAAGACGAGTACGAGCGCCACAAGGAACGGCTGATCGAGGAGGCGATCAGTTCGCTTGAGAAATACATCCCCGATGTCAGGGCCAAGATCGACTGGAAGGAGGCGGCCACCCCCAGGACCATCGAGCGGTACACGACCCACATGGGAGGAACGTCCTTCGGCACCAAATTCGAAGGGCTGCCGGTTTCGATGAATTTGTCGGACAACCTGCCCGGTTTGTTCCATGCCGGCAGCGTGGGCATCATCATGTCCGGCTGGCTGGGCACGATCAATTACGGCGTCATCACCGCCAACAAGATCGACAAATACCTCTTTGCCCTGAAGCAAAAGGCGTGAGCTGGCCCGACCGATCAGGCTGGGCGCGTCAGGCGCAGACGGGGAAAGGGGAGCCCGAGCGTGTTGAGCCGGCGAACAGCGTCCGGGCCTCGTCCGCAAGCACGGTCATGCAGAGGATGTTTCGAATCTGGTGCCCGAGCGCCCTGGCTTGGGCGAGATCCGCGGGACGTTCGTCCTCGGTGCCGAGACGAAGCTCGATCGTGCGCAAGTCGGCGGAAAGGCTGGCGAGCAAGGGCGAGTGGCGCATGTAACGTTCGACATCAGGCCGGGCCACTCCGGACAGCAAGGAGAGCATGAACACGGTGTCCCCCGTGCCCGCCAGGGCCTCGGCCGTGGCGGGAGGAGGATTCGCGATGGAACTCTGCGGCGTCATGCCCTTTGGATCGGTCCGTTCGACCCGGAATGAAGCGGGAAGTGCGGAAAGGTAGCTCAATAAAAGACGGCCCGGTCCAGGCTGCGGTATTGAATGGCCTCGAGCAGATGATTCGCAGCGATGCGCTCGGCTCCGGCGAGGTCGGCAATCGTGCGGGCAACTTTCAGGATGCGATCATAGGCGCGGGCGGAGAGATGCAGTTCCTCCATGGCGCGTTGCAGCAGGTCCCCCAAGGTGGAATCGAGCGAGCAATGGGTGCGGATCTGGGCATGGGCCATGCGGGCGTTGGCCGTCGTCCGGCTGCCCTTGAAGCGGGCATGCTGACGGTCGCGAGCCGCCTGGATGCGTTCACGGAGCGTTCCTGACGATTCGCCGGGTTCGGTGGCGCGCAGTTCCTGGATGGAAAGTGCGGGCGCCTCGACGTGGAGGTCGATGCGGTCGAGCAGCGGACCGCTGATGCGCGCCCGATAGCGTTGGATCTGGGTGGGGGAGCAGCGACATTCGTGCTTTGCCGAGCCGAGGTATCCGCAGGGGCACGGGTTCATGGCCGCGACGAGCATGAAGCTGCACGGCAGGGTGACTTTGCCGGCGCTTCGGGATATCGTCACATACGCATCCTCCAGAGGCTGACGGAGAACCTCGAGGGCGCTGCGTTTGAACTCAGGCAACTCGTCGAGAAAGAGGACGCCATGATGGGCAAGCGAGATCTCGCCGGGGCCGGGAATGGTCCCACCGCCCAACAAGCCCACGTCGGAAATGGTGTGATGGGGAGAACGCACCGGCCTGCGTCCAAACGTGGAAACTCCCTGGCCCAGCGTCTGCCCGGCGGCGGAGTGAATGCCGAGAATCTCGAGCGATTCGTCGAGAGTGGGGGAAGGCATGATCGACGGAATTCGTTTTGCGATCATCGACTTTCCCGAACCGGGCGGACCGATCATGATGAGGTTATGGTTGCCAGCGACGGCGACCTCGATCGCACGACGCAAGGCGTGCTGGCCCTTGACCTCGGCGAAGTCGCCTGCGTGCGTTTCATGCGGAGCCTGCGTGGCGGCAAGGGCTTCGGCGTGGGGGAAGGGCTCGAGCTCGAGCTCGCCCGCGAGAAAACGAAACGCTTGGTCGAGTGAGTCGACCGGATAGGCGGCGACGCCCTCGACCAGCGCAGCCTCGCGTGCCGAGGCGTGGGGCAGGATCAGGCCCCGCCGTCCGAGACGTCGGGCAAGTCGCGCCATGGCGAGCGCGCCGCGCACCGGGCGGGTGGCCCCGGACAGGCTCAGTTCGCCCGCGATGAGGAGATCGTCGGCCCTGGCGGTCTGTAGTTGGGCAGTGGCTACAAGCAGGCCCAGGGCGATCGGCAGGTCGTAGCACGGGCCTTCCTTCCGCAGGTGACCCGGAGCGAGGTTGATCGTCGTTCGCGTTCGCGGCATGGCGAAGCCGCTGTTGGCGAGCGCTGACGACACGCGGTCGTCCGACTCCTTTACGGCGGCGTCCGGGAGCCCCACCAAAATGAGTTTGGGGTCACCGCGTTCGCCGGAATTGACTTCAACGTGGACAAGCTCCGCTTCGATGCCCTGGAGGGCAGCGGAAAAGATGGTTGCGAGCATGGGCCTCAGGGGAGAAG
This sequence comes from uncultured Opitutus sp., assembly GCA_964406745.1. Lineage (GTDB taxonomy): Bacteria > Verrucomicrobiota > Verrucomicrobiia > Opitutales > Opitutaceae > CAMAXB01. The sequence continues at coordinate 3,255 of CAYOSX010000025.1, forward strand.
GCTTAAGGGCGCTTCAGAGTTTGGATGCGGGAGATGTTGTGCTCGATGGCTTCGAGGTAGCGGTTGACGCCGTCGGGAAAGGGTTCGGAAAGGAAGCGGTAGACGCCATGGAACTGGCGGTCGAGTTTGGGCAGGACATGGCTGCGCCAGAATTCCGGTGTGCGGGCAACCAAGTCCGCGGCGGAGTTGAAATTGCGCGCCTCGCGCGGAATGCCGAGAAAGTCGTCCGATTCCTCAAATTCGGCGAACAGGACCTCGAGTTCATCCGGGTAATCGGAAGCCGCCATCTGCCCGAGAAAATCTGCCGTCGCGACACAGCAGCCGATCACCTTCTCGGCCGGCGATCCGAAGGCGATAGGGTAAATGTTCGATGCCGGCCCCGTGCAGCCGATGGCGTTGAGGATCAGGTTGAGCTCGTCCTGTCCGAAGCCGATCGTAGGCAGGTAGGTGGCTGCCACTGCGCAACTGCGAAGCACATGCGTATAGGTGTACTTCGCTCCGGAGCCTTCCGAATCGGAGCGTAGCTTCAGGTAGCCGGAGTCGTGCAACATCACGGCGGCGAGGCTGCACTCGAACTCTCGCGTGGAGAGCACGGGTTCGGCCGAGGCTGCGGCGCGGCCCGCGAAGATCTCCGCCAAGCAAAGGGTAGCCTGCAGGGTGTGCTGAAAATCGTGGTAACGAAGATCGATCGGGAGGTAGTCGAGATAACGGCCTTCAAACATTCCCTGAACATCCTGAAACAGACGTTCGAGGATACCGGTCGAATGTCCCGGATACAGCCTGCGCTGGAGGCCTGCGACGGCCTGAGCGACCGCGTCCGGATTTGAAGTGTCGGTGGTGGGAAACATGCCGCCCGCCCGCGGCAGAAGTCGCGGAAAGTGCCTTGGGAATAATTATTTGCTAGAGCGGCCCGCAAGCCCATTTTCGCATCGTGACGCTTACGAACCAGTCATGATACTAGGCCTGACGGGATCCATGGGCTCGGGAAAATCGACCGCCGCCCGCCTGTTTGCGGACGAGGGGTTGCAGCGGCTCGATTCCGATGAAGTGGTCAGGGAAGAGATCCTGACCTCCCCCGAGGTGATCGCCGCGGTCGCGGAGCGATTTGGTCCCGAAGTCATGCGTGAGGACGGTCACCTGGATCGCGGTCGCATCGGATCCCGGGTGTTTGCGTGGGACGAAGACCGCCTGTGGCTTGAACAGGTGGTGCACCCTCGACTGTACGCAATCTGGCGCCGCCGGCTTGCGGAGGAGCCGGAGGCCTCGTGGGTGCTGGAGGTGCCGCTGTTGTTCGAGAAAGGCCTGGAAAATTGGTTTGATTTCACCGTCTGCGTGGCCACATCGTCCCCCGTACAACTTGCCCGGTTGGAGAAGCGCGGTGTCCCCAGAGCGCTTGCCGAGCAGCGAATTTCCAAGCAATTGCCCTTGGCCAAGAAACTAGAGCTAGCCGACTATGTCCTTCTGAACGACGGAGACGTGGATTTTCTTCACGCTCAAATCGTACGGATGCTGCGCACTCTGCGTGCTTAGCGCAGCTTAAGGCGGGGCAGATGGAGGGACGCCCGGGCGTCGCATTATTTTTTCTCATGCAAGATTCCGAGACCAGCGGCGAAAAGTCCGCGAAGGCAGGCGCGAAAGCGAAGAAACCGAGGGCGGTCAAAAAGACCGCAACGGCGGCCAGGCCGCGCGCGCCTCGCAAATCGTCCAAGGCCAAGGCGGCCGAGGCCACCACCCCGGAACTCGCCCTTGATTCGGCGGTTTCCGTGGAGGCTCCGGTCGCGCCGCCGCCACCTCCGCCTGCCCCGGTGCGAGAGCGCGAAGTCTTTGTTCCGCGCGCCCGGGAAGAGAAGACGGATCGGGTTGATGCGGTTTCCGAGACCCCGGCCGAGTCCACCCCGGCGGTCGAACCAGCACGCCCCTCCGAGTCCTCCTCACCGTCTGCCGCGCCCACGACGGGCGAAGAGGGCCGGGGCGACTCCGGGCCGCCCCAGCCGTCAGGCGATGCGGGCGCCGAGCGTGAACCCTGGTGGAAGCGAAAAAAGGACAAGAAGAAGCAGAAGTGGCTCGAGAAACAGGCGGCGCGGGGAGGGCATGGGCATGCACCGCACGCGAAACATCCCCCGCAGCCGCCTCCGCCGTCCCTCGCGCCCGTCCGACAGGGGGATCTGCCTGATCCCGCCCGTTTTCAGGACGTCGCCGCCCTCGATACCCTTGCCGCGTCGTTCTCCGGCGAACCCTTGTATCTGCACGAGCTCTACGGCCTCACCCTCGCCGAGCTCAATGCCCGCGCGCGCCAGCTCGGTGTGACGATCGAGGGCGTTCCGAATCGGCTCCAGTTGCTCGAAGCGGTCTTCAAATTCGCCGCCACGGAGAAACGGCTCATCCTCGACCGCGGGCTGCTCGACCTCACGGATCGCGGCCATGGGTTCATCGTGCACGAGCACGTCAACTATCGCTTGTATCCGGAGGACGCGTACGTGCCCGAATCGCTCGTCACTCGTTACGGATTGAAGCGCGGGCATGCCGTCGAGGCGGTCGTGGTCGCGCCCGAGGGCTCGGATCGCTGCCCGGCGGTGGTCGCGATCCGCTCGGTGATGGGCGGTGCTCCCGATGACATTTCGAAGGTGACGCCCTTCGAGGAACTCGTGCCTTATTATCCGCTCAAGCGAATTCTCCTGGAGGCGAATGAGATTCATAAGGACATCTCAATGCGGTCGGTCGACCTGCTCACGCCGGTGGGCTTCGGCCAGCGCGGCCTGATTGTCGCGCCGCCGCGCACCGGCAAGACCGTCCTGCTGCAGAACATCGCCAACTCGGTCTCGAATAATTTTCCGGAGGTGAAGCTGATCCTGCTCCTCATCGACGAGCGGCCCGAAGAGGTGACGGACTTCAAGCGGCACACGAAGGGCGAGGTGGTGTCGTCGACCTTCGACGAGGCTCCGGAAAGCCACGTCCACGCGGCCGAGATGGTGATCGAGAAGGCCCGCCGCATGGTGGAGCAGGGGCAGCACGTCGTGATCCTGCTCGATTCGATCACCCGCCTGGCCCGCGCCTACAACGCACTGGCCTCGAACTCGGGAAAGATCATGTCCGGCGGTGTCGAGGCGACGGCCCTCCAGAAGCCCAAGCGCTTCTTCGGTTCCGCGCGCAACATCGAGGGCGGGGGCAGTATCACGATTCTGGGTACGGCGTTGATCGACACCGGCTCCCGGATGGACGAGGTCATTTTCGAGGAGTTCAAGGGCACCGGCAATATGGAGCTGCACCTCGACCGCGGCCTTTCCGACAAACGCATCTTCCCCGCGATCAACATCGATCGTTCGGGCACGCGCAAGGAGGAGCTGATCTACCACCCGGAGGAGATGCAGCGGGTGTACGGGCTGCGCCGCGCCATGCAGGGCATTCCTCCTGTCGAGGCCATGGAGATGTTTATCCAGCGGCTCAAGAAGACGAAATCGAACGCCGAGTTCCTCATGAGCCTTAATCGCTGACGGCGGCGACCTCCGGCCACGCGACTTCCCCCCGTGATGACCGAAAACGAAGCCCGTCTCCCGCCTGCCGCGGCCCCTTCGGGGTCCGTGAACCCGGGTTACGGCCTGCCAAACGAAGACCTGGAGGCATTGTGCCCCGATGCCGGGGCGCTGGCCTTGATCGCGCCGGACTTTGCGCGGGAGCATCTGCTCTTCCCGGTGCGACGGATGGACGGGGTGCTCGTGGTTGCAGTCGCCGATCCTCTCGCCACGACGGGGATCGACGCCCTGGCGGCGCGCCTCCCGCTGATGATTGAGGCGGTGGTGGCTTCGGCATCCTCAATCACAGCAGCGATCGACCGTCATTACGGGTGCGCGGGCACAACGCCGCCCAAGGGACCACAGCCTTTGCCGGCGCAGGCTTCGAGCGCGGCGCGCACTGCGGTTGCCCAAGGTGACGATCCGGTGGTCAGGGACGTACAGGGGATTCTGGACGACGCGGTGCGACGGCGTGCGTCTGACATTCACCTCGAACCCTTGGGGCGACGGTTTCGCGTCCGTCTCCGTATCGATGGCGTGCTGGTCGAAGCCAAAGACCCCCCGCGCGATCGTCAGGCCGCGATCATCTCACGCCTCAAGATCATGGCTGATCTTTCGATTGCGGAGAAACGGCTGCCGCAAGATGGTCGCCTGCGCGGCTTGGTAGACGGCCGATTGATGGACGTGCGCGTATCCTCGCTGCCGACCGTTCACGGAGAGAGCCTCGTGCTGCGCCTGCTGGATCGTGAGGCCCTGCGCGTGAACTCGGCCGAACTCGGAATGCTGCCCGACCATCAGGTGCAGTTGCGACATTGGCTCGGGCTGGCCGATGGACTCGTCCTGGTGACCGGCCCGACCGGCTCGGGGAAGACGACGACCTTATACTCCTGCCTTCACGCACTGAACGACTCCGGCCGAAAACTCATCACGGTCGAGGATCCGGTCGAGTATCAGCTGGCCGGCATCAACCAGGTGCCGGTGCGGGCGGAAGTCGGCATGACCTTTGCGGCTGCCTTGCGTGCAATGCTCAGGCAGGCTCCGAACGTAATCATGGTGGGGGAAATTCGCGATCGCGAGACGGCGGAGATTGCGCTTCAGGCCGCGCTCACGGGGCATCTCGTTTTCTCCACCATGCACACGAACGACGCTTCCGGAGCGGTCTCACGCCTGCTGGATCTAGGGGCTCGACCGTATCTCGTGGCGGGCGCTCTGCGGGCCGCGGTGGCGCAACGCTTGGTTCGTGCCGTCTGTCCGGAATGCCGTCGGGCGCGCGCGCCTTCGGCAGGTGAGATGGAGCTCGTCGCGTCCGCGGGGGAGACGAAGGAAGGGAATTGGGTCGAGGGTGCCGGTTGCGCGTCCTGCGAAGGCACGGGTTACCGGGGACGGCTTGGGTTGTTCGAGTTGTTTTCCATTCACGACACCACCCGGCAAATTATCTGTGAAAATGCCCCGCCAGGGCGTCTCCGGGTGCACGCACGCTCGCAAGGCGGGCGCACGTTGCGCCAAGATGGAATTCGCAAAGCAGCGGGCGGCCTGACAACCTTGGCGGAAGTCATGGCGGCGACCGTGGACGACGCGCACTGATTTTCCCTTCAACGACACGACACGCTTATGAGCTACGAGATGAACGATCTGCTGGAGTTGGTGGTGGAGCAGGGAGCCTCCGATCTGCACTGCCAGGTGGGGCAGCCACCCACGCTCCGTCTTTCCGGAAGCATGGTGCCGATCGAGGGTCCGGACCTCACGTCGGCCGATACCGAGAAGCTCATGCTCTCGATCACGCCCGACAATCATCAGCAGGGCGTGAAACTCCAGGGAGGCGCGGATTTTGGCTTCGCCTACATGGACAAGGCGCGATTCCGCGTATCCGTGCTCAAGGCGAAGGGCAGCTACGGCCTTGTGCTTCGGCAGATTCCGAACCGCATGTTCGGCCTGCGTGACATCGGCCTGCCTGACAAGATTCGCGAACTGCTCTACCGTCCACGCGGCCTCGTCCTCGTCACGGGTCCGACCGGCTCCGGCAAGTCGACCACGCTTGCGTCGATGATCAATTACATCAACGAGAACCGCGACGGTCACATCATCACGATCGAGGACCCCATCGAATACTATCATCCCCACAAGCGCTGTATCGTCACCCAGCGTGAGATCGGTATGGATGTCCCGAGCTTTTCGGAGGCCATCCGCCGCGCCTTGCGTCAGGATCCCGACATCATCCTCGTCGGTGAAATGCGCGACCTTGAGACGATCGAGGCGGCCATCAGCGCCGCCGAGACCGGTCACCTGGTCTTCGGCACCCTGCACACGAACGGCGCCGCCAAGACCATCGACCGCGTGGTCGACGCCTTTCCGGCAAACATGAAGGACATGATCCGCACCCAGCTCGCGTCGTCGATTCAGGCGGTGATCTCCCAGGTCCTTTGCAAGAAGAACGGCGGCGGGCGCATCGCCGGCTACGAGATCATGGTCAATACGACCTCGATCGCTTCGCTGATCCGCGAAAACAAGACTTTCCGCATCAATTCCGACATCCAGACTGGAGCGGCCCTCGGTATGATCACGATGGATACGCATCTGATGAGTCTGGTGAACCGTGAGCTCATCCCCGCCGACGAGGCGGTCGAGAAGGCGCAGGACCCGCAGGTCATGCGCGAGAAGCTGCTCGCGGCGGGCGTCCAGTTGAAGGACCTCTGACCGGAGACCGTACGTGCCCAGGGGCGCTCGCGCGCCCGGCCCGCCGGAGCCTGATGCCGGCCGTGCGCAAACACTTCCCCTATGTTTGACACCCGCCACCCGGCCGCCCCGGAACCTCCGCTCACGCGGGAGTCCGGGGACGGCGAGCTGGCGCGTTTCGTCGACGACCTGTTGTTGCAGGCCGTCGGAGAGCGCGCCTCCGACCTCCATTTCGAGCCTTTCGAGGACGCGTTTGTGATCCGCCTGCGGGTCGACGGTGCGCTCCGCACGATCGCGACGCCCAAACCTGCCCTTGCCGGGCCGGTCATCTCCCGCCTGAAGGTGATGGCGGACCTCAATATTGCCGAACGCCGTGTGCCGCAGGATGGCCGGTTGAGCATGCCGGTCGACGGACGGGCGGTGGAGTTTCGCGTCTCGACGCTTCCGACGCAACATGGCGAGTCGGTGGTGTTGCGGGTCCTGGATGGCGAGGCTTCCCGCCGCGGCCTCGCCGACCTCGGCCTGCCGCCGCGCATCCTCGACGGATTTCTGTCGGCGATCCGGCGTCCGAACGGACTGGTGCTTGTCACGGGTCCGACCGGCTCAGGGAAGACCACCACGCTCTATGGCGCGTTGCGGGAACTGAACACCACGGAAAGAAAGATCCTCACCGTGGAGGATCCGGTGGAGTACGAGTTGGAAGGCGTCATGCAGGTGGGCGTTCATCCGGGGATTGGGCGTACCTTTGGTGCAACGCTGCGGGCAATGCTTCGCCAGGATCCGGACGTGCTGCTGGTGGGCGAGGTGCGTGACGAGGAGACGGCCCGCGTGGCGGTGCAGGCCGCCCTCACCGGCCACCTTGTCCTTGCGACGTTGCACACCAACGACGCGCCCGGTGCAGTCGTGCGCCTCGCCGACATGGGCATTGAGCCTTATCTGATCGCCTCGTCCCTCGCCGGGGTTCTGGCCCAACGGCTGGTCCGGAGGCTTTGCCCCCGATGCCGCGTCTCCCGCGCGCCCACCGCCGACGAAGCGCGCCGACTCGCCTCCGGTGCCGGAGGGGGCGCGCCCGCCCTCTGCCACGTGGCGCACGGCTGTACGATGTGTTCAATGACTGGATACAGCGGACGGCTCGGCCTTCACGAGTGGCTGCCGGTCGACGCCCGCGTGCGCGACCTGATCGCTGCCGGCGCGCAGACACTCGGGTTGCGCGAGAAGGCGCGCACGGACGGATGGGACTCCTTGCGCGCCGCTGGCCTCATGGCGGTCGGGAGAGGCGATACCTCCATCGACGAAATTCTGACCTACACTTGATTCCTGCCGACTCCCCATGCCTTTCTTTACCTATACCTGCATTGACGCGAAGACCGGGCGCGAAGTCTCCGGTCGCATCGACGAAGTCGCGCGTGAGGCGGCCATCTCGGCCCTGAGGGACAAGGGGCTGCATCCCATCTCCCTCGAGGAAGGGGCGGCGCCGACGAGCCCGACTCCGTCGATGGCGGACGCGGGCGGTGCCGGACCATCGGCGTTGGGGCGGATCTCGGCGGTGCGAAAGCACCGTCTTGACCGGAAGGATCTGACGCGATTCACGCGCCAGCTCGCCTCTTTGCTGAAGGCGGGCTTGCCGCTTCTTCGCGGACTCGAGGTGCTGACGCGTCAGGGAGGCGGCTCGCGCGTCGGTGTCGTTGTACGCTCCGTCGCCGACGCCGTGCGAGGCGGGGCTTCGCTCTCTGTCGCCATGGCCGGGCAGCCGCGTTCGTTTCCGTCGATTTATGTGGCCATGGTGCGCGCGGGCGAAGCCGGCGGGGTGCTGGAAGTAGTGCTCGAAAGACTAGGGTTTTTCCTGGAAAAATCCGAGCGGCTCCGGGGGAGGATCCGCGCGGCGATGGTTTACCCGACCATGATTGCCTTGGTGGCCGGAGGGGTGGTGACGGCGCTGATGATGTTTGTCGTCCCCAAGTTTGAGGCGGTCTTTGCGAGTTTGTTGAAGGGGCAGCCTCTTCCCGGCCTGACGGCAGCGGTACTGACAACGGGAAGGTTTCTTCAAACACACACATCCGCTGCACTTCTGGTGCCCGTTCTTGTGGTCGTCGTCTGCCTGACGGCGGCGAGGCTGCAGGCGGTGCGACGTTGGCGTGACCGGGTTGTGCTCCGGCTGCCCGGTATTGGAGGATTGGCGACAAAGTCGGCAGTGGCGCGGTTTTCGCGAACGCTGGGCACGCTGCTCGCGGCGGGGGTGCCGATCCTCGCGGCCCTGCGGATAACGCGGGAGACCGGCGACAACAGTTGCGTTGCCGAGGCGCTCTCGTTGGTGCACGACCGCGTCGAGGCGGGCGAGTCCTTCGCCGCCCCCCTCGCGGCGACAAAGGTTTTTCCCGATCTGGTTCCGAGCATGATCGAGGTGGGGGAGGAGACTGGGACGTTGCCTGAAATGCTCGGAAGAATCGCCGACACCTACGACGAGGAGGTGGATGCGGCCGTGGTCGGCCTGACGGCCTTGATTGAACCGCTGACGATTGCCGTGATGGCGGTTGTGGTCGGGACGATTGTAATCTCGATGTTTCTGCCAATCGTACGCATCATTCAAACGCTCGCCTAAGGAAGAGGCCCCAACGGGCGCGACTTGCAAACTCGCGGCCTGTGGAATGGGATCCCGTCAATGTCCGATCCGATCACGAAAGACTCCGGGGAGTCCTCCTTTGACTGCCTCAAGGCCATCGGATCGCTCGGCGAGAAAAGGACGTATCCTGCGGGCCAGCTGATTTTCAAGGCCGGAGATGCTGGCGACGGCTTCCATGTCGTCGAAGAGGGATGCGTTTCGATTCGCGACGGCGACGGCGGCGACACGGATCGGGTGCTGGGCACAATCATGGCGGGCGATTTCTTTGGCGAAATGGCCGTGCTGGATGAGGCGGTGCGTTCAGCGTCGGCCGTGGCCGAGGACCCCACCCGCACGCGCTTTCTGGGCCGGGACGAGTTTCGAAACCTGCTGCGTGATCGTCCGGAGTTTGCCCTTCAACTTATTCGGGCCTTCTCGACGCGATTGCGGATGCTGAACCAACGCTACGTCGACGACATGGTGCAGTCAGAGCGACTGGCAGCCGTAGGGCGCTTTGCGCGCGCCATTGTGCACGATTTCAAGAATCCGCTGGCGGTGGTTTCTCTTGCAGCCGAGGTGGCGACGCAACCGGGGGTGGATGCCGGGTCGGCCGCGCGTGCTCGGCTGAACATCCTCGGGCAGGTCGCGCACATGAATGAGTTGTTGCATGAATTGATCGAGTTCACGCGCAGTGGCCGGTCGGTCATTGTGGAGACTCCGATTGAATTGGGCGCTTTTATCCAGGGGCAGATCGAAGGCCTGAATGGGCATCTGGACGGCCGCGGAGTGCGTCTGCAATTCACGCCTCCAGAAACGAAGGTTCAGGTGGTGATCGACGCCAAACGCCTCGCACGGGTGCTTCGCAACCTCGTGGTCAATGCGGCGGATGCCATGCGGAAGGAAGGGGGTATGATCATCGTGCGCATGAGCTTCGAGGGGAGCGAAGTGATCGTTACGGTTGCTGACACGGGACCGGGAATCGCACCGGAGATCGCGTCGCGCCTGTTTGAGCCCTTTGCCACCTTCGGCAAGGAACATGGCACCGGCATCGGCCTTTCGATTTGCAAACGAATCGTCGAGGACCATGGCGGCCGCATCTGGGCGGGCGACAATCCGGGCGGCGGGGCTGCGTTCTCGTTTGCCCTTCCCGTCACCTGAAGCCGGCCCCGTCGCCTCAGGCGAAGAGGGTCGCTTCGATTTCGATATTGAGCGCGGCGCGGCAGATGTCCGATTGCACGTAGGAGACCTGGTCGCCGGTACGCAGCAGACGTTTCGTCAAGGCAGTCTCCGCCTCGGGCTGGTCCTCGACGTGCCGCAGGTAGACTTTGAAGTGACGGCGATAAGCGCGACCTGCGCCGAGGTCGGCGTCCAGCCCGCAGGCAAGCGACAGTTCGCGCAGGTTCTCCAGCGTGCAATCGAGCTGGGCGGGCGTGCTGTCCGGGGCGACCGTGGCATGGCCGCGCACGGCGGAGGTGCCGGAGACGAAGACGGCGTCGCTTCCCGCCTCGCCGACCAAGGTGGCCCGGGCGAAACTGGGGGAGCGCGGTCCGTATTCGCACGGATAGTCGTAAGCGGGAACCTGCAGCGGGTTTTCAACGTGACGCGTCCGGGCGCGACTGGCGGCAAAGATCAAAGTGAGATGATCGCTTCGACTGCCGACAGCGGAGGCCGCGGGCAGATGGACCTTGAAATCGGCCCCGAGGTGCTCTTCGAAGGCGAGCGAGCGACCACTGCAGAAGGCCCGGTAGTTCTCCAGTCCGCCCGGACTGCTCGCGTTGATCGCCGGGACGTAGTTCCAGATGCGCGCGAGAGAGAAGCCGCCGCAAACTTCGAGAATCTCCCGATACAACGCGTGGGTGGCTGCTTCGAGGCCGGCGTTGAGCGGAGCGGATGCCGACCCCGCCAGCCATCGGTCATCTCGACACACGCGCACCGCGCCCCGCCGCCCGTCCGACCGCAGTTGGTCGAACATGTGCTCGCGCGTGAGCCCGGCGATAAGCGGCAGCCCGGGATCGATCGATTCGTGCGCTTCGGAACCGATCGAGATGCGCAAAGGCGGCAACGGGGAGGAGTCGACGGGCATGGTTTGTCGTTAGAACGGCCAGGAATAACCGAGGGTGAACCCGAGTGCGTCAATGCCGGGATTCGGATCTGTTTGTCCGCCATTGGAGAGATGCTGGAACATTACGCCCGCGCTCAGGACCGCCCCGCGCTTCGTCACGTGTTCGACGCCTCCCCGCATGAACCAATTCAACGTGAAATCCTGGCCCTGCGCGCCTGGGACTTCGCGCGAGTCGATCCATCCGACGCCCCCTCCCGCGCCGCCAAAAAGACACCACGTGCCGGCGGCGTTCCACCACTCGATCGAGGGCGACGCCGAGCCTCCGACGTAGCGGGACTCCGGGCCCTGCTGGACCCAGGTCCCGATCAACGTGAAGCGATGGCGAATCATCAAGCGTGTGCCGTCCTTGAGCGGCCGAACAAACGCCTCGGCGGATCGCCACGACAACTGCGTAGGCACCAGGCGATAGGAGAGGGGGGTGTCGTTGCCGATTCCCCACAGCATGCCTGTTTCCAGGGTCCATGACGAGGACTCCCATGGTTTCGCCGGCCCCGACGGCTCGGCCGCCTTGAGGACATGACCGGTCAGGACGAGCAGGACAAAGGCAAGAGGTGGGAATCGACGCAGCATGGGGAACAGGGTTGTGGGCAAGACTGATTTGGCCAGACGCGTCGTCAATGCGGGGGTCGGGCCGGACCGGCTGATTCCCGCTGTTCTGCACGATGCGTTGAAACCCATCGCCCCGCACAAACGGGGCGAACACGATAGGTGTTTCGCTCGAGTCGGTGGATTCAAGCAGGCACGGATCGGGATCCTGGAGCTGCTCGCCGGAGTCGCATGCGGAACAGGATTTAACGTAAGGCTTGAAAAGCGACCCGCTCGGCCAGCATATGGCAAGCATGTGGCACCCCCTCCCACTGCGTCATCTGGGCGTCCGGCTGCTTGGTGCGGCCGTGGGGATGTGCGTCTGCTCGATTGGGCTCGTTGGCAAGGAGGACGTGGCGACGGATCCGTTCGTCGAACTTGGCTACATGCGTGCGAATCAAGCGTACCACCTGGCGAAGGCGCATACACCCCTCAACGCAGCCGATGCCCGTGCCGCGAAACTGGCCATGGGTCTGGCCTTGATGAACTTTCAGCCACGGACCGACGAGACGATCAAGGGGGCGCTGGCCGCGTTTGAGGACCTCGTTGCGACGGGGATTAATGATGAAACGACGATCGCCGCCCGCTATTTCATCGCCCGCATCTGGCAGATGCATGCCGAACCGGCGGATCCTCGTCTCGCCCGCTCGCTCTATCTGGCGCTCGCCCGGAGGCACCCGGACCACCGGCTCGCCCAGTATGCGTGGGTGAAGATTGGGACAATGGACCTGTATCTCGAACATTCGCCCGATGCCAAGACGCGCATCCGGCGCGTGGAAGGGTACCTCGACAAGCTGTCGGATCCCGCCGTGCGAAGAAGCCTCCGGCATGTGCTTGGCCAGGCGTGCCAGGTGTTGATTGACGACCCGGCGAGGGCACTGGCGCATTACGAAGCGGCGTTGGCCGATGGGATCGCCAAGGACAACTTGCTCGCCGATGTGATGCTGCGTGCAGCCGAGTGCGCCCGGCGGGTGGGTGACGCCGGAAAAGCGCGCGGTTATCTCAATCGATACCTGGAACGTTATCCGCGCAGCCATGCCTCGCAGCTGGCGCGGGAGATATTGGCGAGCCTGCCATGAACGGACGACCGATGCTGTTGATTGCCGTGGCCGCGCTCGTCCTTGCGACAGCGCCGTGGGGCTCGCGTCGGGAGCAGGCGTCTCCGACGGACGCAGCAGGCCGGCAGCGCGTGCTCACCGTGGCACACTTCAGCCTGCAGAGCGGGTTCCGTCAGGGATTCAATGCGGTCGCCGCGGCGTACGAGAAACGACATCCCGATGTGAGTGTCGAGGTGCTCGAGGTGCCGGGGGCCGTGTGGTCGAACTGGCTGATGACAAAACTGGTCGGGGGGATGGCGCCTGATCTCATCCAGATCGGCCTGCCGGCGGGCGGCAGCATGTCCGCTCAGGCGTACGATGAGTTGCTCGCCCGGTATTTCCAACCCTTCCGTGAGGAGATGAACCGGCCCAACCCGTATGCCGCCGGCACGCCTCACGCGCTCGTTCCGTGGCGGCAGACGTTCGTCGACGGCCTCGCGTGGCCGCCGTCGTACTCATTGACGAATTTTGAGATCTATGGCGTGCCCTTCACGCTCTTTGCGAACCGGCTTGCCTACAATCGGGACCTGATGATCGAGATCACGGGCAAGGACGAGCCGCCGCGCGACTTCCGTGAGTTCCTGCAGCTGTGCGACCAGACGCGCGAGTATCAGAAGCGCACCGGCAGGGTGATCGTGCCGATCGCCGCCGCCAACAACACCGGCCCGGCGCTCATGGAGAGTTTCTTCGGGAGCGTCACGCAGTGGTTGCGCATCGAGATCGATCCGCACCGACAGTTCACGCTTTATCCCACCGACCTTCTGCGCGCGGCCGTCGGAGGGAATTTCGATTTCGATCAAAAGGAGATTCGCGCCGGCCTCGAACTCGCCCGGGAGGTGGGACTGCAATGCATGCCGGGATTCATGCAACTGCAGCGGGACAGCGCCGTGTTTCACTTTGGCCAAGGGCGTGCCCTCATGATGTTGAGCAACCCCGCCGACGTCTCGACGCTGCGGGAAGAGGCCACGTTTCCGATCGGTGTGTGCGGCGTCCCCTGGCCCACGGTGACCGATCCTGTTTACGGGCGCTTCATCATGGGACCGCTGAATGAGAGCCAGGGTGGATTGCAGAACAGCCTGGGAATCATGCAGAGCAGCCCTCATCGCGCGCTGGCGATCGACTTCTTGCAATTCGCCTCGTCGCCCGAGGGCGCTTCGCTCTTTGCCCGCGAAAGCGGGTTGCCGCCCGCGGTGGTGGTGGCGCAGGTGGCGGACGAGCTTGAGGCGCTCCTGCCCTTGGACGGGGGATACCCTCCCGGGCTGCAGTTGGGCTACGGCCGCCCGGAAATGGCCAGCGTCTTCGACCGTCACTTTCATCACCTCGTGTCGCCATCCGGGTCTGTGGACGCCTTCGTGGCCGCAATGAAGACCGAGTTTGCATCCGCGGCTGTGGAAGCGGCGCACGGGTTCCAGCGCAACTGGAGACGCTCGATAAGGCAGCGGGATGGCGTGATCGGTGCCTACACCTGGCTGCAGTCGCAAGGCGACGAAACTCAGCAGACGATAGCGAGCGAACGCTGGGGCGTCCTGCTCGACAACGATTCCCAGGCCGACGCGCATTTATACATCCTTGATCGTTTCCTAGAGGATCCGCATCGCCTGCACCGGCACGAGTCGCCCCCGGTCGGTACGAAGCGGCCGTGACGTGGCGGAGGCTTACGCGAGGCGAGCACCTTTTGCGCGACCGCGGGAGGAGCGTCCAGGAAGAGACGAGCCATCGACCCAGGTGGGCGGGATCAACATCGTTGGGGGCCGAAGGGCGGGGGCACCGACGCGATGCTGTCGGATCTCTTGATCAAGTAGCTCGGCGGCCTCTTCGCCGATGCGTTGGTGCTGAGGATCGATCCCTGCCAAGCGTACCCATTCTCCGTGCCGATTGAGAGAAGCGTAGCCGAAGTCGGGGGGCGTCTTCACCCCTTCGTTCCTGAGCCAGGTGAGGGCAAATTCATTCAGGCCAAGAAGCGCTTCCGGTTGCGTTGTCCGGAACCATTCCAGAAACGACTCTATCTCAATGGAAACAGGCTGCAGGCCGCGCTCCCAAAGGGTGAGTGTCACCCCGGCTGACGAATAAAGATCCCGGGCAAAGTGAAAAGCGCCCAAACGACGCATGTCGTCGGGGACCGTGCCGGGATGACGGAGAAGGGCTACCCCGATGCGCCGGTAGCCTCGCGCGATCATAGTCCTCAAGGACAGCAGGACTGCCTCGAACACGTCGATCATGGCGAGCGGGGCGGGCGGACGCCACTGGCCCATGCCGGCCGCCGAAAGAGAAAATCGCGAAAGCTCGATGTCCGTGAGCAGGGATTCATCGAAGACCGGTGGAATCAGCAGGCCGCGGATGCCGCGTGCGATGAGGATGCGGTTGGTTGCCGCCGCTGTAGGCTGATCGTCGAGATCGAAGCGGGTGGCGTGATAGCCGAGCTCTCCCAAGCGGCGATGGGCGTGGTGGAGGTATGCTTCACGGACAGTCGCTCCGGTCTCCCGCCGGCAGGAAAGCAATGCGACACCCAATCCCGCGTCGTGATGAGTTCGTCGCCAGCGTTGGGCTGCGATGGAGGCGAGCGCGGGATCCGGGCGGTAGCCCAGCCGAAGCGCCGTCTCGCGGATTCGCCGCCGGGTCTCTTCCGGCAGACGCGGGTCATTCCGCAGGCCGATGGAGACGGTTGATTTCGAACAGCCGAGCGCAGATGCGATGTCAGCGATGGTTGCCCGCATGGCGGCACCCTGGCGAGGCCCGTCCGGGGAAGCAAGGAGTGACGGCGTACGCCTCAATCTCATGCACTCAAACAGCCCTCGCGAACCGATTTCCATCGGGGGAAAGCCTGGTGCAACGCTGCGCGTTGCAGCGGAGTCAATGGGTCACGTGCGCGAATGATCGCATCGAGCAGAACGGAGCGCATGCTAAGAAGCGCGTTGTCGGAGAGGGCCGGTTCCAACGCGAGGTTGCGTCGTTCCGCGGGGTCGGCTTCGAGATCGTAGAGCTCTTCGAATCCGTGTGCGAAGCGGATATACTTCCAATGGCGGGTGCGCACGCCGACGACGTGATCGCCAGGTATGTTGTAAGAAGCAGTGTAGCGCAGGGGATCGTCATCGTGATGGCGTGCCGCCTTCCACGCGGCGTCAAAATCCGCATACGAGGAATAGGGATTCCGCATCCAGGGGTGGCAGACTTCTGCAAACACGGCATCCTCGTCGGGCAAAGGTTCACCGCGAAGCAGGGGCGCCAGGGATCGTCCCTGAAGGCCGGCGGGCCGCTCGAGGCCAAGCAGATCAAGCAGGGAGGGCAGGAGGTCGACCTGGCTGGTCATTGTATTCACTGACTGGCTACGAACTTCCCCCGGCCAGGAGATCAGGAGCGGGATGTGCAGCAGGGCGTCCCAGAGGACGAGGTCCTTTTTGCACATGCCGTGTTGCCAGCAGAAATCGCCATGGTCGGAGACGAAGAGGATCACCGTGTCGGCTGTTTCGCCGCGGCTATCAATCAGCCTCACGAGGCGTCCGACCTGCTCGTCCACGTACGAGCACATCGAGAGGTAGACTGAAAGGTAGTGGCGCTTCTCGTCGTCTGTCGCATGGTCGGCCCCCTGCGCCTGCCATTTTATCGCGGACCGCGGGGAGACACGTGCGAGTTCCCCGGGCATGAAGGGAGGGAGGGTGAGGTCTTTCGGCGGATGCAGGCTGGCAAAACGCCGGGGGGCGAGGTGGGGCGCGTGGGGGTCGTAGTACGAGGCGACGGCGCACCAGGGGCGATCGGCGGGCGCGCCGTCAAGAAACGCCTCGACCGCATGGGTGATCCGGCCGGTGGGGGTGGCGGCGTCCGGGCAATCGTGAAACGCAGCCCCGGCGTGACACCCCATGGTCTCCATCCTGTGCATCGCATCGCGGGAAAGGGTGCGGTAGTCCGAAAACTCCGGGGCTTTGTCTGTGCCGTGAACGGCGTCGTAGGCGTCGAGGTTCGCGGCGAATTCATCGTCTGGAAGAAGGTGATTCTTGCCGAAGTAACCGATGCGATAGCCTGATGCCTGCAGAATCTTGAAGAGGTGAGCTTCTTCAGGCGCCAGCCGTACATCATTCTCGAGAACGGCGTGGGCCCTCGGATACCGGCCGGTGTAAAGCGTGGCGCGTGACGGCACACAGACCGGCGAGTTTGCGAAATGCCGGCGAAAGTCACTGGCGCGGCCGGCCAGGGCGTCCAGATGCGGCGTGACGGCCCGGCCCCCGTGGCAGCCCAGTATGTCGGAGCGCATTTGATCTGCCGTGACGATGAGCAGGTTCGGGCGGGGCACTTGGCAACCGTGCTGCGCAGTGCGCCAGGCGACAAGTCCGGCTGTGGCGATCCCGTTTAGCAGCCTGGCAGGTTGGCCGCCCCGTGGCGATGTAGTTGAGCCGTGGCGACAAGGGTGGGCCTGTCTTTGTGTTTATCGAACGGGATCGAAAGCGTCCCCGTTGTCGTCCCCACGCACCCGCTCGTTGTGTCGCTTCGTTACTTTCCCCGCCGGCCTTGGTTGATGCGTGTCCCCACGAGCACAGGGCCGTCTGAATAGCCCCCGCCCCGACCCACACCACCTACATCGTATGATCCCGTTCACACTCATCCGGTACGGCTCGCGCCTGTTTCAGGCCCTGCCCGTACTTCTTCCTTTGTCTGCGTTGTCCCAGGTAGCTCCCTCCAACGGCTCGGCTGCCGCCGGTGCAGAGGTTCCCTCGGTAGTGTTGCCACCTTTCGAAGTGCGCACCGACGAAGACGAGGGCTACGTGGCCACCTCGACGCTCGGCGGCACGCTGATCCGCACGCAGCTCTCCGACGTGGGTTCGGCGATTTCGGTCTACACGAAGGACTTCCTCGAGGACATTGGCGCTTTTGACAACGAGACGCTGCTCGCCTTCACGGTGAACACCGACGTCGGTGGTGCGCAGGGCACCTTCGTTAACGCCAATTCCCAAGGCGAGGAGAACGATGCCTTCGGTAATGGCAACGCCAACACCCGCATCCGCGGTCTCGCCGCCGCCGACAACACCCTCAATTACTTCAAGAGCGACATCCCGTGGGACGGTTACAATACAGACCGCATCGACGTTATCCGGGGCGCCAACTCCTTACTGTTCGGGCTTGGAAGCCCGGCGGGCATTATCAACGCCTCCTCCATCCGCGCGACCGACCGTAACCGGGGGCGGGCGCAGCTCCGCTTCGATGAACATGGCACCATCCGCGGCAGCCTCGATTACAATCAAGTGCTCGTGAAGGACGTCCTGTCGGCACGGATTGCCTTTCTTCGCAATGACCAGAAATACCGCCAGGACCCCGCTTTCCAGCTCGACGAACGCGTTTACCTCACCACCAAAATCACCCCCAAGTTCCTTCAGACTGCGACCTCGACCTTCAAGCTCGAGCTCACGGTAGAGAAGGGTGACTTCGAGTCCAACAGCCGCCGCAGCCAGCCGCCGGTCGATTACATCAGTAACTTTTTCCGGCCCGCTTCCGAGGGAGGCCTCGATGGTAACATCATCGACCGCAACAATCCCGCTCACGAGCGCTTCCTCTTCCTCAACTACGGTCTGCCCACGCAACGCGCGAACCCCATCATCGGCACCGGCTGGGGCAACGGCACGATCGTTCTCGCATACGACGGCGGGGCCCAGCCGTCGGCCATCTTCGAGAAGCAGATCAATTCGGTTAACAGTTATCGCATCAACGGCAGCCAGCTGGTGATCAACGCGCCGGCGACAGCGGGGTCCAACGCGTCCTATATTGGCGGCACTGTGCAACCCGTGTTCCTCAACGGCTACCAGTCCTACGCCAACGCCAACGGATTCGCGTTCGCCAATCGCTATCAGGATCGCGTGCTGACCGATGCAGGCATGTACAACTTTTACGACAACCTGATCGATGGTAATTCCAAGCGTGAGATGCGCGACTGGACGCTTGGGCGCGCCGAACTCACCCACACCTTCTTTAACAATAAACTCAGCTACAATCTTCAGTACTTCAAACAAGCCATGGATTTCGATCGCTATGCCGCGATGGGGTCCAACTCGGCGCTGCGGGTTGACGCAAGCGCTCTGCTTCCGGATGGGAGCCCCAATCCCAATGCCGGCAAGGCATACTTTAGCGAGTCGCCGTTCACCGGATCACGTGCGATCACCGCTGATCGCGATTCGTGGCGGGGTGTCCTCTTTTTCGAACACGACTTTCGAAAGGAGTCGGGCAACAGCTTCCTTCGCGCTCTCGGGCAGCACTTCCTGACCGGCACGGTTTCCGAGCAAAAGGTTGTCCAGCGACGTTTCGATTACATGTCCAACGGCGTTGATCTGGACTGGGTGGACGACCGTCTCGTCTTTGCCAATGCCGCCGGCCGGCACCAGTTCCAGACGGGTGCGCGCACGATCAACTACTTCTACGTCTCCGACAATCTCTCCGGTCGTAACCTGGGGCAGAATCTCGGCATTCGAAACATCGGCCCGGGTTCGCCCCCTGTCACCGGTGACTACGAATACCGCTACTTCAACGCCGACTATCAAGGCTTCGCGTCGGGCGTGAATCCTCTCGCCACGGATCCTGTTTATGGACGGGCTGCTCAGAATCCCAACAACTACCTGGGATGGACGACGGGCACCGTCGGCCTGATCGGCGCACCCACGGATGCCGCGTCGCGCGAATACCTGACCCGCACGCGCGATTACCTGCAGGAAAAAGTCGAGTCGAAGGCCCTTGCGTGGCAGGGGAAATTCCTCGATGGCGCGCTCGTCGGCACCTACGGATGGCGCGAAGACGACTACAGGACGTGGGTTTACACGTGGGACCGGGGGCGTCTGGGACCGGTTGTGGATCAGGACCAAGCCGCGTTTCGTTTCGAGCCGATCATGAAGACCGGCAATGCGACCAATTGGTCCGCGGTCCTTCACGCTCACCGGCTCTTCGACAACCTGCCCTTTGAAGTCTCGTTCTTGTATGCCAAGGGTGAGAACACCAATCCCGATCCCCTTCGCATTGGCGTCTTCCGCGAACCTGTTCTCAGCGCCCAGGGCGAGACCACGGACCAGAGCATCGTGCTTTCCACCAAGGATGGAAAGTGGATCCTTCGCGGCACCAAGTTCGAGACCAGCGTCAACAACGCATCCTCCACCTCCACGCTCCAAAGTCGGAAGTTTCTGCTCGAACAGGCCTTCTGGCAGGGATTCCAGGGAGTCTACCGCGTGCTGGGTGAACAGCTGGTCAATTACGGCAGGATCGATCCAAATCTGGAGGCGAAGGAACAGGCAGGTACTTTGACCGCCGCGGAAACCACGCGCCTTGCCAATCAGCGCGTTTGGGTGCCGCAGAATATTGCAGCAGCGAATGCGTGGCTCGACTTTGAGCAACGATTTGCGAGCCGCTTCCCCCAAGCGGTGCAGGCCTGGTTGCCTGCTGATGGAACGTTCCCGGGCTCGATCAACTCGCCCGGCATGCGCTGGTCGTATCCGGAAAATGCGGTTCTGCTGGAGGACACCCTGTCAAAGGGCTGGGAAATCGAACTCGTCGCGAATGTGACCCGCAACTGGCGCCTTTCGGCCAATGTCTCCAAGACCGAGGCGATCCGCGACAACATTCCCGGACCCGCCTTTGAGGAAGTGCTCAACTTCATCTATGACGAGTTCCAGACGCCGGTGGGCCGCGTGCCCATTTTCACCAACGATGCGCTCGGCGGCCAGCCCGGTGTGAACAACACGCCCCGCGAACGCTTCAACAACCTGTGGGATTCCTATCAGGTCCAGCTGCAGAACAACGGTCAGACCGTCGGGGAACTCTCAAAGTGGCGTTTCAACGTCGTGAGCAATTACTCGTTCCACGCAGGCCTGCTCAAAGGTTTTTCATTTGGCGGCAGCTACCGTTACGAATCTCCCAAGAATATCGGCTATGGCTACAAGCTCGACTCGACGGGAGCCACGGTTGTCGACCTGGACACAGTCTACAAGAACGAGGCCTACCACAATGTGGGTCTGAACGTCCGCTATGCCCGCAAGTTGACCGACAAGGTGAATTGGTCGATCCAGGCCAACATCATGAACGCCTTCCAAGGCGACAAGGTGCAGGCCATCACCACCCAGCCCGACGGCTCCATGGCCCGCGGCATGATCCGCGAAGGAACGAGCTGGGCCATCACCAACTCGTTCGACTTCTGACGGAGCGAATTGCTGACAGCGCCTCCGCTCCCGGCGGGGCGCTCCTTCTTCTCGAGGCGCGACGGGCCACCACCGTGCGACGCACCGGCCGCTTGTGTGGTCACGACGTGGCTTTCGCGACGATGGCGGGATGGCCCGCGAGGAAGCCGCCGTCCACGACGAAGTCGGCACCGGTGACGAACGTGGCGCGCGGGCCGGCGAGATAGGCGACGGTGTCGGCGATCTCCTCGGGTGTTCCGAAGCGGCCGAGCGGCGTTTTCGCGAGCACGTTGTCCGTGAAGGAGGCTTCCTTCCGGATGCCCGCGTTGATCGCGGTGGCAATGTAGCCGGGACTGACGCTGTTGACGCGGATGTTGTGTTTCGCCCATTCGACCGCGAGCACCTTGGTGTACTGGAGCAGCGCACCCTTCGAGGCAGCGTACGCGCTTTGATTGGGGGTGACGACGTGGGAGAGCATCGACGTGATCGTGACGATGCTGCCGCCGCGGGCGCCGGCGATCATGCGCCGGCCGGTGGCCTGGCAGAAACGAAACGCGCCGTTCAGGTTCACGTCGAGTACCCGCAGCCACTGCTCCTCGGGATACTCATCGGCCGGTTTGCGGAAGTTCATGCCGGAACAATAGACGGCAATTTCCGGCGTGCCCCCGGTCTCCTCGACCGCCGCTTCGGCAAACGCGTCGACCGAATCGCGACTCGCCACATCAAGCGGCAGCGCGTGAGCCACGCCGCCTCGTTCGCGAATCAGGCCCGCGACGGCGTCGCGTTCCGCCTTTGTCCGGCTGCCAACCACCACGATCGCGCCTTCTTCGGAAAGTCGCAGCGCGATCGCCCGGCCAATCCCGCGTCCCGCCCCTGCAACCCATGCGACCTTGTTTTTCATGCCGGGGAGATTGAGTCGTCCGCAGGAAACTGACGAGCCTCCGCTGCATGGATGTCAACCCGCTCCTGCGTCCAGGCGCCGTCCCTAGAGCTGGCGCAGGTATCTCTCCGGCTCCGCGAGGAAGCCCCGGGTCAGCACCACATGGGGAAGATCGTCGTACTTCGTTTCCCGAATCGAGCCGTCGTCAAAGCTGAGGATGCGCGCTCCCGGCAGGGCCAGGAGCAGCGGCGAATGAGTCGCGACGATGAATTGGGCAGCCCCCTCTTCGACGAGCAATTTCATCAAGCTGAGAAAGGCGAGTTGCCGTTGGGGGGAGAGCGCCGCCTCGGGTTCGTCGATGAGATAGAGGCCGCCGGGCACGCATCTGCTTTTGAAGAACGTGAGGAAACTTTCCCCGTGGGAAAGCGAGTGCAGATCCTCGCCGTAGCGGGAGGTCAGCGCCTGCTTCTGAGCGAACATGTATCCGCGAACGCGAGGATCGTCGGCGAACCGCTCGGCCATCTCGTCCATGTTCTCGGCGCGGCGTCGCATTTCGCGGGCGAAGTTGAAGAAGTCTTCCGCGCGCAGAAAGAAGCCGGACCTCGTGCGCGGATTCCAGCCGAGCCGAAGGACGCCCGCGAGGGGCTTTACGGCAGCAAGCGTAGCGTCGTGTTCAAGCGGCCGGCCGGTGGCGGGAGGGAGTTTCGCGCCCAGGGCAATCGCTTCCAGCAGCGTGGATTTTCCGGAGCCATTCTCGCCCACGAAGAACGTGACTGGCGTGGTGAAGGAAAGCACACCGAGGCCGGCCAGCGATGGCACGGAGAACGGATAGGCGGAGCGATCGGGCGGTTCGCCGGCCTCGATGCGCTGCAGGTAGGGCATGATCAGGCGGCGGCCAGGTGTAGTTGAATCAAACTACGAGCGGCGCTGCTTCAGGCGCTCGCGTGCCTCGTCGAGGTGGCGGCGTTCGGCGGCGGTCAGGCTGCCGATCCCATCACGTGCGATCTTGTCGAGCAGCGTGTCGGTGACGGCCATGAAGTCCTCCGCCGAGGGGGCGGGGGCTGCGGTCCGCGGGCGACGCGGGGTCGCGTCCATCGTTGGGGACGACCGCCGGGGCAGGGGGACCGAGGGCAGTTGCCACCGGCCCTGCGCGTGGCGCACAAAAGCCCAGGCGAAGCTCGTGGTGGTGGCCAGTGTGAGAAACGCCACGAGGTTCCGGTCCGAGATCGCGATCAGCGTGTAGAGCGCGATGAGGATCAGGGCGACCCACTTGGCGAGCAGGTTGAAGAGGAGAACGGCGTTGGGGTAGAGCGTCGCAAATCCGATGAAAAGCGCGAACGAGCTGCTCACGCCCGCAAGCCCCATCGGCCGCCAGAGCCCAATCAGCGTGAAGAGCACCGGCGGCAGGAGGTAGAGCCCGGCATAGAACTTGAGGAAGGTTCGCCTCCCAAAGAATTTCTCCAGTTCACGGCCGAACCAGAAAAGCATCAGCATATCGATCGCGAACCAGAGGGAAGGCGGGTTGACGAAGCCGTAGGTCACGACCCGCCAGAACTCGCCCTTGAGCACGCGTCCGCTTTCGAAAGGCAGCCAGGCGAGCGGACCGGCGAGACCCATCCCCGACATCAGGGCCGTGGCGACGCAGGAAAGCACGAATCCGATCACGAGCACATGGGTGGCGTACAGCCCGTGGCCGCCCAGCCAGAGGAGGGGTTGGTGTTCGTCGGATGTCTCGTAGCGACTCATGCCTGAGGCAATCGTCCCCGGGATTGGTTGGGTTTCAACTCCGATGTGCGATTGGTCGGGGGTGGCCGGGACCGCCGCAGGGAGGCCGCGGGCGGCAGCGTTGTCCCAGGGAACCCGAATTTGATTTGCCCGGCCGGCCCGGGCTGCGCTTTGCTCGACCTTCACATTTTCCCATGAAGCGCACCCATCACTGTGCCCAGCTCACCTCAACCGACCTCGGAGCGACGGTATCTCTCCTCGGCTGGGTGGATTCCATCCGCGACCACGGCGGCATTATCTTCATCGATTTGCGCGATCGCAAGGGTGTCACCCAGGTGAAGTTCGATCCGCACGTCAACGCGGGGCTCGGAGCCCAGGCGGCGCATCTGAAGCCGGAATCGGTCATCGGCGTGACGGGACAGGTTGTGGCCCGCCCGGAGGGCACGGTCAACGCGTCCTTGCCGACCGGCGCGATCGAAGTCGATGCGCGCGAACTCGAGGTTCACAACCTTTC
>CAYOSX010000026.1:0-8231 GCA_964406745.1 uncultured Opitutus sp.
CGAGCCGAAAATCGCCGCGATGCTCCAAGGGCTGGATACACACGATGTGGCGGATCTGAGACGCCGCGGAGCCCGCATCCGCGAGGCCGTTCTGCAGGCCCCCCTCCCCGGGGCGCTCACCGCGGCGGTGCTCGCCGCCTATCGTGAACTAGGCGGGCCGGATCGACCGCTCCCCTCGGTGGCCGTGCGCAGCAGCGCCACCGCCGAGGACCTCCCCGACGCGAGTTTTGCCGGACAACAGGAAACGTATCTCAACGTTCGGGGCGACTATGCCCTGCTTGACGCCTGCAAACGCTGCTTTGCGTCGCTGTTCAAGGACCGCGCGATCTCCTACCGCGTCGACAAGGGATTCGACCACGCCAAGGTCGCCCTCTCCGTCGGTGTCCAAATGATGGTCCGCGCCGACCTCGCGTCGTCCGGTGTAATCTTCACCCTCGACACCGAGACCGGGTTTCGCGACGTCGTCCTGATCAACGCCGCCTATGGCCTCGGAGAGAGCATCGTCCAGGGAACGGTCAATCCGGACGAGTTCACGATCTTCAAACCCACGCTGCTGGCCGGGTTCAGGCCCATTCTGCAGAAGCGGCTGGGCAACAAGGAGACGAAACTCGTCTTCGACCAGGGTGGTGCGAAGCTGGTGCGAACGGTTCCCGTAACGCCAACGGAGCGAAATCGTTTCGCCATTACGGACGATGAAGCGCTCCAGTTGGCGAAGTGGGCCTGCCGGATCGAGGAGCACTACTCGCAAAAGAAGGGCGCACCCACCCCGATGGATATCGAGTGGGCCAAGGACGGGGAGACCGGAGAGCTCTTCATCCTGCAGGCGCGGCCGGAAACGGTTCAGTCACGTCGCGACGCCTCAGTCATCGAGACCCTGGTGCTTAAAGAACGCGGTCCGGTACTCGTCTCCGGACGCAGCGTGGGCGGACGC
Organism: uncultured Opitutus sp.; assembly: GCA_964406745.1. Lineage (GTDB taxonomy): Bacteria > Verrucomicrobiota > Verrucomicrobiia > Opitutales > Opitutaceae > CAMAXB01. Next base: position 932 of record CAYOSX010000026.1, read on the forward strand.
ATTGCCGCCGGCCCTGTCCGGCTGATCCGGGAGGCTTCGCGTCTGGCGGAATTCAAGGAGGGCGAGGTGCTCGTCACCGACAAGACCGACCCCGATTGGGAGCCGATCATGAAGAAGGCGGCTGCCATCATCACCAACCGGGGAGGCCGCACGTGCCACGCGGCCATCGTCAGTCGCGAACTCGGCGTGCCAGCCATCGTCGGCACGGAGACCGGCACCGAGAAGCTCGAGGACGGGCGGGAAGTGACCGTTTCCTGCGCCGAGGGAGACACCGGCTTCGTCTACGCCGGGCGCCTTCCCTTCGAGGTCATCCGCACCGACCTGACCGGCCTCGGTCGGCCGCGCACGAAGATCATGATGAACGTCGGCAACCCACGGGAGGCGTTCACGCTCTCGTTTCTACCCAACGACGGCGTGGGGCTGGCCCGGATGGAGTTCATCATCACCACCTTCATCAAGGCACACCCGCTTGCCCTGCTCGCGTATCCAAACCTCGACGACACTGACGCGCGCAACCGGATCGAGGTGCTCACCGTCGGCTACGAGGACAAGGCCCGTTTCTTCGTCGACCGACTCGCGCAGGGCGCAGCGACCCTCGCCGCGGCATTTCATCCCAAGGACGTCATTCTTCGTCTCAGCGATTTCAAGACGAACGAATACGCCAATCTCATCGGGGGACGCGCCTTCGAGCCCATCGAGGAGAATCCCATGATCGGCTTCCGTGGCGCGTCGCGCTATTACCATCCCAGGTACCGCGACGGCTTTGCCTTGGAATGCCAGGCGGTGCGCACGGTCCGCGACGAGATGGGCCTGGTGAACCTCAAGGTCATGATCCCTTTCTGCCGCACCGTCGAGGAAGGCCGCAAGGTGCTCGCGGAGATGGAACGTCACGGATTGGTGCGCGGAAAGAACGGCCTCGAGGTCTATGTAATGTGCGAGATCCCGAGCAACGTGATCCTCGCCGCGGAGTTTGCAGAGATCTTCGATGGATTCAGCATCGGATCGAACGACCTCACGCAACTTATCCTTGGCGTTGACCGCGACTCCGAGATCGTTGCCCCGATCTTCGACGAGCGAGATCCCGCCGTGAAGACGATGATCGCCCAGGTTATCCGTGAATGCCGGGCTCGCGGCCGCAAGATCGGGATCTGCGGGCAGGCTCCGAGCGACTATCCTGAGTTCGCCCGCTTTCTCGTCGATCAAGGCATCGACAGCCTTTCGCTCAACCCCGATACCGTCCTCGCAACCACCGCCGCCATCCTTCGGCACGAGAAATCCGGCGCCGCCGCAGTCGGCCCATCACGATGACCGGCGCAACGGCACCACGGTCTCCCGGCAAGGGGCGGATCCAGCCGCCTCCACGCGCTCACTGGGTTCGGGGCAAAGGCCTGCCGGGCCTCGTTTGGGTGGTCGCCTACATCGGATTGGCCGCCTTCCCGCTTGCCATCCTGCTTTTGGGGCCAATGCCGCGCGGCGGCGGATTCTGGTGGGACTTCTCAATGGCGCTCGGCTTCGGCGGACTTGCGATCATGGGGTTGCAATTTGTCCTTACCGCACGTTTCCGCCGTCTCTTCGCACCCTTCGGCATCGACATCATCTATTATTTCCATCGCTGGATCGCGATCGGCGGAACCGCCCTGATCGTCGCCCATTATCTCATCATTCGAATCCTCCATCCCGAGTCCCTCGGACCGGCGGATCCGAGGGACGCGCCTTGGCACTTGACGGCTGGCCGTCTCGCCCTCGTGGCAATCGTCGCCTTGGTGGTGACGTCCCTTTGGCGAAAGTCCCTGCGTCTGCACTACGACGGCTGGCGGGTCGGGCACGCTCTGCTCGCCGCGACGGCCATGATTCTCGCCATCGTTCATGTTCACGGCGTCGGACATTACACGGCCGCGCCGTGGAAGAACGCCCTCTGGCTCGCGTACTCGGTCGCGTGGCTCGCGGTGCTTGGTCACATCCGCCTCATCAAACCTGCCCTGCTCCTCCGCCATCCCTATCGGATCACAAAAGTCTGGCCGGAACGCGGTGCTTCGTGGACGGTCACGCTCAAACCCGTCAATGGCGCGCGTCTCGCGTTCAGCCCCGGGCAGTTCGCCTGGATTTCCCTGGGCGAGAATCCGTTTCGCATGAAGGAGCACCCGTTCTCGTTCTCCGGGAGCGCGGAGGCACCGAATGCACTGCAGTTCACGATCAAGGAACTCGGTGACTTCACGCGCACGATCAAAAACCTCCCGGTTGGAACAATCGCGTATGTGGACGGGCCCTACGGCCGGTTTACCACGGATCTCCATCCAGAGGCGGCCGGCTTCGTCTTCATTGCGGGGGGCGTGGGCATTGCGCCGATCATGAGCATGCTGCGCACCCTCGCGGATCGAGGTGATCGCCGGCCGATCCATCTGGTTTACGGAAGCTGGCGCCGCACCGACACCCTTTTCCTCGAGTCCCTGGATGCGTTGGCGGGCCGATTGAGCCTGCATGTCACCCACGTTCTCCAGCAGCCACCCGAAGACTGGCCAGGCGAAGTCGGCTTGATCGCCGAGGCCGTGCTCGCGCGTGTCCTGCCTCCCGAGGCCATTCGTTACCCTTGCTTCGTCTGCGGTCCGAAGGCGATGACCGACTACGTCCTCCCCAGCCTGCGCAGCCTTGGATTCCCGCTCCGAAACCAACATACCGAGCTCTTCGAGATGGTCTGATATGAGAGAACGCCTCGCCATGATCGCCCTCGCCGCGGTCCTCGCGGTCCTCGTGACCCTCGCGGTCGCCTTCGCATGGCGGCATAATCAGGAGCCACCGACGGCCACGCCGGCTGCGGCCCTTGCAGAGCCAACGGTGGGCGTCACCGATCGGGGTCAGACGATCTTTCGCGAACAGAACTGCTCGTTGTGCCATGCGTTGGGAGGAAGCGGGAATCCCCGGTATCCACTCGACGGCGCCGGCGCAAAGCTCAGCGAGGAGGACATACGCCACGGGATCCTCGGCACGGGGCCTTTCGCCGAACGGGTTGCCGGTCCGGTCGCACGGCGAAAGGAACGGTTTCGCGACCTCCCGGATGACGACCTCGCGGCGCTCACCGCTTATCTTTCGTCGCAGCGTTAGCCCGTGCGGCTCGGGCGTTTGAACGATTCGGGAATGTACAAGCGCGGCCAATCGTGGTTTCACCATCTCGTCACCCTCGCCCCATGAAGTCACCCGTCCTCGTCCTGTCGCTTGCCATGTCACTGACAGCCGCCTCCGCCGCCGAACCGATCCGTTCCTTCTCCGCACCCTACGACGTCTTCGGCGAAGTTGAACGCCTCGATCCCGAGATCAACGCCGTGCTTCTCCCTCGCGCGCGGATGGAGAAACTCGCCGAGGGTTTCAACTGGTCCGAAGGCCCGGTCTGGATGCGCGCCGAGAAGCAGCTTGTCTTCAGCGACGTTCCGGAAAACACCGCGTACCGGTGGCGCGAAGGCTCCGGCATCGATGTGTTTCTCAAGCCGAGCGGTTTCACCGGCAACGCGTACGACGGCAGGGAACCGGGATCGAACGGTCTCGTCACTGACGCCCAGGGACGCCTGCTCCTCTGCCAGCACGGCGACCGGCGCATCGCCCGCCTGAATCCGGACGGAAAAACGTTCACCACGGTCGCCGATCGCTACGAAGGCAAGCGCTTCAACAGCCCGAACGATCTCGTGCTCGATCGCGCCGGAAACATCTACTTCACGGATCCGCCCTACGGCATGGGTCCCGGAACGAGCGTCGAACTTGGTTATCATGGCGTTTTCCGGGTCGGCACGGATGGTCGGGTCACACTGATCAGCAAGGAACTCGAGCGACCGAACGGCATCGCCCTCTCTCCGGACGAACGCACGCTGTACGTGGGTAACTCGCACGGTCCCCGGCCCATCATCATGGCCTTCGACCTCGCGCCCGACGGCACCGCCGGTCCCGGACGCGTTTTCTTCGACGCCAGTGCCCTGCGCGATCAAGGCCGGCGCGGCGCCTTGGATGGCATGGCGGTCGACACGCGCGGGAACCTCTGGGCCACCGGCCCCGGCGGCGTGCTCATCATCGACAAAACCGGAAAGCACCTCGGCAGCCTGCTCACCGGTCAGGCCACCGGCAATTGCACCTTTGGTGACGATGGGCGCACCCTCTACATCGCCGCGGACATGTACCTTGTCCGCATCGAAACGATGGCCATTGGTGTAGGCTTCGAACGCTCGCGCAATCGCGGAGCGGGCTCGGGAGACTGATCGCTTCGGTCACCAAAGCGCGCTTTCGCGCGTAGTGCTTGGCACCACGTCGAAAACCTCAGCCCTGAGCAGGGGCTTGGGCCTCCGCTCCCTTCTCCTTGGGCGGTCCCACCAAAACGCTCAATTGCTCCTGCACCGCGATGAAGAACTCGGGACTGAGTTCGCCCACAGGGACTTCATAGAGAGCCTTGGTCTTCGCGTGTTCGTATACGTTGCGACTGCCGTCCGCGCTCCGGCCCTTCGGGCGAATGAGTTTCTTCCGCTCCAGCATCAGCGCGAGGAATTGCACCAAACGCGTATTCTCCTCCGTGAGCTCGTTGGCGGGGTCGGCGAGCGTGAGGAAAAGGGAATCCGCCGTGAGCTTGAGCTCCCGCTCGGGATTCTCTCCCGGCTTCCGCGGCTTGAAGACATGCAACCAACGACACGCGACGAAACCGGACGCCGCAAAGTCGGCGACGGCACTCTCGAGCACGTCGTGGCGGGTGACCTCGCCGGTGGACTCATTGCGCACGAGATGACTCAGCACGCGCTGGCCCTCCGCGAACGGTTGTCCTGTGACGGAGCAAGTCTGCGCGAGCGGCTGCAAATTCAGATCCATAGGCTTTCTTGTTTACTTTGCCCCCCCTGCGACGCTAGCAAATTTGCGCACCGCACGCATGAACGGACGCCTTATCGCCATCGGCGACATCCACGGCTGCCATCAGGAATTTGCCGAACTCCTCGACCGGGTCGCCCTTACAAAGGACGACCAGCTCATCCTCCTCGGCGACCTCGTCAATCGCGGCCCGGACAGCAATCGGGTCATCGATCTCGCGCGGGAGCACCGCGCCCTCTCGCTGCTCGGCAACCACGAGCTGCGGCTGCTCAACTTTCGCAAGACTAAGGACACCGCCTTCATCAAGGAAACCGACGAACAGACCTACGAAAAGCTCCGTCCGGAGGACTGGGCCTACCTTGAGGCCATGCCGCTTACCCATTACGTCGAGGAGCTCAACACCGTCTTCGTGCACGGCGGCTTCCTGCCCGGCGAGCCCTGGCAAAAACAGCCAGCCGAGGTGGTGACGCGTATTCAGGTGGTGGATAAGGACGGTCGGCCGCGGAAACGGGCGGACAGCGAAGACTCTCCGCCATGGGCGGACCTCTGGAGCGGTCCGCCCTTTGTCGTCTATGGCCACACGCCGCGACCCGAAATCTATAAACTCAAATGGTCCGTCGGCATCGACACCGCCTGCGTGATGGGCGGCCATCTCACCGCCTATATCCTGCCCGAGCGGCGCTTCGTTCAGGTCAAGGCACGCCGAAAATACTTCCCCTGAATCCATGAGTGCCTCCCCGCCGCCCTCGGGTCTGCTGCTGCTTTGCGTGGACATGCAGCCTGTCTTTCTATCCGCCATGGACTGCGCCGCGTCGACGCTTCGCCGCTGCCAGTTCGCCGTGGCGGCGGCTCGCGGCCTGGAAATCCCGATCGCGTTCACCGAACAGGTACCGCAAAAGCTCGGGGCGACCGCGCCTGAACTGCTCCAGCTGGCACCCAAGGCCCCGCAGTTCGGAAAAAACACGTTCTCCGCGCTCGCCGATGACGGCATTCGGGACGCGCTCCGGTCCTTCGACGTCGACCACGTGCTCCTTTGCGGAATTGAGACGCCGGTCTGCGTCTATCAAACCGCGATCGACTGCCTGAATGAACAGTTTCAAGTGACCGTGCTGAGCGACGCCGTGGGCGGCCGCCGCGAGGCCGACGGTCGCGTTGCGTTGGAGTCACTCGCCCGCAACGGCGTGCACGTGCTGCCAGCCGAGACCGTGTTCTACGCGGTGCTGAGGGATACGCATCACCCCTTCTTCAAGGAGTACACGCAGCTGGTAAAGGCGCACGGACATCCTTCGTAAACCTGGCGTCGAGCACCTGTAGAGTCGTTCTCCTAATCGTTCACCCTCTTATTCTCCTGCGTGTCTTGACCAGAAACCAGCGAAACGAGGAAAGTCGTCCCAAAGCCCTCTCATGCCCGAATCCCCTGCCCCTCTCGCCGTCCGTGACCTCAAGCAACTTGACGGCGGCCGTCCGTTTACGAGCGTCCTCCTGCTGAAGCGGACAACCGTCAAAACCGCGTCGAACGGGAATCCCTTTCTCTCCATCGAATTGGGTGATCGGACGGGCAGTTTTGGCGCGACGCTCTTCGGGGATCACCCCCAATTCGACGCCCTCAAGACGCTCGCCGAGGGCTCCGCGCTGCACGTGGAGGGCAAGATCGATTTCTTCAACAACCGCCTTTCGCCGCGCCTCAACGCTCTCACGCCGTTGTCCGAGGAGGAACTCGCCGCTCCGGGCTTGCTCGACAACCTCGTCGAACGCGCTCCGGAGGACGCGGACGCGATGTGGACCGAGTTTCAGGGCTGCATCGACGGCATCGCCCATGACGAGGTGCGGATGACGACCCGTGCCGTCTTTGAAGAGATCGGTGAGGCCTTTCGGAACTCCCCGGCTGCGGTCGCCATGCATCACGCATATCGCCACGGTTTGCTTGAACACACGCTGCGCATGGCCCGCGCCTGCAAGGCCCTGCTCCCTCTTTACCCCGAGGTCGACCCCAGCCTCGCAATGGCCGGTATCCTCCTGCATGATACCGGTAAGGTCATCGAATACGAAGGCGCGCTCGTCACAAAGCGCAGCCGCCGCGGCATCTTGCAGGGACACGTCGTCCTCGGCTACCAGCTGGTGCGTAAAGCCGGCCTGAAATCGCGGCTCGATGCCGACCGGCTCGAGCGGCTCGAACACATTGTGCTCAGCCACCAGGGCGAGCCCGAATGGGGAGCGGCTGTCTACGCCGCGACGCCCGAGGCCGTTTTCGTTTCAATGATCGACAACCTCGATGCAAAAATGGGCATGGTCCAGCGTGCGCTCCGCCAGACGATCGAGGGCGAGGAGTTTTCAGAGCGCCTGCCCGGCCTCAACGGGTCACTGCTCACTCGAAAGCTGGAGTAAACCCCTGGGAGGACGGACACTCCTGTCCGTCCTTGATCCCGTCCGCACTGGCTGTCCGCGTTACGATCAATGACGGACAGGA
>CAYOSX010000026.1:8241-20524 GCA_964406745.1 uncultured Opitutus sp.
GACACTCTTGTCGCCGAGCCAGCCTGAGGACCGGCATGCGAACCCCGTCCGGCACCCAAACCCGGCGACAAGAGTGTCGCCGCTCCGTGGGGCAACCGAGCCGGCCGGGACAGGGCTCGGGTTTACTTCACCGCGCAACCTCAACCGTCGACGAGGCATGCCGCCGGAAGTTCCCGATGCGGTGAAACGTCAGATAGTTCGAGTTGTGCTGATTGTCCGCGCCGCCAATGCCGTCTTCGTAGGCAGTGCGCGAGACGGCAATCAGGTCCTCGCCCTCGAAGTCCCAGTCGACGTATTGAAAGCCGTGTGACGTCACGTCGGCGTGGTACATCGCCACGTGATGGGGCGTCCAGCTGCGCAGATCGGGTGACGACATGAGCACGGCGGCGTTCCGAATGCGTTCGACGTTGCCGCCGGCGTGCGCCGGAAGGATCGCGTTGGCGATCGTCCAGTAGCGTCCGTCACGCGGATCGCGACGAATGACGAACTTCTTGCAGCCACCTGGGAAGTCCACGAAATCGCTGCTTGGGTCGAAGGTGGCCGTCTTGCCGTCGGCGCTGATGCGCACAATGGACGCCTTCTCCGGCACGTCGCGAAAGTCGGTCCGCAACACGTTCACGATCTTGCCGTCCGGATCGACCACGGCGTTGCCCTCCAGCCAGCCGCCGAATTTGCCGTCGAGGTAGGTTGGATCGTGAGGCAGGGCGTTCGACGCCGTCCAGCTCGAGGCTTTCAGCAGGTCCGCATCGACCGGCGCCGAGAGCATGAAGGCGCGGAACATCCGGCCCCAGCGGTCTCCCCCTTTTTCATCCTCCATCGCACGCCAGATACGTCCGTTGTGAACGACCACCGGCATCGGTGCGGTGTGGTAGGAGATGTCCGGGAAAAGCAAACCGGTGTTCTCGTCTTTCGGCTCCGTCCATGTGCGGCCGCCGTCAGTCGAGCGCCTGATCACACCATGACCGAATCGGTGACCTGCGGTGGTGCCCATCAGGTACACCGCGCCGCGATGATGGAAAATGTTCGCCCAGAACGAACCTTCGATCCGGCTGATCGGCTCCCACGTAAGGCCACGGTCGGCCGAGCGATACACCCTCGTCACGGCTTTCACCTTCTCCGTGCTGCCGGGGCCGAATTCGTCATGCTTTGCCAGATACGTGCCGTCGGGAAGCGCAACAATGCCCGCTGATCCGAGAAATATGCGCGAGGATTTCGGGCTATGGGCGATCACAACGCCCGGGACTTTCGAGTGATCGGGAACGGCCGCCTGTAGCCCGGCGGCAAGCAGGAACAGCGAAACGAAGGAGGTGAACTTTTTCATGATAGGAACTGGGAGGACGGACACTCCTGTCCGTCCCTTTTCGGGTCGTTCGAGTGGAAGCCCCCGCCGGGTTGCGAATATGAGCATTTGCCGGACGGACAGGAGTGTCCGTCCTCCCATTCAGAACTTTGACGGATCAATGACAGCGTAGCGGATGCGCTCGCGTTTCCACGTGTAGGTCACGTGCACGCGACCGTCGTTGGATTGAATGATGGCGGGATAGGAGTACTCGCCGGGTTGATCCTCGAGTGTGACCACATCCTTCCACGTCTGGCCGTCGGAGGAGACGGCGATGGTCAGGGGCGTACGACCCTTCTCAACCGGATTATAGATCAACAGGTGGCGGCCATCCTTCAGCGTGACGGCATCCGTGCCGGAGCTTGGATTGGGCAGGTTGGTGAGTTTGAAATTGCCCCACGAGATCCCACCGTCGTCGGAGCGGACCTCAAAGAGGCGGCGCTGCCGGGTGCGTCCGAGCGCGAGCAAACGGTCTCCACCGAGCAAGAGGATGCTTGGCTGAATGGCGGCGACGTCGACGCCGTCGTTCACATACGGCGTGGCGGTCCAGACCGTGCCTCCGTTGACGCTTCGTTCAAAGTAGACGCGCCATCGGCTCGGATTGGTCGGCGTCTCGATGCTGGTCGGCGAAAGGATGGTACCGTTGGCCAGTTGCACAGGCTTGTTCTTGATCGGCCCCAGCATGTTGGCAGGCATGCGCTCAGGCTTGGTCCAGGTGCGTCCGTCATCGGTCGACGTCATGAACATTCCCCACCACGTCTGCGGGGTCGGGCCCACCTTGTAGAACAACGTCAGGGGACCGCCACGCGCCTGGAACAACACGGGGTTCCACGTGGGGTGGCGCGTGCCATCGGCCTGAACGCCATTCGCCACCTCGACGCTGGGCGTCCATTTCCCGTTTTCCAACCGGGAAACCCAGATGCCGACGTCGGGGTGCTTCTCGTGCGTGCCTCCGAACCAGGCCGCCACCAGCGCGCCGTTTGCGGTCTCGACGATCGTGGAAGCGTGGCAGGACGGATACGGCGCCGTATTGTAGATAAACTCGTGTTTAAGCACGGCTGGCTGGGCGGCAAAGACCGAGGTTGCCACGGTCAATGACGTCAGGAGGGGCAGGATCAGGGATTTCATGGGGGTGGTAAGGAAAGCTTTGGATGGCTCAGGGGACCAAGGGCACGTCGACGACAAAAATTTGATCGAAACGCCCCGCTTCACCCGCCACGGACCGGGTAAACGCGATGCGGTCCCCGGCAGGCGAGAAGACGCAGGCAAACGGGCGTGGAGCCTCCGCTGGATCGGCAGCCCTTGCCGTGAACCTGCTCGTCGCACCTGTCCCCATGTCGGCACTACACACGCTGCCGTCCATGACAAACGCCAGGCGGCGGCCATCGGGACTCCAGGTGAATGCAGAGGCAATATCGCGGGCGTTTCGGGTGATCTGACGCGGTTCGCCGCCCTGGGGAGAAATCGTCCACACCTGTACGACGCCATCGTCGTCTTTCATGAGGAAGGCGATGCTCCCACCATCCGGCGAGGAGCGAAGCCAGTGTCGCGGCGCGGCTGCGATCCCGGGGTGCTTGCGATCATCGGTGAAGGTAAGCCGGCGCTGCACGGTTCCGCGCGGGGGCGCAGGGCGGCGTGTGGCCGTTCCTTGCAGCGGTGCGTCGCCCGCAACCGTGAGATCGTCAGGCAAGTCCACGACAAAGACCTCGGCGTGCGAGGAGCCGTCGCGGGCGGTGACGGTTCCCTGGAAAGCCAGGGCCCGCTTCTGCCTCGTGCCATCCGGCCGGACATAGCCGTTCGCGCCGACCCAGCCTTCTTCGCACGCACGCGAGATCTCGTCCGAACCGGGACTCGGCGAGTTTGTGGTCCGTGTGACGAGGACGGAGAACCAGTCACCGTCATGGTTGCGCGCGTGATCCCGGCTGACGATAACGGGACCCGTTGGCACCGTGACACCGACGTTGCGCTGATTGAGGTCGTGACCCGGCGACGGCTCCGCTCCGAGGCGGGCGAGAATTTCGTCGTCGTAGGTGAAGCTCACCGCCTGCCCGTCTGGGCTGTAGACATGGACATGCGAACCGCCGCGCAAGGCCCCGGGCACCCATTGCGTCCCATAATTCATCGCGTCCAGGTTTCGGGCCTTCCCCGGCTCCGCGGCCTCAACCCAGGCACCGCGGCGGCGCGTCATCGCGTACGACCACTCTGCCGTGGGGTGTTCGGGGCCATGGATAAAGACGACGCGAGGCTCGCGAGGATGCGCGGTCACCACACCGACGTTCGCGTGGTCCTTGGCTTCATAAAGCACCTCCACCTTCCCGGAATCGACGTGAACCCGTTCGATGGTCGTAGCGGTGAACTGGTCGTCGCGCACGCGGGTGTCGTAGACGATCCACTGTCCATCGGCGGACCAGACATTGACGTTCGTGAGGACGTGCCCCCGTGCTTCGCGGGTGACCTGACGTTCGGCGGCGTTCATGGAGGCAGAGGAGAACAACAATCCGAGCGATGTCACTGCGAGCGCTGCACGCCGGCGACGCCCCTTGCCGCGAGGCGCGGCGTCCTGGGAGGACGGACACTCCTGTCCGTCGAGATACCCGCCCATGCGCAGGAGCAAACGCAGCCCAAAACGGACGGACAAGAGTGTCCGTCCTCCCAGGGGGACAAGCTTGGGGGCGGGCGGGGGCATGACGGACGACGGAACACAAAACGCCTAAGCGCGGGTCTTGGGTTCTGGCTGCAGGAAGGCGGTGACGGCGAGTCCGGTGACGAGGATCGCGGCGGTGCCGAACACGATGATGAGGAAGCCGTGGAACGGGCTCTTCAACGCGTCGGGCAGGCTCGTCATCTTGGGCGAGAGCGTCATCCAGAGGATCACGAGTACACCCACGCCTACTCCGGCCAGCGCGGCGCGGCTTTGGACGCGCTTCGAAAGAAATCCCAGCAGAAAGAGACCAAGCGTTCCGCCGCCGAAGATGCCCGCGAGCATCCACCAGGCATCAAGCGCGCTCTTCACCTTCGTCATCGCCAGTCCGATCACGGTGCCGAGGATGCCGCAGACCACCGTAACGATGATCAACATCCGCATGGACTGCCGTTCCGTCGCCGAGCGGTTGAAGTAGCGGTTGTAGTAGTCGGTAACGATGATCGTCGCAGACGAGTTGAGGCTGCTTGAAACCGTGCTCATGGCCGCGGCGAAGATCGAGGCGATCAGCAGGCCGGTGACGCCGGGCGGCAGGACGGTCACAATGAAGTACGGAAAGACCGAGTCGGCCCGCGCCGGGTCGCGATACTCCGCCGGGAGTTGATCGGCATGAACGGTGTAATAGGCAAACAGGGCCGTCCCGATAAAGAAGAACACCGCGGACAGCGGCAGATAAAGGAGGCCTCCCATCCACACGCTCTTGCGTGCCTCGCGATCGGATTTCGAGGCGAGGTAACGTTGAATGTAATTCTGATCGATGCCGAAGTTCTGCAGGTTGATGACGACGCCGTAGAGCAACACCACCCAGAAGGTGGACGTTGCCAGACTTGGTCCGAAGCTCCCGAGGCTGAACTTGTCGTTCTCAGCCGCGATCGCGAAGAGCTGCGAGGGTCCCTCCGGCAATCCGAAGACCATCAAGGTCGCGCAGGCAATCGCGCCCACGATCAGGACCAGCGTTTGGATCGCATCGGTCCAGATCACCGCGACGATGCCGCCGATGAAGGTGTACAATGTCACGGTTACGCCCGTCGCGACGATGATCCAGCGGATGTCCCAGCCGAGCAGGACGTTCATCGGAAGCGCCATCAGGTACATCACCGCGCCCATGCGCACGATCTGCGTCGCAAGGTAGCAGGCGCTGGCGTACATGCGCGCCCAGGGCCCGAACCGCTCTTCGAGGTGAAGGTAGGCGGAGATGTGCCCTTCCTTACGGTAGAATGGCAGGAACCACTTCACGGCAATCCACGTGGCCAGCGGCAGCGCCAGGCTGAACACGAATGGATTCCAATCGCCGCTGTACGCGCGGCCCGGCAGCGCGAGAAAACTGATGCTGCTCACGTAGGTGCCAAGAATCGAAAGGCCGGTCAGCCATCCGGGCAGGCTGCGATTCGCGGCAGTGTAGCCATCAACGGACCGACTCTTCTTCCAAAAGGAAAAACCCACGGCGAGCGTGGCGAGAAAGTACACGGCCAGCACGATGCCGTCGAGGCTCGTGAAATGGGGCGAAGGGGACATGAATGGAACCTAGGAGATGTCTTCGAATGTTGGCGAAACCCAATTGGCGCAGAAGGCGCGCGTAGCCACGGCCATGCCGAAAGCCCGCAGCCCTCTCATGCCGCGTCCCGTCCCGGTGAAAGATGCCAGCGCGTAAAGAGTCCGCCCATTTCGGCGACGATCTTGTCGTACAAGGCCTGCGACTCGGAGGACACGATCATCTTGGGTACACCCGGTCTCAGCCCGCGCGCCTCGATGCCGGCAGCCACGTTGAGCGGGAAATTCAATTGCTCGATGACGCGACCCACCTCGACCATCTTTGTGCCCAGAGCCTCGATGTCGCCTGGTGCCTTCTCCACGCAGGCGCGGTACAGCCCGACCATCAACTCGGGGACGATGTTCACCAGTCCACCGATCGCACCGGCGGCGCCGAGATCGAACACTTCCTGAAGACGGAGATCGGAGCCGGACATCACCGCGAAACCCTTCTCCCGTCCTAGCGCGATGAGTTCGTTATGATAGGCAAACTCGCCACCGCTTTGCTTGATCGCACACATCGACGCGCGGTCGGCAAAGGCAGCAATCGTTGCGAGGTCGATGCGTTTTCCCGTCAGCTCAGGAAAGTTATAAAGCATCACGGGAAGGTCGACCGCGTCCGCCACATGAAGGAAGTAAGCGAGCTGGTCGGCCGGCGACACCGGATAGAACATCGGCGGCATGAGCGCGACGGCCTTGACGCCCAGCGTCTTGGCAAACCGGCCCAAATCAACTGCTGCGCGCGGGCGAAGGTCAGTGATGTTGGCCATCACCGGCAACGAGCCCGCGAGGTCGACCACCGCGGCCAGCACACCCTTGCGCTCCTCGACGCTGAACTGCGGGAACTCACCCGTACTTCCGAGCGCGAGTAGTCCGTGAATGCCGTGCTGTCGCTGGAACCCAATCAGCGCGGCCAGCGCGCCTCGATCAAGGCGGCCTTGGATGTCCGTGGGGATCCATTGAGCGGAATAGATGCCGTGAGGTCGGTACGAAGAAGCCATGAGAAACGAATGGCGAAGCGGCTTTGAGGCCAGATCAGCGAGAACGCGGATTGCGGTGCAGGTAAAAGAAGCCGTCTTCCGCACCGATGAGCAGATCAGGAACTCCATCCTTATCCCAATCGACCGGCGTGGGCGTGGTGGAATGCCCGGCAAGACGTTGCGACGAAACCGGGCCGACATACTCGAACACCCAGCGCCCTTGTGCGTCGCGGCCGCGGCCGCGCAGGTAGTTCGCATTCGGATTGCTGTTCGCCATGAGGTCGACGATGCCGTCGCCGTCCCAGTCCACGAAGCAGAAGGTGCGGCGCCCGCTGCGCCCCGCCACGCCCGCGTTCATGCGCAGAAGCCCGGGCTTGTCCTTGCCGACTCCCGTCGGCTGGCCGTTGCTGCTGAATTCGGAGACCCCTTCGCCCCAAAAGGCGCGCTTCGGCGGAAGCAACTCGAGCGTGCCGTCGGCGCGCTTCCGGCGTTCGTAAAATGCAAGGTAGCCCTCCGTGTCGAGCGTCACCAGATCCATGAGTCCATCGCCATTGAGATCGACCATGCTGGGGGTGGAACGCCACTGAGTGACGAGTTCGCTGCCCTTCGGATCCCACCAATTCCACGCCGGCTTTTGCGCCGGGCCATCCCAGGCGACCTGAAGCACTTCGCCTTTGGCGAGCTTCGGCTCGGTGCGCGTGCCGACGTTGCGGTAAAGCGTGACGTGTCCCCAGATGCCTAGATCGAGAATATCAGGCAGACCGTCTCCGTCCCAATCGGCGACACTGATGTTCGAATAACCCCATTTTGCCTCGGCCGGGCCTTGGATCGATCCATTTGGCCCCGCCATGATGCGGATGGTTTCCCCGTCCGCAGTGAGATAGACGGGCGCGGCCCAGCGTGGAGGACTGCCCCCGAGATTCTTGATGAACCCAATGTAGCCGGCGGTGTTGCCTGAAACGATGTCGTCGAGGCCGTCGCCGTCCCAGTCGATGGACACGGGAGAGGCGAGCGCGCCGAATTTAACATCCGCTGCAAACTGGCGAACGTAACGCGGTTCACGAAACTGGGGCAGTCCGTCGACGATCCGGCCCGTATGCTCGATGATGGCAACGCGGCCGTCTTCGTCGCCGACGACCAGATCCATGTGTCCGTTGCCGTTGAAGTCGACCGCGACCGGCGTGATCATGCACAAGTCCATCGCGAGATCGCGTCCGGCGTTGGTCAGACGGCGACCCGCCGCGTAGTTCGGTTTGGCGCGAGTCCCGGTGTTCTCGAAATAGGTGAAGCCGTCGAGGAACTCGCCGCAGATCAAATCGAGGTCACCGTCCCCATCGAAATCCGCGAAACTGGGAGAAGGCATGCCAAAGACGTCGATGGCCTTCCCTCCCGCCTCGAGCTGCACAGGTTCGGCATAGACCGGCTTCTCGCTGGTGCCGGTGTTCCGCAGGAAGAAGACGTATCCGTGCAAGGGACCATTCTTCCAGGTACCATCCGGGTCATAGGCGTTGTCCCAGCCATAATCACCCCACCAACCGATGCCGACGACCAGATCGAGGCGTCCGTCGGCGTCGTAGTCGACGTAGCGCCACTGGTTCGCGCGGATGTTACCCGGGGCGTCGAGGATCTTCTCCGGTGCAGGGATCTTTACGCCATCGGCAAAGCCGGTCTTGGCGAAGTCCGGATAGACCAGGTTGGGCGTGGTCACGACCGGTCGTCCGTCGACATAGGAAATCTGCGGATTGCGCACGGCCGCCCCCACGCGGGTTGAGGGGTGGAAAACGGGCAGGCCGGTCGAGGGATCGACCTGTCCCGAGTTCCTGAATACATAAACGCCGTTGTAAGGCGTGTCGGTGCATGCGACCACGAGGTCGATCAACCCATCCCCATTGTGATCCATCGGCAGCGGCCAGGCCCAGAGGCCGACACCAAGGTCGACGAGCAGGCCGGGATCGTTGTGATTGAGACGAGTGAGCCGGCCATCGGCGGCGAAGGCCGCCGGGAGTAAGGCGCAGCACAGGGAAAGGAGGGAGAGCTTCTTCATGGTCGCGTTGCGCTGGCGTTAGAACGAGCCGCTTACACCGAAGGAGACAGCGGTGCCGTTGTAGATCGCGCGCTCAAGGCGGCTCGCGTAGGTCCCGTAATATGTCTGGGGTTCGTTGAACAGGTTCGTGAAGTCCACGAAGAAATTCATGCCGCGGGAGTGGCGGTAGCTGAAGCCCAGGTTGACGGTGTTGCGGCTGTCGCGGTACTGCAGGCGGCCGGCGGAGGCGTTGTAAGTCCAGAGCGCCGGACCAAAGTAATTATAGAGCAGGTTCATGCCGAACTTGCCGTAGGTGTAGGAGAGCCGGGCGTTGCCGGTCTCGGGCACGAAACGGGCGATCTCGTCAGTGGAGCGCGGTCCGGTCGTGCCGTAGTCGCCCTCGGTGTCGAGCTTCGTGTAGTTGGCGCTGAAGGACAGACCGCGCCAGAAACCGGGCAGGAAGCTGAACTGCTGCTGATAGTTGACCTCCCAGCCGTCGACCACGGCCTCGCCGCCGTTGCCGTTGGTGCGGAGCTCGTAGCCCTCGAATTCGCCGTTAAAGCCGTTGTCGGGGCCGCTGCCGACAATGCCGGCGGTTGTCGTGACGATGAAGTCCTCGATGTTTTTGCGGAACCAGCCGACGGAGAATTGGCCAACGGGCTCGAAGTAATATTCGAGGGCCAAGTCGAAGTTTTCGGCGTATTGGGGATTCAAGGACGGATTGCTGATCGTCACGGTCTGCTGCGAGTCGCTGAAGGAACGGGACGGCAGGTAATTGGTGCCGGAGGGCCGTCCGATGCTGTTGGACCAGCTGGCGCGGGCCTGGAGGGAGTCGGTGAACTTGTACACAACGTGCACGCCGGGGAACCAGTCGGTGTAGTTGCCGTTGTTGATGGTGAGCCCGTCCTGGTAGTCCTTGATGGCGGAGCCCACCGGATCGGCATTCCGTTCGGCCGTGGTCGTGCGGACCTTGGCCGGGATGTAGCCGCGGCCTTCGACCTCCGTGCGCTCGACGCGCACGCCGGCCAGGACGCTGGCCTTGCCGACGCGGGCCTGGGCCTGGATGTAGGCGGCGCTGATTTCCTCGTTGAGGCTGCGGGTGCCGGCGAAGGTGCGCTCGGTGGCGTAGTAGAGGTCCTCGGTCCAGTTTTGCGGATTGTTCCGGATGTCCTCGCCGATGCGGACGGTCTCGACGAAGGGCAGCATGCCGCCGACGTCCTCGGAGTAGGTCAGGCGCAGATTCTCATCCACGAAGGAGGAGAGCGGAGCCGTGCCGGAGTAGCGCCAGCGGCGTTCGCCGGCCTTCTCGGAGATCTTCACATCGCGGAAACGGACGCCCGCCTTGATCGACGAGGCGAACGCGGTGGGCAGCGCGTACTGAGCGTTGGCGCTGGCGTTGACGATCTCGGTGAACCGCTCGTTGTTGCGATTGGTGAGCATGGCGTTGCCGTAGCTGGCGACGTCGTAAATGTCGGGACCGGCGGTCGTCGTGAGCGTCGGGTTCTCGTCATCGCCTGACTTGTCGACCACCCAGCCCACGCTACGGGCCTCCATGGTGAAGATGCCGCCGCCGGCGCCGCCGTTGCGGTAGCTGCTTTCCAGCTTCGGCTTCGAGTGGCTGTAGTTGACGTCGTAGTCGAGCTTCAGGCGGTCGTACTCGTGGACGGCGCCGGCGTGAACCTGGCGCTGGCTGTCGAGGAAGCTGTAGAGCGTGGAGTTGAGCTGGACCACGGCGCCGTTGACCGGGCGGACCTCGGTGCGGTCCTCCGTCCAGCCCGGAAGGATCGGGTTGCTCCCGGTCGGGTTTCCGTTGCCGTCCACGGCCGCCACGGACTGCGAGGAGAAAGCACGGACCGTGTACAGCCGGTTGAACTTCTCCGGGGCGTCGTTGAAGATCGTGTTGAGGAAGACGCGCGTGGTGTCGGAGACCTTGTAGTCGAGCTTGAGGGTGGCGCTCTTTTGCATGCGGTTGTTGTAACCGTTCTGGCGGCGGTAGTCCCAGATGTAGGCCGGGGTGTCCACGGTGTTCTGGTAGTCGAGGATCGTCTGGTTCACGCTGTTGACGTTTTCGCTGTAGAAAAGGTTGAGCGAAACACCCAAGTTGCGCTCGCCACCCATCACATCAAAAACCTCCTGGTAGCCAAGGCTCAGCAGAGGATGGATGGGATGATCACGGCGCAGCTCGGTGTGCTCGAAGAACGGCGGCGCCCAGCGGGCGGCTGCGCGGTAGTTGAGACGACGCTTCTCCTTCATGTTCAGCGGCGAGCGGGTCTTCAGATTGACCGCGCCGCCGAGGGAGTCGCCGGGCATGTCAGGCGTCGGGGCCTTGGTGACCTCGATCTCGTCGAAGAGCGCGCCGGAGATGTTGTGCGTGCGGAAGTCGCGGCCGAAGCCGCCGGCGCTGGCCTGCATGTTGCCGTCGACACTGACGGTGTTGAGACCCGGGGCCGAGCCGCGGATCATCACGCCGGTGACGTTACCCTCGTCATCGAGGTTGCCCGCGATACCGGGAAGGCGGATGAGCAGTTCGCCCGCGGAGTCGTTGGGCAGATTACCGAACGCGTCGAGCGAGACCACGTTCTTGACGTTGGGCGCGTTGCGCTGGCGGGTGATGGAGGCGGCATTGCCTTCGCGTTCACCCGTGACGGTGAACTGGGCGAGCTCATAGACCTCGGTGCCCATCTCGAAGGTGCGGTTGACCCGGCCGCCCGCACTCACGGCAATGGACTCCCGGATCGGATCCAGGCCGATGTAGGTGATGACCAAGCTATGTGTGCCGGTGGGCACGTCGATCAGGCGAAATGCTCCGACGCCGTCGGTCAGCGTCTGCCGGCCAAGCTCGGGCAGTTCCACCAAGGCGTCCTTGAGGAACAGGCCCGTGGCGGAATTGCTCACGGTGCCGGTGATGACGCCGCTGCCACTTTGGGCATGGGCAAAATTGAAGAGCGACAGGAACAGACCGACCGCACAAAGCAGTCCTCTGGCTGACAGGGGGACACGTCGAATGGGTGACGAATTCATGGTGGGTTTCTGAGGGAGAGCCTGACTTGCGGGGAAAGGAAAGGCCCGGGGTTAGGGTTTGCTGAAACGTTTTTTCTTTTGGCACTGATTTTTGGGCGGTCAACTAAAAACGTTTTAGCATTTTCGCGTCAGACGGTCTCCCTGCAGTGAGAAACCGCGTCTATGAGCGGAGCGAATGGCCTGACATGAACGCCAATCGACGCGAATTTAACAGCCGGCCAATCCTCCCTTGGAGATTGGTCCTCTGATCACCAAGCGGTGAAGTCAGCAGACAGTGGAGTGGCTCCGCGTTCACTCGTGTCCATTCGCGCTTGGATGGAATCGTGCCGGTTACGATTGGCCAATGTCCCACATCAATCCCTACACGCCTTCCAGCCGCCGCCTCAACGCCGCCCGTTGGTCGATGCCCGCAAGTGTTGCTCGATCTCGAGTTCCACCATTTCCGGGCCCACCCCGGGGCTGCGCAAGCGTCGAAGCAGCAATCGGGCGGCGGCACGGCCCAATTCGCTATGGGGCACGCCCACGCACGATAGGGGCGGGTCGAAATACTGGGAGATATCGTAGTCCCCTACTCCGATCACCGCGATGTCCTTCGGCACCTCCAAGCCCGCCTCCTTGATCGCATGATACGCTCCCAGCGCCTTGCCGTCCGTCACGGTGTAGAGGCCGTCGATGTCGCGCCGTTCTTT
>CAYOSX010000026.1:20540-26726 GCA_964406745.1 uncultured Opitutus sp.
CAAGAACTTCCGCATCGCTTCAGCCGCCGCTCCCTCGGAGAGCTCCGCCGCTTCAATTTCCGTGGCGTCGACACCGGTCAACTGCGAGGCGCGTTGCATGAAGCTCTCGACGCGGGTCTTGGTGATTTGTGTCAGGGGTCGGCCGTGCAGCACTGCGAGCCGCCGCCGTTTCATTCGCACGAGAATCTCCGCGGCCCGCTGGCCGCATCCGGTGTGCTCGGTCACACACGCGTAGCCAGGAATGCGCCGATTCACCAGCACCACAGGATACGGCAGGTGCGTGCGGGCGAGGAACTCGTCATCCTCCGTGGTCGTGTTGGTGATGATCGCCGCGTTGAAATGATCACCTCCCAACAAGCCCGGCAGATCGCGCAAGTGGCCCGCGGCAAACATGTCGATCAGGAGCAGGTACGACGCCCCGGCCAGAGGCCCTTTCGTCTCCTGCGCCACCTCCCGCAATCCGGATACAAAATGATTCACCAGGGTCAGCGGCGCCTCGTAACTCGTGATCAGCGCCAGCACGATGGTGCGATTCGCACCCGCGCCACTGCGCAAGCGGCGCGCACCGATGTTGGGCAGGTAACCGAGCCGCAGCGCGGCCTCCTTTACCCGTTCCACTGTCTCGGGGGAAATTCGCCGCTCGACATGCCGGTTGTTGAGGACCGAGGACACCGACCCGATCGAAACGTCGGCGGCCTCGGCGATACTCCGGACGGTGACATGGCCGGACGAACCCGTCCGGCCCTTCTTTTTAGCGGTCGAAGGCATGGGGATGGCGGACGTTTGCAGTTTCATGCGGGGGAAAGAAGCAAAAACGTTTAGCAGAGGGAAAATCCGCCCGACCGCGGACACGTGATCGCTGATCGGCTTGCAAATCCGGGTGCACGGATAAACTGAATTCCAGGGCTGAAATCACGTGTAGCGCGCCACACATTCCGGTGAAAACTTTAAGAGGCAGGGCTTCCTGGGGACGACAGCAGGGGCGCAGGATGCTTCTATGCTCGATCGCTGCGATTGCGGCCGGGAGCGGGGCACTGACGGTGAATGTCGCCTCCGCCGCCCAGCCTGCGGCCCCTCCGCCCACTCCCCGGGTCACGCCTCCGGCACCCCAACGGGCGGCTCCTTCGCCGACACGACAGCCGCGGAACGACGAGCGCGTCCTGATTTACTTTCCGCCCCAACCACCCCGTCTCTGGGCACCGCTGCCCTCAGCAAGCCTGCTCAGCCTGCGCAATGCGGCGCCTGCCGCTTTGGCAGAGCACGTGGCGGAACCCTTCTACGCGCCCTTGGGGTCGCGTCTGCGCGACGACAGTCTGACTCCCGGGCAGACGGAGAAGCTGAAAGCACACCGCGAGGAGGCAGCCGCCTTGCGCTCAGAGATTCGCGCCCGGTTTGAAGCGTTGGCCGACACCGATCTCCCCACGCGTGAGCGCGCCCTCGCCGAACTGGCGGCGGCGCAAGCACCACGGCTCTCGGCGCTCGAGGCTCGGGCCGAGGAACTGCGCGAAGAGCTCATCCGCAACCGCGACCATTGGAACGCGGTGCGCGAATGGCGTCTTGGTTCCACGCCGTTCGTCACGTCAGGACAGGCAATGGCGGCTCAATATCAGGTGCTGCGCGCCGCCGCCTATTACCAAAAAGGCCTTTCGCCGGCGCAGCGGCGCCTGCTCCGCGAAATCGCCTTGGACATGGAGAACCTCGTCGACATGCCGCTCATGGGCAACGAACTCGCGCCTGACGCGAATCCTCTGTTCGCTTTCTCGCCCGAGACTTCCCGTCTTCGGCTGCCGTCCCCGCTCTCGGCAGAGGTGGCGGAACTCATCGCGACCTACGAGCGCGCGAAAGCGGAACTCAAGCAGGAGTTGCGCGACACCATTTACGAGGAGGATCGCACGTTCCTGAGCTTCATGCGCAACGCCCGCCTCGACCAGCTTGCGCGCAGTCAGGAGCCGAAGTTCGCAGCATTGGAGATTCTCGCCGAACGGATCCGCAAGGCCCTCGCAGCCACCCGCTACCGGCCCGCGCCTCCGCCCGGCCCCAGCCTGCCTCCAACGGTGGTCGAGCTCGTCGATGCGTACCTTGATCGCAAAAAGGAATTGGAGACGAGTGTGTCGGGAGCGATCACTACGATCCAGTCGATCGCCGACCTCGAGCAGATCAGCATGACTCCGAGCCCCAACGGTCGTTTCGAGGTGCGGATCGCTTTGCGCCGCGGACCCCGGCACGACGAGCAATATCAGCTCGTGAAGGATCGTCTGCAGCAATTCAACGAAGCCCATGCCCAACGGCTAGGTGAACTCGATGAGATGCTCGCCGAGATTCGCCAGGCGATCGTGTGGCTTGAAGGCGAAGGAGGCGAAACCGACGAACGGGCAGACGCCGAGGCAGGCCGCACCATCGAAGCGTACTTGATCGCGATGGAGCAACGTCAGCGGATCGAGAAGTACCACGACTACGAGATCGCCGTACTCGAACCGGGCCTTTCCCCCGAACAACGACGCCTGCTTTTTGCGTCGGGCGTCGCGAACCTGGATCTTCCGCTGCCTGGGGGCATTCCCCAGCCGACGAGCGCCGGACGCACCCAGACCCGGGTCGAACGCACGCCGGCAAGCCGGTCTTCGACGCCCGACCGAACCTTCCTTGGTTCCGACTGAGCCCACGGTGGCAGACTCGGCTGTACGAGCGGGTTTACCCCGCGCTGGAGACTGTCCGCCTGCCATCCCGGCGTGAAGCCGCCCCTACCTCGGCATCGGGCTAACGTCCCGCCGACGCCGTCTCCGCCATGCGTGTGCCGCGGACAGCGTCGGCGATGTTCTCCGGATGTGCCTCGGGCTCGCCGCGCTCGTGATCGAATCGCATCGAGACCGTCTTAGAAACGCCCCGCTCCTCCATCGTCACACCGTAGATCGCCTGCGCGGCCGAGACCGTGCGTTTGTTGTGGGTGATGATGATGAATTGGGACTCGCCCACGAATTTCTTCAAGAGGTCCGTGAAGCGACCAATGTTCGATTCATCGAGCGGCGCGTCGAGTTCGTCGAGCAAACAGAAGGGGGACGGCTTCACCATGTAGAGCGCGAAGAGCAGGGCCACGGCAGTCAGGGTTTTCTGTCCGCCGGAAAGCAGGGTGATGCTCTTCAGCTTCGTGCCGGGAGGCTGCGCGGTGATCTCGATGCCGCTCTCGAGAATGTCCTCGGCCGCAACCAGTTCCAGGTTGGCGACACCGCCGCCGAACAGCGTCTGGAAGGTGTAGACGAAGTTCTTCTTGATCTGATCGAACGTGACCTGGAACTGCTGCTGCGACGTCTGATTGATCTCATCGATCGCCTTGATGAGTTCGGCTTTGGAATTCGTCAGGTCGTCGCTTTGCGATTTGAGGAAGTCGTACCGCTGTTTGAGTTCGGCATACTCTTCGATGGCCACCAGATTGACCGCTCCCATCGCGTTCAACCGCTGGCGAAGCGCATCAACCTCTGTTTTGATCTGCGTCCAGTCCGTCTGGTCGAGCGCGGTAAGGTCGGCCTCAGTGGGATCACCCTTGATCTTCACCTTGGCCTTGCGGCCGCGGGCTTTTACGGGCGCCGCCGCCACCTCTGCCGCGGCGGTCCCAGGCGATCCGTCGGCCGTGGGGGCTGTCGTGTTTCCTTCGGCGGGAGCTGCATCTGCACCCTCGGCGGCGGCGCTTTCGGGTGCCGGCGCGGAAGAAGCGGGTGTGTCGCCCTCGTCATCATCATCGAGGTCGAGCGGCTTGATGTCCGGCGGCTCGTCGTCGGCGTGCCAGAGCAGATTCTTCCAATCGAGCGTCCGAATGTCCGACGAGAACTCACGCGTGACGTCCTCGGCGAGGAACTGCGCCCGCGAGGTGCTCTCCGCCAGCTTGATCTCGCAGCGGCTGAGTTCGTTTTGCGCAGCCTCCGCATCCGTCCGCAGGCCATGTTGAGTCGATTCAACGAGGTTGATCTCCCGTTCGATCCCGACGAGTTCGCCGCGAATCTGCTCCACCTGCTGCTGTGCGACGACGAAGGTCTCGGCGATCTGCGCACCGCGGGCGCGCTGCCGGGCGCTCTCTTGCTCAAGCTCGCTTACCTGTTCCGTCCAGACCTCGATTTCCTGCTGACGCTGGACGAGGATCTCGGACAATTGACTTCGACGCCGCTGCATGTCGGCGATGCCGCGGTCGAGCACCTCGACCTTCTGTCGGCGTTCGGCGAGTTCGAGACGGGCTTGGGCGAGCGTGTCGCGCTTCACGTCACGGTCGGTTCGCACTTCAACAATGCGCACTTCGAGATGTTGGATTGCCTCCCGCTTCGCCGTGGATTCGGCCTCGGCGGTCGACAAGCCCGTCTGAGCGCGCTCGAAGCGGGCGTGCGCCTCATTGCGGGCCGCCTCGAGCGACGTGAGTTCGTTTTCCATCCGGCGGAGTCGGTTGCCCACTTCCTCCACTGAACGCTGCGCGGTGCGCTCCTCGGCCTGAACCGAAGCGAGCGTTTGCGACGCGGCGAGGAAATCGGCACGCTTCTGCTCCAAGGTCTGCTCGGCCTCCGCGAGGCGCGTGTTGATGCTGTCGATGACCGTCTTTTGCTCGTCGTGCTGCCGTTGGTCCTCCGCAAGGGCGCGCGCAGTCTCGCGAAGGTCGATCTCGCGCTGAACGATGCTGTTCGCGGGTTTCTTGTGATAGCCCCCAAACACGAGGCCGCGGCGATCCACCAGGTCGCCCTTTTTCGTGGCGACGGCGAGGAAGGCAAAGCCGGGGTTCGCCTTCCAAAATTCGAGAAAGCCGTCGAGGTCCTCGGCCAGATAGCACGCGCTGAGCAGGGCGCAGGCAGGGTGAGACGGATCCACGTCGGAGAGTCCGGAGACAGCGGGGACGATCCCGGCGGGCAGCTCGGCGGATCCTGCCGCTCCACCTTGAGCCATTTCGGTCACCTGCAAAACCGCCGATCCGATCTGCTCGGCCTCCAGCTGCGCGAGCACGCGTTGCGCCGTCGCGACATCGGCGACATTGACGGCCTCGACGGCTGATCCGAGCAAGGCTTCGATCGCTTTGCCGGACTCAGGCCGGACCTGGAGTCCCTTGGTGATGGCGGAGGCCGCAGAACCCGCCAGTGCGCCATCGAGACGTCCCTGCAGAAGCGCCTTGGCGCCTTCGCCGAACCCTTCCCATTTCTCCTGCAGTTGTTGCAGGAGCTTCAAGCGCGCGGAGCGCTGCGCGAGCCCGCGGTCGATCTCCTGCAGCTTGCGTTGCGCCTCGCGGAATTCGCGGGTCAGGTCGGTGATCGCCTGCTGCGCCTCGGACGATTCGTGGTGCAGGCGGTTCTTGTCGGCCTGAGCCTCTTCGACGCGGGCGGCGAGTTCCGCCGCGACCTGCGCCGCCGCGGCCTGCTGCTGACGAACGGACTCGATCTCCTGAACAAGCGAGTCGTGACGTTGAGCCGACGTCTTCTGGTCGACCTCGTAGGCGGTGCAATCCGTGCGCAGTCGCGCCACCGTGCTCTCCATCTGCAGCAATTGAAACTTCGATTGCTGAAGCTCCTGTTCGAGCTTGCTCAACTCCGCCTCAGCGACGGCCAGCTCACGATTGCGATTCTGGAAGACGGAGTCGGACGTCCCGAGCAACGTAAGCTGCTCTTCCTTGTCCTGGGCACCGGTGTCCACCTGCGCGGCGAGTTCACGCAACTGCATCTCCAGTTCGCCCAGATTGTCGCGGGACGATTCGAGGCGATCCTGCAGGCCGGTGCGCTTGATCTGAGCGAGGTTCGCGGCGTTCTCGGCCTGTTCCTTTTGGGAGCGAAGGTCGAAAACCGCCTGCTGCGCGTCCTGCACGCGCTGATTGAGGCGCGAGCGCTCGGCCTTGCGGGCTTCGAGCGCGCCCTGCTGCTCCTCGAGGTTTGCGCGGCGTCGCTCGGCCTCGCCGCGAAGGGTGGCGAGCTTCCCTTCGAGTTCGCCTATGACACCGCTAAGCTGGGTGTGGTGAAAAGCGCTGTACCCCAGGCTGAGGTGACGCAGTCGAAAATTGAGGCGCTTGTAACGAAGCGCCTTGGAGGCCTGACGACGCAGGCTGCCGATCTGACGCCCGACTTCGGCGATGACGTCGGCGACACGGGCGAGGTTCTGATCCGTGAGTGCAAGTTTACCGAGGGCCTCGCGGCGTTGTGCCTTGTACTTGGTGATGCCGGCGGCCTCCTCGAA
>CAYOSX010000027.1:0-26236 GCA_964406745.1 uncultured Opitutus sp.
GGCGTCCACGAGGGTGACGTTCCGGGGATGGTTTGTCACGGCGAGGCGGATACGTGCATTGATCTCCTCGTCGGCACGAAAACGCAGCGCATCGTGACGCCACGCCTCGATGTAATGGCGCGCGGCGACCGCCGCTTCACCTGCGCGTTCAGCCAGCCGGGCGAGCATGAAGTGCGCTTCGGCATGCCTGGGATATTCCTGCAGCACGGCCTCAAGCTGCGCCCGTGCGCCGGCATCATCCTCGAGCGCAAGGCTTCGATGGGCCACCGCCAGCGCGGGCACGTCCGAGGGCAAAGACGCAAAGGGCGCGTGGTCGCGGACATTGACCGCGACCGTCGACAAAAGCACAGGCACGCCGGCGTCTTCCGCCGCCGCGAGCAGGTCCTCGAGGTTTGCCGAGAAGTGGTCACGCACCCGCGCCAAGGCCGGTTCGTCGGAGGCGACCGCGCGACCGGCAAACATCTCCATGCCGGTCCACTCGCGAAAACCCGGGGAGGGCCCGAGCGCTCCGGCAACGCGTTGAAGAAGCTGCCCGGTACGGGTTGCGCGAAGACGCAGGGCGGCGCGGATCAGGGCGCGTGGAGGCGTGCCCGCCGTCACCACCGAACTTGCCCCGTAAGGACCAACCACCTCGTTGTTGCCCATATAGACGACGAGCAGGTCAGGCGAAAACGCCAGCGACTCGCGGGCGATCTGCAGGACCACATGCGAGTTGATGGCGGTCACCCCGAGATTATGAACCTCCACGCCGGCCTCGGGACGGGCTGCGCGCAGGAAGACGCGAAGATGCGGCGCCAGGCCAAAAGCGGGCTCGGGCACACCCATCGCCGCGGATTCTCCGAGGACGAATACACGTGTGGTGTTTGCCGGCTTGCGTTTCGTCAGCCGGAAGTCGACCGGCTTCAGACCAAAGGAGGCCGGGAAAAAACGTTCGGTGAAACGAGGATTCGTCCGATACACACTTGGTTGCCCGTCAGGAATGAAGAATCGGGCATCGTAGCCAAACCCGCCCACGCGCAGCCCTGCCTCCAGCGTCGCGAAAAACGCCAAGGGGATGACAATGGCGGCGGCAAGTCGCAGCCAGAGTGAGCGCGCGGGCAGGCGTGGGGTACGCATGAGGGACGAGTGGTCGGGGCGGGACACCGCAGGGGCAAGGACCGATCTATGCTAACGCTAGGACGTTTCAAGTTACGCAGGATATTTCCGCCACGGCAACCGCCCCAGGTGTTCATGTTCACGGTGTACAGGTTGAGCAAATCTCTCCTTTCTCTGCCTGAATGCCCACGTCCGAATCACCGCGCGATCGCTTCCTGGCGCTCGTCCGTGCCAGCGTACAGACCGCCACGTTCACCAAACTGACGCTCGGCAAGTGCCGGGCCGCGGACACCACCCTGAAAAATCTCTTTATTCGGCCCGTCGTGCTGAAAGCCGGGCCCAGGCTGAACTTCGTGTGGAGGCATGCCACGCGCGACATCACAAAGAACCTGCCGCACGATGAGGCCTTGGGTATTGTCGCCGACCTGCTGGGGCGTGATTTTCTCGACGGGCATTTGTTCACTTCGACCCAGACAGCGCAGTACGAAGGCTCCCCGGACGGCGAAGGCCGGCTGGCGATCAAATCCGTGGCCGGGTTGGCCGTGAAGCCGCCCGCGCATGACCGCACCCGGGTGCATCCGCTGGCGAACGACGCGGCGTGGTTGCGGGCGCTTGGAGTGACGAATGAGCGAGGCCAGCCCCGTGAAGGGATGGCTGCCAAGCTGCGGCAGATTCAACGTTTCACCGAGTTGATCGGACACCTGCTCGACGACGCCGGTCTCGCCGCGACGCCCTCACTCGAAATCACGGACATGGGATGCGGCAAAGGCTACCTCACCTTCGCCCTTGCCGACATGTTGAAAGGCCGCGCCACCGTGACGGGAATCGAGAGCCGGCCCGCGCTCACGGAGCTGTGCAACCGCGTGGCGCGTGAGACAGGTTTTGACCGGCTCAGCTTCGCCGCCGGGGACATTGCCACGACGACACTCCCCCGGGGCGACGTCCTGGTGGCGCTCCACGCGTGTGACACCGCCACCGACGATGCGCTGGCCAAAGGTATCGCCGCCGGCGCGTCGCTGCTCGTCGTTTCCCCCTGCTGCCAGAAGGAGCTTCGCCCCCAACTGACGGCGCCTGCGGTGCTGGCCGATGCGCTGCGTCATGGCATCTTCCAGGAGCGCCAGGCGGAGTTTGTCACCGACGCCTTGCGCGCGCAGTTGCTCGAGTGGGCGGGCTACCGGACAAAGGTTTTCGAGTTCGTCTCGACGGAACACACGACGAAAAACCTCATGATTGCCGCGATCAAGGAGCGCTCACCCGGCGACGACGCCCGGGCCGCGCGGATCGCGGAGTTTGCGCGGTTCTATGGAATCCGCCATCAACGGCTGGCCACGCATCTCGGTGTATCCTTGGAATCATGACATGGGACGAGCTTGACTGGCCCGCCCTCGACCGGTTGCGCGAGGGTTTCCTGGGAGGCGCCGCCGCCAGCGGCCCGTATTGGCGAAGCGAAAGCGACCTCGCCTCCTACGACCTGACCTACGGCGAACGCATTGGCTGGAAGTGGGATGCCGTCCTCGACGAGTTGCAACGACGCGGCTGGACGCCACCCGCGGGGCCGGTGCTTGACTGGGGCTGCGGAAGCGGCGTGGCCGGCCGGCGGGTGCTGGGGGCGTTTGGCTCGGCGGGAGGTTTGCGGGTCTGGGATCACTCGCCGCTTGCCCGCGGCTTCGCGCTCGCGAGCGCCCGCCGGCACTTCGAAGGCCTCAAGGCCGCCGAATGGGCGGACGGGGAATCCATCGGACTGCTCGTCGTCAGTCATGTGCTCAACGAGCTCGATGAACCCGGTCGATTGCAGCTGGCCTCCCTCGTTGCCTCCGCGTCGGCCACACTCTGGGTGGAGCCCGGTACGCGGTCAGACAGCCAGGCACTGGTCGACTGGCGCGAACGCCTGCTTGCCACCCACCGAGTGATTGCGCCTTGCACCCACCAGGCGCCCTGCGGCTTGCGCGTGCCGGGGCGTGAGCGCGACTGGTGCCATCACTTCGCCCGCCCGCCGGCAGGCGTGCATGCCGATGCGCGCTGGGTGCGATTCGCGCAACGGGCGGGCATCGACCTGCGAAGCCTGCCCTACTCCTTTCTTGTGCTGGAACGTCAGGACGCAAGGCCGGCCCCGCCGCCGTGGCCGGAGGGCACCGGGCGGCTGCTTGGCCGTCCGGAATTTTTCAAACCTTATGCGCGGGTCCTAAATTGCGACAAGGATGGCGTGAACGAGCTCACGATTCCCAAACGCACCGCCGGCCCCCTGTACAAGCAGCTGGAGAAAACCCGCGGACCGCTCGTGTATCAATGGCGTCGTGACGGAGCGACGGTTGAGTCCGGGGCGCCCCTGCTCTAGCCCGCTTGTTGCACGAAAAGGTGCGCTTGAACGTGGAAGGGAGCGCAGCGAACCCCGGGCACGCCGGCCCGCGCGTCGCGCAAATCCTAGAACCGGGTGATCAGGCCGAACCGAAACCCGGCGCCCTTGCCCAGGTCGATGTTGGCCACGCGCCCGCTGAGAGATTGTTCGTACGTGCCGAGCGTGTGGTAAGTGGCTCCCGCGAAAAGACCAGTGCGGGGCGTCATCCAGAATTCGGCCGATAGTTCGCCGTAGAATCCGGTGCTGAACTCGGATTGGTCGCGCTCTTCGTTCGAAGTAATGGAAATATCAGGATTCGGCGTGCGCAGCACCTCTTCGACACGATAGGTCGTGCCCACGTAGGCGCCGGCGAAACCAGCGCTCACGTTGATAGCCAGGCGATCGGTCAGCCGGGCGCGCAATTGTGGTCCAACCCGGATGAGATAATAGGCTCCTTTGATCTGCCAGTAGCCATCAATCTCAGCGCCGCCGACAACTGAGGTTTCGGTGCGGGCGACTGGCGTGTCGCCGATCGGGGTGGTTGTTTCCAAGCCTCCCGAGGACACCAGATTGCCTCCCGAATCGAGGAGATCCGTAAAGGACGGCCCACTGTAGGGAGCCGCCGGGGCCGCGAGACCGTTCAGAGAGTAAAAATCAGTCAATGTCTTGAGGGTGGCGGTGATCGCACCGCGCGCCTTGCTGTTGATGTCCGTCAACCCAATCGAACCGCCAATCCCCCACTCCACGCGACCGTTTGCAAAACGGCCCATGCGTCGGGCCAGGCCAAGTTCAACGCCGCCGGCCGCATCTCCGTCGGCTTCAGCGGTGGCACCGTCGCTCGTCGCACTGAAAAGGCTCATGCCGACGCGTCCGTCAGAGGTTACCTGCCCCGCATTCGCATATCCCCACGCACGCGTGCGTCCGGGCGTATAGCTCAAGTAATCGCCCACGACCACCGTGTCGCCATTGCTGTTCTTGGCGGTCACCTGATACCGGCCGCCCGGCGTGCTGATGACCTCGCCACCCTGGACACCACCCGCGCGCTCATTCAGCCGCGGCGCATCCGTCAGGACCGTGCCATTGTCGTAGTTCCGTCCCGCGGACGCCTGCCCCAGGGGATCGACGGTCTGGGAGGGCGCAACCTGGCCCAGCTGGCTGAATGAAACGTCTCCACCGCTTGATGATGCCCGCAGGCCAGCGGTCACCGTCCACTTGCTCTCGCGGAGCGCAAACCCCATGGGAATTCCAGATTGGGCAACCACGGCGACGGGCGAGGCGACGAGGAGCGAAGCGAGAACGAGACGGTGTGACTTCATAAAGCAATGGCAGTGTGACGCGACTAATGGGCAAAGGTTGCCCATAATTTCTGTCCGAAAGCAACGGAAGAAAGGGACCAAAAATCACCCCTGATCGCCGAGGCGGGCTGATTCAACTCTTCCGATCGCAAGCGGATCGGTCACCTTCATACTGCCGTTCCCTGCCAGGCCGGCCATCGATGTGCTAGGCGCGAAGGAGACGACGACGCGGAAGACCGTCATCCACCCGTTGTCTCCTTACTCGTTGAACTCGTCGAACTTTCGGGCGGCGGCCTCGCTCTTCAGCGCGGCTGCGGCCTCGGGATCGATGGCCGCCTCGCGTTCCCGCAGGCGGCGCTCGCGGAGATTCAAATCCTCTTCCCGCTGCTCAAGCTCCGTTTCCTTCTCCTGCTGGGACTGCACTTTTTCAAACAGCCGACTCTCGCTCTCATCGAGAAACATTTCCCGCTCCTTCAACGCCTCACGGGCCTCGTGCAGCGAGGCTTCCTGGCGCTCCAGTTCAGCCTTGAGCTGTTCCAGGGCCTCCATCTCGGCAGCGGTCAGCTCGGCCCTGGCGGGCGAGTCCTGACGGGACGCCGCCACCAGTTTTTCACGTGCGACGAGAATGGCCTCCATCTCGGCAAGTTCCCGTTCGCGCTCGGAGACCCTCGCCTCCAGTTCGTAGACCACGCGTTCGCGTTCAGCCAGTTTCATCTCCAAGTGCCGGAGCGACTTTTCCAGTTCCGACGCTTGGGTCGGATCCATGCTTGCCGGGTCCGTCCACGTGGCGCGCGTCACGGAAACGATGTCATGAATCTGCTTCCGGGCCTCTGCCGAAGCCTCGGAGATCTCAAACGGGGAACGGGTTGCACCGACCGGGCGGCGTCGAGGAAGTGAAAGCTTGGGGATCCCGGGGCGGGCTCCGGGGAAACGAATGACTCCTGGTGGTTTGGGGCTTTCTGCCATGTTCACTTCTTGAACCAGCGGGAGAGCGAACCAAAGAATCCCTTCTTTGGAGCTTCCACGGGTTCCTCAGCCAACGTTGGTCGGGGTATGAAAGGCGTCAAGAGCAGCACCACCGCCGGCTCGATGTCAGGGTCGTTAATGACCTGCACCAGGCGCCGGAGATCACTCCCGGAAGCCAGTTGGGCCTTCAGGGAATCCCGGCTTTCCGTGAGCACCATGGAAATCTCTTCCATGCGTGTCCGTACCGCCGGAGGCACCGAAGCCTTGGGCTGGGACAGCGCCATCCGTTGTTCTGGCGGAAGGGAACGGACCAGTTGGGCCGCCGCTTCGATGATATGAAGGCCCCGCGCGCCCGGGCGAAACGGAAGATAACGCGCGATCGCGCGCTCATCCACATGCGACAAGGCATTGAGGAGCGTGCGAAAATCGCCGCCCACGATCACGTTTTGCGACATGTTCTGGGCGAAAATCGCAAATTCCGAAAGAGTGGCGACCTTTTCGAGCCGGCAGAACTCGCGTGTGTCGGGGGAAATGGAGCAGAACTCGATCGGGAAATTCTCCGGAATCCCCAGTTTGGCGAGATTCTTGAGCACCGGATTATCGCGGCTCGCGGCGACCTCGGTTTGCTCCAGCATCTCACCAAACGGATCGTCAAAAGCCAGCGTGTCGCGAAGAATGCCGGTAAGATCATCCAGGCGTTCCTCGGGCTGGTTCTTAAGGGCGAGCAGTTCAACAACCTCCTCGTGGCTGAGGTCGATGTACTTGGCGGGCGTCTCGTCGGCGCCTTTGACCGGCCAGTCAGGCCCATCGAGGTTCTGCGCCAGACTGCTGAGCGAGGTGTCGACCATGATGGAGGTCGCGAAGGCCGTACGAACGGCATCCCATTCCTTCGGGGTGGTTTTTGCGGGCATGGCGTGAAAAATTATCCGGCGATCGCGTCGCCTTGGTGAACGAGCTCGGTGGCGACCTGCCTGTAGTCGTTGACAACGTTATCCTGCGAACGTTCGTCCGCTCCGTCCTGCCCCACCAGATTTACCGGCAGGCCGAGCGTGACTGCGCGGCGGACCACCATGGCGTCGCGGACTTGGGTATTGAAGATCTTCGCGGTCTGCGCAACCCGCTTGGCGGTCCTGAATTGATTGAGCCTGAGCTGCATGCGCATTTTGGGGACCTCGATGTCGACGCCGGTCTTGATCGAATTGAAGATGATGCCCTGCACTTGCGCGGGCACTCCCATCGAAACCTTGCGGAAGCTGGCGGAAAGCTGGTGGAACTTGCCGAGCTTCTCGACGAGAAGCGTGAAGCCGATCAAACTCAGGGCGTCGGGATTCGACGGGACGTAGATTTCGTTGGCGCAGAAGATCCCGCACTGGGATGCGCGCAGGATGTTCGGAGGGCAGTCGAAGAAAATGAAATCGTAGTTGGCCTCGATCTCGGCCAGTTGCTCCTGAAAGACGACATAGTGCGGACGCTTCGGATCACCGGAGTATTCGTTCTCCAGATCGACGAGATTGAACGTCGTCGGCAGCAGATCGAGGCCCGGGAGCAGCTTCTCGCCGCTTTTGCCTTCGACGCAGTCCTTGACCACGATGTTCTTCACGCGGGCGTTTCCCGGTTCAAAGATCGAGTAAACGGCACCCTCACCATTCGCATTGATCTTGTTCCAGCGATCAAGACGCAGCAGCCAGATGCTCGCGTTCGATTGGGTGTCGAAGTCGCAGAGAAGCACGCGCTTTCCGGACTTGGCGAGACAAGCGGCGGTGTTGACGAGCAGAGAGGTCTTTCCCACTCCGCCCTTGTAGTTAATGAAAGCAATCTTTCTGGCCATGATTCGGTTTGAAACAAGGTGCGCTGGCGTAGCAACTTGAACATGCGTCACCCTAACCACCGCGCGAGAGAAAAAAACCCCGCCCGTTCGGGATTCACGTTTTTTTCGCAGCCCCTGACTATGAGCGATTTAACCGCTATGTAACCCTCCCGGCACAGCAACGCCACGCGACTCGTCTTTCCTCTGCGTGCATGCGCCCCTTGATTCTTGCCGTGGACGACGAAAGGGATGTCACCGACCTGGTGGCGTTCCAGCTGACCCGTGCCGGTTGCACCGTGCTGACGGCGGCCGACGGGCGCGAGGCCCTGGCCAGTGTCCATCAACGCAGGCCAGACCTGATCATCCTCGACCTGATGCTTCCCGACATCGACGGCTTCGGCGTCTGCGAGATCCTGCGCCGCCAACCGGGCACCGCCACGATTCCGATCATCATCCTCACCGCGTGGGCCACGTCCGATGCCCGTCACCTCGGACTCGATCTCGGAGCCTTGGACTACATCACGAAGCCGTTCAGTCCCCGCGATCTGGTCGAACGGGTGCAACGGCTGCTCAATTTGCGGCCAGCGACCCCTGCCGGCTCAGTGAGTTAAGGTGAGGGCCGATCGGGTGTTCGCGGATTGCACCGCGAAACCGACCACTCCTAACGTGGCGGTTGCATGGATAAATCCGCCCTCCGCGACGCCATTCTCCAACGCCTCGAATCCGACCTCGCCCTGCAAACCGCCGCCGCGCTGACCTCGCGCGAAGAGGCGACGGATGAGGAAAGTAAACCGGAGAACAAGTACGACATGCACGCCCAGGAGGCGGCCTATCTCGCCGAGGGCCAGGCCCGGCTCGCGGCCGAGGTTCGCGAGGCGTTGACCCACTTTGCCGCAATGCCGTTGCCAACCTTCGGACCCGAGGAGCCGATCGCTCTCGGTGCCTTGATCACGCTGGCGGGCGAGGGACACGATCTTTACTATTTCCTGGGCCCGCGTTCCGGCGGCACGGAGGTGTCCGTGGGCGGTAACACCATCCTTGTGATCACACCGGCCTCACCGCTCGGCCGGCAACTCTTGGGACGCAAACGCGGTGAGGCCGTGACGCTCCCGGGCTCGAAACGCCCGCATCGCATCACGGCGGTCACCTGAGTCGGGCGCCGGTCGCCTCGTCATTCATTGAGGTTGAAACGCACGGGCACGCTCATGCGGAACCGCACCGTGCGTCCGTCCTTCCGACCCGGCTCGAATTTCCACCGAGCCACCGCCCGCAGCGTCGGCTCCTCGAAGACGGTCGCTGATGAGCGTACAACGCGCGGATTCACGACGTCCCCGCGTTCATTGACGAGGAACTCGACCACCACCTCGCCCCCCAGCCCGCTGCGCTTGGCTTCGAAGGGATAGACGGGCGCCGCGCGATAACGCACGTGCGGCGGATTATCGAGAAGGTGGGCCGGAAATGCCGGCGGACCTCCTGACCCGGCGCCTTCCCCTCCCCCAGTCCACACGGATGGGATGACGGTCGTCGAGGGACCATCGAAATGGACCACCGGTGCCGACGTGCGCTGGGTGGTAATGTCGATGCCCACCTTCCGGACCGGCGGCACCTCCGGTAGCGTCGGGACCGACTTGGCCTCCTCTTTCCTCGGCCCGGAGGAGTCCTTGGCAACCAAAGGCTCCTCGTCCCGGGGAATGATCATGAGGAAACAATCGTCGATCAGCACCGGTTCGTCCGGTTCAACCGGGACGGGCCGAACTGGCGGGGCGAAACCAAACAAAAGGAGCGCGTGCACTCCGAGTGAAGCTGCCACCGGCAGCAGGAAGGGACGTTTAAGTTTCATGGCGCGGAAGGGTCTTATCCCTTCAACGCGCCCAAGACCGTTTTCTTAGTCGCCTGCCCGGCGCACTCGGGCTGCCGGCGGACGCCATTCCCTGACCTTGCCCGTTATCCTTCGCGCAGCTACGTTACCCTTGGGTGTCGTAAATCTGCACGCGGGCCCAAAGGTCTTTGCAGTTGTCGATGAAAACCTTGTGGATCGGGTCCACCTGGTAGGCATCGTGGGCCGCCACGTCCGTGAAGACGCAGGTGATGCCGAAGTCATAGGTCGTATCGATCACGGGGCGCGGCGGGACGGGTGCCGGGGTGCCCAGGTAGAAGGACGACACGGTCGGGATCGTGCCGAGGGTCGCGACCTGACGGCGGAAGTCCTCGCGCAATTCCGCGCTCAGACCGGGTTTCAGATAAAAGAAAACAGAATGGACCATCATGGGGCGGAAATGCCAAACGAGCGGTCGCACGAAAGCGAGTTGAAAGCCCGCCGGGTTGACGCCTTCGTTGCGGAATGCCGTCTGCCCGCCTCCTGGCCCTTTTCTTCGCCCTCTGCTCCGTGCTCCGCGCCTCTCCGGTTCCTCCCGAACTGGCCTCGGCACTCGAGGCCTTCCGCACCGAGGGCAGCTTTGGCTGGGGGTTCACGCAAACAACCGAGTCGGACGACAAGAGCCTCGTTGAACGCTACAATCCGGCCAAACCGGAGGTTCTCCGCTGGACGCTCGTGCAAAAAGACGGCCGCGCCCCCACGGAAAAGGAGATGACGGACTATCGCGAGCAACAGACCCGGCGGACCCGCGGAGAGACCGCGCCAAACGTGAAGAATCAGCTCGACCACGAGACCTGCGAACTGGTCGAGGACGACGGGGTGCGTGCGCGCTGGCGCTTCCGTCTGCGTCCCGGCGCTGCGGATGACCGCTCCGCGGACCACATGGCCGCGACCTTCACCCTGCACCGCCCCACCGGCACCATCGAACAAGTGGAGCTTGCCAGCTTTGAGCCCTTCTCGCCGATGTTCACCGTCAACATCTCCGAGGCGCGCACCCTGCTCGAATACACCCTGCCGGAGGGTGACCGGCCGACCTTGTTGAAACGCGTCTCGATGCGGGTGCGCGGACGCGCCCTTTGGTTCAAGTCCCTCGATTCGGATCTGACGGTCGTGTATTCAGATTATGTTTACGCCGGTAAAAGATAATCGCCCTCGCCGCGGGCCCCGGCCTTGCCCAGCCTGCCTCCCATGAGCACCGACTGGCTCGCGCGCGTCCCGGCCACGGCGGCCTGGGCGCACCTTTCGTGGAGCGACTTCGCGGCCCTGGCCCCGGAGGTACGGGAGCGCCGCCTCGTCATCCTTCCCGTGCACGGCTTCGCCGATCACGGCCTGGGCCTGCCGCTTGACGCCGAGGAGGCCGTGGGATCGTCCGTGCTGGCGCGCGCCCTGGCCGGGGGCGAATCGGACTGCCTCGTGCTGCCCCCGCTGCGTTTCGGCCTGGCGCCCTACCCGTCGACCTTCTTTGGCGTTGACCCCGAGACCGCCCACGGCCTCATCCGCGAGCTCGCGGCGGGTGTGGCGTCCGCCGGCTTCCGACACCTCGTCTTCTTCAACACCAGCCCATGGAACGAGGAGTTTGTGGACGTGGCGTCCCGTGACCTGCGGGCCGACCTCGGGCTGCACACCTTCTTTATTCATCTTGGCGCGCTGGGATGCGACTTTCATCCCGGGAGTTCCGGACGCGCACCGGCGCTCGCCGCGGCCTTGCACGCCCTCGGCCGTCCGTCTCCAGGGCCCAGCCGCGCCGGTGCGGTGCGTGACGCCGATTTTCGTCCCGGCGCCTATTTCCAGCCCGAACCGTTGCCAGGCGCTCCGCTCACCGACGGCGCCGCGGTGATCGAGAAAGCGGGGAGGCACCTCGCCCGTCTTCTGTCCGAGATCGAGGCTCGCGGCGGCTCGCTCGCGGCGCCGGGCCGGCCCGCCCCGCCCCCTCCGCCGGAGCTGTGGCCGCCAGTGTATCGCCCCCACCACTACATTGCGGCCTTTGTCCGCGAGGATTTGGAGACGCTTCCGGACAAGGAGCGCGCCCTCGTGATCATTCCGACCGGAGCGATCGAGCAGCACGGACCGCATCTGCCGGTGGGCGTTGACGCGATGCTCGGTCAGGGATTGCTCGCGCAGGCGCTCCCGAAGCTGCCCTCCGAGGCGAGGGTCTACGTCGCTCCACCGATCACCGTTGGGAAGAGCAACGAGCACACCGGTTTCCCGGGAACACTCTCTGTTTCCGCGACCACGCTGCGCCGGTTGCTTCTGTCGATCGCAACCCAGCTCAAGGCGCTCGGCTTCCGTCAGATCGCCGTGCTCAACACTCACGGGGGCAACAGCGCGGTGATCGTGTATACGTTGCGAGAGATCCAGTCTGCCCTTGGCCTGCGCGCCGGCATGCTCAGCGGCTACTATCGTCCCGCGCTTTCCCCGCAGGAGGCCGCCTATGGGTTTCATGCCGGGGAATGGGAAACGTCGCTCATGCTCGCTCTCGCCCCCGAGTGCGTTCGCATGGACCGGGCGGTGACCGAGTACCCCGCCCGCATCGACGATCCGGGCGAATTGCGCCCCGAGGATGCGCCCGCCGTTTTTTCCTGGCTCACGCGGGACGTTTCCCGGAGCGGTGTGATGGGCGACGCCCCGGCGGCGACGCCCGAAAAGGGACGCCGGTGGCTCGACGAAGCGTCGTCAGCACTCGCCCGCCACATCGTCACACTGCTGCGGTCCGAGCCCTGAGCGACCGTCATGTCCGTGTTCAATCGCCTGCCCCTCCATTGGCGCCTGACCTTGCTCATCACCGGTGTGTGCGCGATCGCTCTGGGCGTCGCCTTTGCCGGCTACTTCTTCCTCGAGCTCTGGCGTCTCCGCGGTGACATCGCCGAACGGGTCGCCCCGATCCAGTCCCTGCTCAGCGAACGTG
The DNA here is from genome assembly GCA_964406745.1 of uncultured Opitutus sp. Classification (GTDB taxonomy): domain Bacteria; phylum Verrucomicrobiota; class Verrucomicrobiia; order Opitutales; family Opitutaceae; genus CAMAXB01. The sequence goes on from CAYOSX010000027.1 coordinate 12,280, forward strand.
CCGTGGCCACCCTTTCCGCAAATCCGGAGGCAACGGATTTTGGCCTCAACATCCTCGACCTCAACCCCACCATCACCGCGGCGGCCATCTACAATCCGGAGGGGCGCCTGCTCGCCCGCTACATCCGGCCCGACAGCGACGAATTCATTCCTCGTCCGCGGGACTATGCCTTCGATGTCGGCGCTGACCAGGTGGTGATGTTCCGTCCTCTGGTCCGCGATCAGAAGCGGATCGGCACCCTCTACCTCAAGGCGGAGGTGGGCAGCCTTGTACGAGCGCGGCTGCTCGAACCGGCGCGCGGCATGGCCATGCTTTTCCTCGGCACCTTGCTGCTCGCGTTGGTGGCCTCCCGCCTGTTGCAACGCACCATCTCGCGCCCCATCACCGCCCTCGCGCTCACCGCGCGCCATGTGGCCGAGCGCCGGGATTATTCCGTGCGCACGGCCGCCACGGGGGGCGAGGAGACCACCGTCCTCGTCGAAGCGTTCAACTCGATGCTGGCGGCCATCCAGGAACGCGATGGCGACCTTACCGTCGCCCGTCAGCATGCGGAACGCGCCCGCGCCGGCCTCGCCGAGATCAACGCCCGGCTCGAGGAGGCCAACCAGAACCTCGAGCAAAACGTCCGAGTGCGCACCGCCGAACTCGAGCGCGCGCTCGTGCTCGCCCACGAGGCAAGTTCCGCGAAAAGCGCATTCCTCGCCCGCATGAGCCACGAATTGCGCACGCCGATGACCGCGATCATCGGCTACACGGAGATGTTGCTCGAGGACGCCGGGGAACGTGGCGATGTCGCGGCGACGCGAGATCTCCGCCGCATTCTCGAATCCGCCCGCCACCTGCTCTCGCTGATCAACGACATTCTGGACTACTCCAAGATCGAGGCCGGACGCACCGAGCTGCATCTGGAGACGTTCGATCTGGACAAGGTTGTGCGCAACGTCGTCGACACCCTCGCCCCGCTGATTGCGCGCGGGGGCAACGAACTGGTGCTCGAGTGCCCCGATCCGCTCGGCCCGACCCACGCGGACCTCGCCAAAGTCCGGCAGATCCTGCTCAACCTTCTCGGAAACAGTGCAAAGTTTACCGAACACGGCCGCATCCGCATGACCATCGCCCGCCGGCGCGGGCCCGACAGCGAGCTGATCGTCGTGGAGGTGTCCGACACCGGCATCGGCATGAACCCTGAGCAGCTCGGTCGCATTTTCACCCCGTTTGTCCAGGCCGCACCCTCCGTTGCCGCGCGTTACGGGGGCACCGGCCTTGGACTCGCCATCTCGCGGCAGTTCGCACGCATGATGGGCGGAGACATCACCGCCGAAAGCCACCTCGGGCGAGGCTCCACCTTCACGGCCGTATGGCCCGCGCACGTGCGGGGCGGCGCCAGTGCCTCCTGAAACGCCGACCGCCCGGCCCCGGCCTTGTCACACCTCGCGACGTCCTGTACCCGCCTTCCATGCCCACGCTGCTTCTCGTCGAAGACAACGAGCTTAATCGGGACATGCTCTCCCGACGGCTGGAGAAGCGCGGCTATGGCGTGTTCGTTGCGGTAGACGCCTCGAACGTCGTCGAACTCGTTCGGGAAAAGCGGCCCGACCTCGTCCTGCTGGACATGAATCTTCCCGCACCCGACGGCTGGGAGGCCACCCGTCGCCTGAGGGCCGACCCGGCCACAGCCGGTGTTCCCATCATCGCGCTGACCGCGCACGCCCTCGCCGACGACCGCCGCCGCGCCCTTGCGGCGGGTTGCGACGAGTTCGAGACAAAGCCGGTCGACCTCGAGACCCTCGTTTTCAAGATCAAGCGGCTTCTCGACATCCGCCCCGCATGAATTCGTCCTCCCTTCCTCCCGACGACCCGCAGCCGCACGATGCCATCCGCGACTTCGATCCGTGGCGCGGCATCCGGCATGACATCCGGACCCCGCTGAATCAGATTATTGGATACAGCGAGATGCTCATCGAGACGCTCGGCGACGCCGCACCCGAGAGCCTGCGCGGGGATCTGCTCCGCCTGCACGCCTCCGGGACCACGGTGCTGTCAATCGTCAATGCCGCGCTTTCACCCGAACGCACCGCCTCGGCCCCGCCCGATCTCGCCTCCCTCCGCGAAGAGCTCGTCAAGCCGCTCAACGGCCTCCTGGGCCAGCGCGAACTGTGTCACCAGACCGCGCTCAACCATGCGCTTGCCGACGTCATGGCCGACCTGGAGAAGATTGGACTGGCGGCGAACAACCTTCGCACGTTGCTCGAGAGCGAGCGGTTCCGGTCAGCCGAGGCGATTCAAGTCATCGCTCCACGATTCGACGAAGCACCGAGCCGTCCCGCGCCCGCCACCGGCCGACTGCTGGTGGTCGACGACGAACCGCTCAACCGTGAGATGCTCATGCGGCGTCTCGATCGCCTCGGCTACACGGTCGCCGGCGCGCCCAACGGACGCGTCGCCTTGGAAATGCTCGCGAGCACGTCGTTCGACCTCGTGCTTCTCGACATCCTCATGCCTGAGATCGACGGAGTCCGGACCCTCGAGCTCATCAAGGGCGACGCGGAACTGCAGCACGTGCCCGTCGTGATGCTCACGTCGCTGGACGACGCTGCGAACATGGTGCGGTGCATCGAGGCCGGTGCGGACGATTATGTGCCGAAGCCCTTCAATCCCGTGATCCTCCAGGCGCGCATCGGCGCCTCGCTGGCGAAAAAACGCCTGCGCGATCGCGAACGCGCCCACATGGCTGAGATTCAGGCGGAACGGGCGAAATCCGAGAGTTTGCTTCAAAGTATCCTGCCCCGGGCAATCTGCGAACGCCTTCGCAACGGTGAACCCAACATCGTCGATGCCGTGCAGGAGGCGACCGTGCTCTTCGCCGACATCGTCGGGTTCACCCGCATCGCCTCGACCATGGCCCCCGGACGCACGGTCGCCCTTCTTTCCGAGGTCTTTTCCGATTTCGACCATCTCGCAGACCGCATGGGCGTGGAAAAGATCAAGACGATCGGCGATGCCTTCATGGCAGTCAGCGGCGTGCCCGTCCCGGAGAAACGTCATGCCATGCTTTGCGCGGACATGGCGCTGCACATGCTCGACATCATCGACAACTTTAACCGACGGAATCACCTGAACTGGAGCGTGCGCATCGGCATCCATACCGGGCCTGTCGTCGCCGGCATCATCGGTTTTCGGAAATTCGCCTACGATCTCTGGGGTGACACCGTGAACATCGCCAACCGTCTCGAATCCCATGGCGAGCCCGGCATCCCGCAGGTCTCCGCCTCCACCGCCGAACGGATTTCAGCGCGCTATCTTCTCGAGCAACGCGGCCTCATCGAACTCAAGAACCGCGGTGAAATCATGGCGTACCGCCTGCTGGGACGCGCACCGGCGTAGTACGCCGATCTGAAGCGAGCGCCCGCGTCGGCTGCAGACGATTCCCCGCCCTGCGCGCGGTCGCGAACCGAGGCTCGAGCTCATCGGTCCGTCGTGGTCATTGGGCCTCCAATTCAAGCGCCCGCGGGTGACCTCGTGAACCTTCGCCGCAAAACTATGTCTTGAAATTCATCCGGCCGGGGCGTAACCGCTCGCGTCTTCATGAAGTCTCTCATCATCGCCGAGAAGCCGTCCGTTGCGGCCGACCTCGCCCGCGCCCTCGGCAAAGTTCCAAAAAAAGGCGACCACTACGAAAACGACGAGTACGTGATCTCGTCCGCGGTGGGTCATTTGGTGGAACTGCAGATGCCGGAGGACATCGACAAGAAGAAGTACGGCTTCTGGCGCCTTGAGACGCTGCCCATCATTCCCGAAACGTTCGGGCTCAAGCCCATCTCCGACTCCAAGGACCGCTTCGACCAGCTGAAGAAGCTGCTTGCCCGCAAGGATGTCGACCTGGTCATCAACGCATGCGACGCCGGCCGCGAGGGTGAGCTGATTTTTGCCTACCTGTACCAGCTCGCCAAATCCAAGCTGCCAGTGAAGCGCGCGTGGATGCAGACCATGACGACCGAAGGCATCCGCGACGCCTTCAAGAATCTGCGCGAAGGCGAACAGATGGCCGGCCTCGCCGACGCGGCCCGCTGCCGCAGCGAGAGCGACTGGCTCATCGGCATCAACGGAACGCGCGCGATCACCAAGCGCATGTTCGGCTCCCGCGCCGGCAATGTCGCCTCCGTGGGACGCGTGCAGACGCCGACCCTCGCCATTGTTTTCAACCGCGAACTGGAGATCCGGAATTTCAAACCGCGCGCCTTCTGGCGCGTCACCGCCCAGTTCCAGATTTCCAAGGGAACGTACGAGGGCACGTACCAGCGTCCGAACTTCAAGAAGGCGGAGAACGACGAACACGATCGCGTTGACCGCATCTGGGACGAGGCGATGGCGAAGGCGGTGCTCGCCGCCTGCCAGGGTTCAGCCGGCAGCCGCCCCCCCGCCTCCGTACGCGAGGAGAAGAAAGCGTCCAGCCAGGCCAGCCCGCGCCTCTACGACCTCACCACCTTGCAGCGCGAGGCCAACGGGCGCTTCGGTCTCCCGGCCCGCCGCACGCTCCAGATCGCCCAGGCCCTGTACGAGCGCCACAAGGTCATTACCTATCCGCGTACCGATTCGCGCGCGCTGCCGGAGGACTATTTGCCGACCTGCCGGGAAACCCTCGGCGTCATCGAAGGCGACCTCGGGAAACATGCGCGCACGGTGCTCGATCAAGGCTGGCTTCGACCCAACAAGCGCATCTTCAACAATGCGCAGATCTCCGATCACTTCGCGATCATCCCGACCACCACCGTACCCGGCAACCTGGACGAGATGGAGGCCAAGGTGTACGACATGATCGCGCGGCGCTTTGTCGCGGCATTCTTCCCGTCCGCCGAGTTCGATGTCACCACTCGCATCAGCACGGTGGCCCCCGGCCACGATTTCAAGACCGAGGGCAAGGTGCTGACCTCCGCCGGCTGGCTCGCCGTTTACGGCAAAACCGCCGTCGACGACGATTCTCCCGATTCCAAGGCGCTGCCGGCCCTCACGCCGGAGGACCAGGCGACTGCGACCACGACGGACGCCAAGCTTCACGCCGAGACCACCAAGCCGCCCCCGCGCTACACCGAGGCCACCCTGCTTTCCGCCATGGAGGGCGCCGGGAGGCTCGTCGACGACGAGGAACTGGCGGAGGCGATGAAGGAACGCGGCCTGGGCACCCCCGCGACACGAGCCGACACCATCGAGGGTCTCATCAATCAAAAGTACATCGAGCGAAACCAGCGCGAACTCGTCCCCACCACCAAGGCCGAATCGCTCCTTGAGTTCCTCACGGCCGTCAAGGCCGATGCGCTCACGAAACCGGACATGACCGGTCAGTGGGAATACAAGCTCCGCCAGATGGAGCACGGGAAGTTTCCGCGCCCGCAGTTCATGAGCGAGATCGTCGAGGTCACCAAGGGCATCGTCGATCGCACCAAGACGTTCGAGGAGGACGAGTCCAACTCCCGGCTCACCGACATCGTCTCGCCCACGGACAACAAGCCGATGTATGAGACTCTTCGCGGCTACAAATCGCAGGACGGCACCCTCACCGTCTACAAGGTGATGAGCGGGCGAAAGATTGACGAAGACGAGGTGCGCACCCTGGTCGCCTCCGGTGAAATCGGTCCGCTTGACGGCTTTGTTTCCGCCAAGACCGGCAACCGTTTTCCTTCAAAGATCCGCATCGTCGACGACGAGAAAAAGCCCGGCCAGAAAAAGGCCGAGCTCGATTTCGGCAACAAAGTCGACCTCAACACCCTCGATCCGTTCTGGACCGATCCCAAGTCCGGCGCCGAACTTTGCGAAGGTCCGACCAGTTATCTGCTGCGGGAACGCGACGGCGACGGCTGGAAACAGACATTCAGCGTCGGCCGCCTCATGTGCCAGAAGCCAATCACCCGCGAGATGGCCATCGATCTGGTCGAAAAGGGCAAGACAGGGCTCATCGAAGGCTTCACCTCCAAGAAGGGCCGGCCGTTTGACGCCTTCCTTCTGCGCCAAGGGCCAAAGATTGCCTGGGAATTCCCGCCGCGGAAGCCGCGCGAGGGCGGTGGCGGCAAGGGCCCGCGCAAGCCCAAGGCCCCGCTTGATCTCTCCAAGGCGTTGAAGCTGGGCGAAAGCAAACCCCACGACGGCGAACTCTACCAAACGGAAGACGCCTTCGTGGTGGTGAAGCCGCAAGCCGACGGCACGCCTCGCACGGTGTTCGAAGTCAAGCGCACCCTGTGCGGCAAGGAGCTGACCGCCGAGGAGATCGAACGCATGCTCGAAACCGGCAAGACCGGCCTCATCGAGGGATTCCTTTCAAAGCGCGGCACCACCTTCAGCGCCCACCTGACCTTGTCCAAGGACAAGAAGAAGGCGGAGTTTGAGTTTCCACCGCGCTGACGCGGGGTAACCCCCTCGCGTGCCTCCGCGTCTACTAGGAATCGTGAAACCTTCTCCGCTAGCCTACGCCGTCGCCTTGCTCGCCCTCACCACGGTCGCCGCAAGCTCCCTGGCTTGGTACCAGCATCGCAAGTTGCTTGAGCTTCAGGAGCTCGCCGCGCGCAACGCCGCGGAACGGGACGAGTGGCAGTCAAAGCTTGCCGCCGTGGAGCGCCCGCCCCTCATGGCCGCCGGGCCGATTCCGTCGACGGAAGCACCAGCAACCCCCGACCTGCCGTCCCCCGCCGATGTCGTCGCGACCGACGCGGCCGGCCCGCGCGGAGGTCCTCGTCGGGGCGATCGTATCAACCCCATGGTCTCGCTGATGCAGAACCCCGAGTTCGCCCGCGCCATGGTGACGCAGCAAAAAGCCGCCCTGGACCTTCGCTATGCTGATCTTTTTCGGCAGCTCAATCTCTCGCCCGAACAGGTCGACCGCCTGAAAAACCTGTTGATCGAACGCCAAAGCGCCGCCGCCGACGTCATGGCCGCTGCGCGCGAACAGGGCATCGAGGGCCGCGATGCCCGCGAACAATTACGCGAGCTCGTCCGCACCACCCAGGCGGAAACCGACGAGGCCATTCGCGCCTATCTCGGAGAATCCGGTTACGACGCCTACAAGACGTACGAACAAACCCAGCCCCAACGGATGCTGGTCGGCCAGCTCGAGACCAAGCTGAGCTACAGTTCGACACCGCTGCAGACGGCGCAGATGGATCAACTCGTGCGCATCCTGGCCGAGACAGCGCCCGACTCGGGACGCGGAGGTTCCGGAAACAACGCCGTCTTCGCCGTCCGCGGCATGGACGCTGGCGGCCCCATGCCGTTCGGCGGCTCGGGCTCGGTGCAAATCACCGACGAAGCGCTTGCCCGCGCGCAAGGAATTCTTTCCTCCTCCCAGCTCGCCGCGCTGCAGCAAATGCAGGCTGAGCAACAGGCCCAGCGCACGATGGCTGAGGCGGTCCGCAACGCCACCCGCAACAACCGGGGCGGCAATCAGGGCGGCCCCGTCCCCTCGCCCGCTCCCTGAGCGGCTGAAAACGAGCGGCAACGCTCAATCATCGGCGACCACTCCGGCCCCGCGGCCGGAGTTTACCCTTGCCCGGGCCTTTGACGCGCCGGTAACGTGCCGTTTCCGCACCACTCTTGCACCCATGATCGTCACCACCGCCCAACTGTTCAAACACGCCTACGGCAAGTACGCCGTCGGTGCCTACAACATCAATAATGCCGAGCAGGCCATGGGCCTCTTCCGCGGCTGCATCGACTCGAAGGCACCCTTCATCATCCAGATTTCCAAGGGAGCACGCGCCTACACCGACAAGCGGATGCTCGAGGCCATCATTCGCTCCGCCAGCGAGATCTTCCCCGAAGCGATCTTCGCCGTGCATCTCGACCATGGCGACGAGCAGACCTGCTACGACTGCATCGACTCCGGCTTTTTCAGCTCCGTGATGATCGACGCTTCCCACGATCCCTTCGAGAAGAACGTCGAGATCACGAAGCGCGTCGTCGAACGCGCCCACGCCAAGGGCATTTCCGTCGAGGCCGAGCTCGGCATGCTCGGCGGCGTCGAGGAAGACATCAAGGTCGAGGAAGGCAACGCGTGCCTGACCGATCCCGCCGAGGCCGAGGAGTTCGTAAAACTTACGGGGTGCGACTCGCTGGCCTGCGCCATCGGCACGTCCCACGGCGCCTTCAAGTTCAAGGGCAAGCAGTCGCTGCACTTCGACGTGCTCGAAAAGATCAAGGACCGCCTCCCGGGCTTCCCCCTCGTCATGCACGGCTCGTCCTCGGTCCCGCAGGACGAAGTCGCTCGCATCAACGCCGCCGGCGGCCAGATCAAGGATTCCATGGGCGTCGACGTGAACGAATACCTGCCCGCCGCCAAACGGGGCGTAACGAAGATCAACATCGACACCGATGGCCGCCTCGTCTGGACGCGCGTACACCGTGAATACTTCCGCGACAAGGCCGGAGACTTCGACTTCCGCCCTCCGGGCAAGATCTTCATGGCCGAATACGCCAAGTTCATCGCGAGCCGCAACCAGCTCCTCGGCTCCGCCGGCCAGCTGGACGATCTGCGCAAGAGCCTCGGCAAGTAAGCAGGCGTTCCGCCGCCGCCTCCTCCTTCACCCCGCGTCTTGCGACGCGGGGTTTTTTGTGTCCGGTTGTCATCCCTGACGGCCGGAGAGGGAACAGTCCGCCTCCCGATCCGGTCTTCGCTCCATCCCGTGGATACACCCGCTTCTCCTCCGCCGGACGTCGATCCCGATCTGCTGCGTCGTGCCCAGGACGGCGACGAGGCGGCGTTCGGCGAACTGATGGCGGCGCACTACGAGGGCGTTTTCCGCCTGGTGGTCTCCATTGTCCGGCACGAGCACGATGCCCGCGACATCTGTCAGGACGTTTGGCTCACCATCTGGAAGAAGCTGCCCGGCTTCCGCGCCGAATCGCGGTTCACCACGTGGATCCACCCGATCGCCGTCCGCCGGTCCCTCGACCATCTGCGCAAACGACGGCGTTGGTATGACCGGTTCCTTCCCTTCGGCTCCGTCGATGAGGAGCACACGCTGCCCGAACCCGCGACTGAGGATACGACGCGCGCGGACGCCGAGCGCACCGAACGCCTCGACCGCTTCAACCGCGCCCTCGCCACCCTCTCGCCCCTGCACCGCACCGTGCTCGCCCTGCGGGAAGTCCAGGGGCTCTCCTACGACGAAATCGCCCACGCCACCGGCATTCCGGTTGGCACCGTCATGTCCAGACTTCACCATGCCCGCCGTCAGCTGGCGAAAAAATTGAAAGATTCCCCATGAAACCGATCCGCCTCGTCCTCGCCTTTCTTCTCGTCTCGGCCACCGCTTCCCTCGGGCACGCCGCGGAGCAGACCTCCGTGCGCGCGATCCTCGTGACCGCGTCCAACGAGAAGGGAGAAAGCGATCGCCGCCTCGCCGCGTACGAACCCACGTTGCGCCGCATTCTCCGCTTCGAGAGCTACCGCTACGTCGCCGAAGGCTCCGTTTCGCTGGCGGTTCCAGCCAAGGCCCCGCTCACACTCGCCGCCGGCCATCGCCTCGACCTCGAAACCGAGAACAGTTCGAACGCCGGCATCCGCCTCAAACTCGCCTGGTCCGAGGGACGCCGTGTGCATATGCAAACCGGACTCACGCTCCGCCCGGGCGTGCCTGCGGTCCTCGGCGGCCCCCGGAAAGGCGACGGCGAAGTCTACGCCATCATCATCATCGGTCGCTAAGCTGCCGCTCTAAACGGACTTAGCGTGTTTCATTTCGGCGTGAATATTTTCGCGGCGACGTTCGTCCCAAGAGCAAACCCAACCTTGGAGGAACCATGAAACACATCGCATTGCTCTCCCTGCTCAGCGTCGCTGCCCTCGTCGTCACCCCGGCTCCCGCCAAGGCGGATTCCGAGGGTGTCGCCGCGATCGGAGGCTTCATCGGCGGCCTGATCGTCGGCAAGATCATCGACGGTCCCGATCACCACCGGCACCACGGGCCTTCGGTTTCGGTCGAAGTCTCCCATCGTTCCCATGACCGCTATGATCGTGACCATGACCGCTATCGTGACCGAGGCCACCACTACGGTCACGACCGGGATCGCGGCCACGGATACTGGGACACCGTTCGCGTAAAGGTCTGGGTGCCGGGCTACTGGGGCACCCGTTACGAGCATGGTTGCCGGGTCCGTTATCATGTGCCGGGTCGTTACGAGTGGCGCACCGAGCGGGTCTGGGTCGAACGCCCGTCGCCCGGGTATTCATCCCGCAGCTACAGCTATCGCCGCTGATCGCAGCGCCTTCAATCCGTCGCCATGAACTGTGTCCATGCCCAGCACCTGTTGCTCGCCGAGCGTGACGGTCCCCTGCCGTCGACCGAGGCCATGGACCTTGATGGTCATCTGAAGGCGTGCGCCTCCTGCCGGCAGCTCCGCGCCGACCTGCGCACGGGTTTCGCAGAATGGAATGCTCGTACCGCAGGCGCACCTGTCCCGGACCTCCGCGACGCATGGCGCGACCTGCGGACGGCGCGCGAAGGGGAACATGCTCCAAGCCAGGCCGCCGCTTGGTTTCGCATCGGCCTCCCGCTCGCGGCGGCGGCCGCCTTCGCCGTCCTGTTGGTCCAGGCCCCCTGGCGCTCACCATCGCCGGTGGCCGTCAACGGCGCCTCCATCGCCCATGTCAACTACGTCGAACCCGGCACCGCCGGCACCTCGACCTTGGTTTACGAGGATCGCGAAAGCGGCTGGCTGGTGGTCTGGACGGTGGAAACCGACCCGCTTTGAGGCAGCGCTTCGGCACGCGCGCCTTGCCTCCTTGGGGCACGCATGCAGACTGGCGTCATGGAGATTTGCCGGTACCTCGCCTGCCTGTTTCTCATGGCTCAGAGTCTGAGCGTGGCCGGAGAGCTGACCAGTCTTGAAGGCGAGTCTGTCAAACCCCTGGCTGGCGGTCAGGACGACCGCGCAATCGCCTACGTCTTCATGGGCACCGACTGCCCGATTTCCAATCGTCTCGCGCCGGAGATCGAACGACTCCACCAGACCTTTTCGAGCCGGGGCATCCTGCTCAGGGCGGTCTACGCCGGCCGGTCCGCACCCGAGGTCAGGGAACATCAGCGGGCGTTTTCGCTCACCCTTCCGGCCTTGATCGACGCTACCGGCGCCGTGGCGAAGGACCTGGGCATCACCGTCACGCCCGAGGCCGTCGTGTATTTGCTGCAGGGTGACGATGAGCCCGTCCTCAACTACCGAGGTCGCATCAACGACCTCTACTCGGGCCTCGGTCGGGGCCGTCCTGCCGCCACTCGCCATGACTTGAAGGAAGTCCTCGAGGCCGTCGCGGCCGGATCACCCCTGCCCCTGCGCATCACCAAAGCCGTCGGTTGTCATGTCGGTCCCTGAAGCTGTCCTGCGTCCGCGCAGAACCCGGCTTGCCCTGCGATTGTGCCCAGGCGTCTGCGCAATGTTTGCCACGCTCGCCGTGCCTGCGGTGGAACCGCAGCCCGCGTCCTTCCCGACCTACGCCGGTGACATCGCCCGCATCCTTCGCCTGCACTGCGTAGAGTGCCACCGGCCGCAGGGAATCGGGCCGTTCAGCCTCCTGTCCTACGATGAGGTCCGGCCCAAGGCGGCGACCATCGCCGAGGTGACGGCCTCGCGCTACATGCCGCCGTGGAAACCGGCGTCCGACCACGGGCCGGCGCTACGAGGCGAGCGACGTCTCTCTGATCGCGATCTCGCCCTGATTGGGGCCTGGGTCACGGCCGGAGCCCCGCCGGGCGATCTGGCGGAAGCACCGCCTCCACCGGTGTTCACGGACGACTGGCGGCTGGGCCCTCCTGACCTTGTCATTGAACTGGACGAACCCTACGTGCTCGCCGAGGAAGGTCCTGACGTTTTCCGAAACGTGGTGATTCCGGTTCCCTTGGACTCACCCCGCTATGTCCGGGCGGTCGAATTCAAGCCCGGCGCCACACTGGCCGTGCACCATGCCAACGTGGGCATCGACAACTCGGGCGACGCCCGCCGCCGCGACGCCGCCGAAGCCGGAACCGGCTGGAGTTCGATGGACCTGGGTGAAGCCGCCAATCCAAGGGGTCACATCATCGGCTGGACACCGGGGCAGGCGCCGTACGAGGCCTATCCGGGAACCGCCTGGCGCCTCGACCCGGGGGTGGATCTCGTCGTGCAACTCCACCTCCTGCCCACCGGAAGGCCGACGCCGGTCAAACCGCGGCTTGGACTCTACTTCGCATCGGAACCTCCGGAGCGGAGCAGCACCGTGCTGCTTCTGCGGGAACACACCATCGACATCCCTCCCGGAGAACCAAACTACGAGATCGTTGAGTCGTTGGTGTTGCCGGCACCCGCCCGTGTGCTGGGATTGTATCCTCACGCCCATTACATCGGGCGTGATCTTCGCATCTTCGCCGATCTGCCCGACGGTTCGCGGCGCTGGCTTCTGCGAATTCCGGACTGGGATTTCAACTGGCCGGGAGACTACCGCTACGTCGAGCCCCTGCGGCTTCCGGCAGGAGCCCGTATCGTGATGCGTTACTCGTACGACAACTCCGCCGCCAATCCGCGTAACCCCTCCAATCCGCCGCGACGGGTGCGCCTAGGCTGGAACTCGTCGGACGAGATGGGTGAAGTTGCCCTCCAGCTGCTGCTCGACCGTCCTGAGGACGAAGGAGTCTTCGAGCTGGCTCAGGCCCGCTATGATCACGAAGCGCTGGGCAGCACCCCCGAAACGGTTTACGCGCTCGCCGGCGCCTATCATCAGCTCAGCCGCCTCGCCGAAGCGGAACAAAGCTATCGCGAAGTGCTTGCGCTCCAGCCCGATCACGCGCGCGCGCTCAACAATCTCGCCGTCCTTCGCATCGAGGCCGGCGACGACGCGGAGGCGGAGACGCTGTTTCGACGGCTCGTCGTGATCGATCCCGATTCGCGCTCCGCCCCGTTCAACCTCGGGATGATCCACCTCGGCCGGGGCGAACTCCAGCAAGCAGTCGATGCGTTTGAGGGCGTCCTGAACCAGCACCCCGGCGACCTCCCGGCCCGAACCCAACTCGCCCGCCTGCTTGCGGAAGCCGGAATGACTGCGCCGACCGTGGCGCTCCTGCGCGGCGGGCTTCGCTGGCACGCATCTGACGCGCGTTACCTGGTGCAGCTTGGCCAGGCGGAGGCGTCCGCTGGTGACCGAGATTCCGCCCGCGAACGCTTTGAGGCGGCAGCCCGCATGACCGGCGCCTCCGCGCATGACCGGTCGGATGCGTGGTTCTCGCTGGCCGTCCTTGCCCAAGGCGAAGGTGATCTGGCACAAATCAACCGCGCGCTCGACGAAGCGCTTCAGCTGCGGCCTGACCACGCCCAGGCGCTCCTGATGTCCGCCGCGGTCGCCTTGGTTCGAAACGACCCCGACCTGGCGGTCACCCGCCTTGTCCGACTGCTTTCGCTTCCACCCGCTCAGCGTCCGACCACCGAGTCTGTCCTTGGCTTGCTGCCGCCGGACTCGGGCGCGCGGGCCATGGCCGGAGCGCTGGCGCGGACCGGGCGACTGGAAGAAGCGACGAGACTGCTGATTCAGGCTGCGGACGCGGCGCGGCGGGCAGGCCAAGCTGAGGAGGCCGCACGGGCGGAAGTGCTGCTTCGCCAGCTTGTTTCCCAGTCGGAACGACAATAAATGCGCACCTTTTGCCCCTTCATGCGCAGAAGGGGAAGACGGGATCGGGCATAGTCTGAACAAGGCCCCTCCGCCGATGAATGCCTATATCCGTTGGTTCTCGGAGATCGGCATCGACGATCTCCCGATTGTGGGAGGCAAGAACGCCTCCCTTGGCGAAATGCAACGCGCCCTCACGGTGGAGGGAATTCGCGTGCCCGGAGGCTTCGCGCTGACGGCGGACGCCTACCGCTACTTTCTTCACAGCGCGGGCCTCGAGCCGAAAATCGCCGCGATGCTCCAAGGGCTGGATACACACGATGTGGCGGACCTGAGACGACGCGG
>CAYOSX010000028.1:0-10206 GCA_964406745.1 uncultured Opitutus sp.
TTGAGGTGAGGAGAGCGGCGCCAGGTGCCGCTGCCGGAGCACGGGGCGTCGACGAGCACGACGTCGTAGGTTCCTGCCGGCTCGCGAACGATCTTCACGTTGTCGAGGCGGGCCCGGGTGGCCCGGGCGCGAAGCTCCTCCAGCGCGCGAGGACGGATATCGTGGGCCGCCACGGAGCCTTGTGGTCGGATGAGGCGGGCGAGTTGCAGGGTTTTGCCTCCTGCGCCCGCACACGCGTCGAGCCAGCGATCGCCGGGCGCGGGAGCGGCGCAGGCGAGGAGCAGCTGGGAACCGAGATCCTGAATTTCAACGCGGCCGGTCGCATACGCCTCGGTGGCGGCGACGGCGGTGTCGGGAGGGAAACGCCAGGCGTCCGGGAGAACGGAAGGCTCGGGCGCGGGCAGTCCCGCGGCCGTGAGCGCGGCCAGCACGGCCTGGCGATCGTCGTCCTGAAGCCGAATCCACACGGGCGCCCGCGCGAGCAAGGCCTCGCGGTGCGGAGATTGAAACGCTTCGGGGCACTCGGCGCGCAACCAGGAGGGCAGAAGGTCGTCGGGGTTCCGCTCCTGCGACGGACGGGTGGCGTAACGGGCGCGGAATGCGGCCGTCGCCGGGAGATCGGCCGCGTGGTGAGCGATCAATCCAATGGCCTCGTCGTCGGGCAGCGATTCAATCCAAGGCAGGATGCGCAGCGCTGTGTAGGTGAGTTCCCGATACAGGCGGCGGTCGCGCGAACCAAAGCGCCGGTCTCCCCGCAGAAGCGCCTCCAGCCGTGCAGGCAGCGCGCGATCCCGCCGCCAGTGGGGCCGCAGCGCCGCCAGCAGACCGCGCACGATCGCGTGCTGGTTCGCAAGGACGGGTTCGGGAACGGGGCGGGGCGGCAGGGACATCGTGCTGGCCGACGGAAGGCCCGCGATCAAATCTCCCCGAGGCGCACGCAAGCGACCTCACTTGCGCCGGAGGGCATGAGGGCGGGGACGGCGGCCTTGCAGCGGTCGATCGCGTAGGGGCAGCGCGGATGGAAGGCACAGCCGGCGGGCGGGTTGATCGGGGAGGGCGGATCGCCCGGCAGGACGATGCGCTTGCGGGTCCGCTCCACGTCCGGGTTCGGGGTGGGGATCGCGCTGACGAGGGCGCGGGTGTACGGATGTTGCGGGCGCTCGATCACGTCGGCCGCCAGGCCGAGTTCAACGACCTTGCCCAAATACATCACCGCCACGCGATCGGAGATATGCTTCACCACGGACAGGTCGTGCGCGATGAAGATCAGACTCACGCCGGCCTTGCGCACGAGATTGGCGAGCAGGTTGAGAATCTGCGCCTGGATCGAGACGTCGAGGGCCGAGACCGGTTCGTCAGCGATGATGATCTTCGGCTCGAGGGCGAGCGCGCGGGCGATCGCGATGCGCTGGCGCTGTCCGCCGGAAAACTCATGCGGGTACTTGCGCATGAAGCGCGGGGCGAGACCAACGGTCTCCATGAGGTTGGCCACGCGCGCAGGCACCTCCGCGGGTTTGCAGCGTCCATGCACCAGCAGCGGCTCGGCGAGGGTCGCGTACACGGTCATGCGCGGATTGAGCGACGCGTAGGGATCCTGGAAAACCATCTGCAGGTCGCGGCTGAGTTCGCCTTGATCCGTGCCGTTGGTGAGCGACAAGGTGCGTCCGGACAGCACCACCGTGCCGGCGGTGGCGGGGACGAGTTGCATGATGGTGCGGGCGAGGGTGGACTTGCCGCACCCTGATTCGCCGACGAGGCCGAGCACTTCGCCGCGGCCGAGGACGAGGTTGACGCCGTCGACTGCCTTCACCGTCCCGACCTGGCGCTTGAACACCACGCCCCGATGAATCGGGAAGTGGGTGGCGAGGCCCTTGATTTCAAGAATGGGTTCGGCCATGGCGGAGTCAGAGTTCGCCGGCCTGGACGCGCAGGCAGGCGTGGGCGTGGCCGGGCTTGATCTCGACGAGCGCGGGATCGCGGGTCGTGCAGAAGTCGGTGGCGTGGGCACACCGGGGGGCGAACGCGCAACCGGCGATGGGCTTCGACAAGTCGGGCGGCAGGCCGGCGATCGTGTAGAGCTCGGCTCCCTTCGGCTGCAGCCCGGGAATCGAACGCTGCAAGGCGCGGGTGTAGGGATGGCGCGGCTCGTAGAACAACGTCCGCGTGTCGGCCGTCTCGACGATCCGGCCTGCGTACATGACCTGCACCCGGTCGCACAGGCCGGAGACGACGCCGAGGTCGTGGGTGATGAAAATCACGGCCATCCCCAGTTCGCGTTGCATGGTGCGAATGAGTTCGAGGATCTGGGCCTGGACGGTGACATCGAGCGCCGTGGTGGGCTCGTCGGCGATGAGCAGCTCCGGCCGGGTGATCAACGCCATCGCAATCATCACGCGCTGGCGCATGCCCCCGGAGAATTCGTGCGGATGGGAATTGAGGCGGCTGGCGGCGTCGTTGATGCCGACCGCCTCCAGCATCGCGAGACCGCGTTTGCGCGCCTCGGCCTTGGAGATTTTTTCGTGAACCAGCAGCGGCTCGATGAGCTGGTCGCCGATCCGCATGAACGGATTGAGCGAGGTCATCGGATCCTGGAAGATCATGCTGATCCGCCGACCGCGAATCGAACGCGCCTCGCGTGGGGGGCAGCGCAGAAGATCGACGCCGTCGAACATTGCCGTGCCGCCCTCGACCCGGCCGGTGGGCTGGGGCAGCAGGCCCATCAAGGTGTAGGCGGTCACCGATTTCCCGGAGCCCGACTCGCCGACGATGCCCAGCGTCTCGCCGCGCTCGAGTTGGAAGCTCACTCCGTCGACTGCGCGGTAGACGCCATTCCGGGTGTGGAAGGAGGTGCGCAGATCGGTGACGTTAAGCAAAGGCACGGTGAGGATGGATCTCGAAACGTGAAAGGGAAGGTTCGTCCCGCAAACCTAATCGGTCGCGGTGTTCCGGCCGGCGAGCAGGTTGCGGACCGCCGCCGCGACCGTCGCGGGGTCGAGCAGATCGAGCGACGCGCCGCCGGTGGGTGGACAGCCGGGTGGTTGCAAGAGGAGCTTGGGGGCGTCGAAGACGGGACCGGTGCGGACGGGGTTGGTCGGACCAAAGAGGCCGATGACGGACACGCCGAGGGCGTTGGCGAGGTGGAGTCCGCCGGTGTCGTTCGAGACCAGGACGCGGCAGCCGCGAAGGCGGGCCATGTAGGCGGTCAGGTCGGTTTTGCCAGCGGCGTTCTCGACGCGGGCCGGATCCGAACCCTCGGCCACGGCCGAGGTCAGCGCGCGGTCGCCCGGCGTGCCGAAAAGCACGAATTTCACGTCGGGCATCGTCGCGATCAACGCACGCCAATGAGCCACGGGCCAGCGTTTGGCGGGTGTGTTCTCCGAACCGCAAATGAGGCCCACGACGGGTTCGCCTTCGGCAGCCGGCGCAGGTTCGACGCGCGTCTCCGCGGGCTGCTCGAGCCCGAACGCCTTCAGAAAGTCGGTCCAGAGCTCGAGTTGGTGATGCCGGCTTTCGTCGTAGTCCGCGGGCACGGCGTAACCGTGGGAAAGCAGTGCACGCCGCGTGCCCGGACGAACGATCCCGAAGCGTTGCGGCGCGCCGGTGAACCAGGCCTCGAGGTCGCCCCGGGTGGAGTTGGTGAAGAGCAGGTAAGTATCCGGATAACGGTGACGCAGCGCACGGAAATGTGCGAAATAGCCCAATCCACGCGGGGGCAGCGGCTCGTAGCGATCACAGACGTTCCAGCCCGCGACGAGCGGCGCGAAGGCGGCCTTGCCGACGAGGGTCAGCTCCGCGTCGGGCCGCGCCGAGCGGACGGCGCGCAGGAGGGGCAGGGCCATGACCACGTCGCCGAGCCAGTTGGGCAGACGGATGAAGATGCGGGTCTTCTTCGGCAGCGTGGTCCACCCGCGGGCGGCGAGATCGGCGGCGAGGAAATTCCGTTTCGCGTCAATCTTCAGTCGTTTCGTGTGATAATGCTGCGCGCGCCAACGGTCGTGGGACCAGAGCCACGAGGCGCAATGATTGTCGTCGCGGGCGAGCACGGTTTCGAGCCACCGGTTCAGCGCGAGGGTGACGCCGGCGACGGTGCCGTCGGTCGAGAGAGTCTCGAAGCGCAGTTCGACGCGCCAGAACGCCGTGCGATGGGGGTAGATGGCGACGACGTCGGCGCCGTATTTCTCGGCCATCAACCCGGGCAATTCGGTCGTGGAGGCGAGTCGCCCGCACAAGGTGGAGAGGGCGCCCGGGTCGCCGGCGTTCTGATCGAAGAGCAGCCCGACGACGCCTCGGCGGCGAAGGATCTTGAGCGCTTCCTGAAAGCCGTCCTTCCGGGACAGCAGGCGCATGCCGAAACGTTCCCGGGTGCGCTTGACGAAGGCGTCCAGCGCGGGGTTCTTCAGCGGGCGGAAAATGACGCCGAACTCCGGCAGCGGCACCTGGCTCAGCAGGCCCAGCCAGGTCTGCGTTTCCCAATGTCCAAAATGCGGCGTGCAGACGAGGGCTGGTCGCGGCGAGGCGTGCCACGTCTCCAGGATCGCCTGGGCCTCGGGAGAGAGACGGGCGATCTGTCGAAGGCGGTGGTCGGGGAGGAACGGCGACGCCATGGAGAGCAGGGCCGTCTCCACCAGACGGCGACAACTCTCCCGGGCGATGCTGCGTTGCCAGGCGGGTGTGGAGTCCGGATAGGCGTGGTCGAGATTCGAGAGCATGACCCGGCGCCGACGGGGCAGGCAGGCGTACATGACGGCCCCGAGAACACGGCAAAGGCCCCGCAGGAACCCTTCGGGCAACAGCGCAAGCACTCGGCCAAGAAGCTTGAGCAGGAAGGTCAGCACACGATGAACACGTCGGTTGGGTTATAGTCCGGAGCGGGCGCAGGCCATCAAAGGGGAGGACCCCGCGGTGCAAAGCAGAATCTGCGCTTACCGCAGCGGTGCCGGACAAACGAGGTGAGGAGATCGCAGACACCGCCCAAGGGCGGACGTTGTCGTTTCTGGTGCTCCACGGTCGCCGCTCCCTCCAGTTCCCGGTCGTGTCCGGCGTGCCGGGGGCGACGCACTTCGCACGAAGATTTGGCGTGAAGTGCGACGGGGAAGCGGTTTCTCTCCACCGTCATGCTCGATCCCAAACTGCTCCGCGAATCGCCCGATGTGGTCCGCGCCGCGATCGCCAAGAAACACCTCGATGTCGATCTCGACGCCGTGCTCGCGCTCGACGCCGCCTGGCGCGGGCTCGTTCAGGAGGTGGAGGCGCTGAGATCCCGCCAGAAGGCCGCGAACACCGAGATGTCGAAGCTGCCGAAGGGAACCCCTGAGTTTCTCGCCAAGGTGGCGGAGATGAAAGGTGTCTCCGCGCAGGTGAAGGAGAAGGAGGCCGTGCTGACCGAGACGGAAATCCGCTGGCGCGAGGCGATGCTGACGCTCCCAAATCTCCCGCATGCCAGCGTGCCCGAAGGCCGTACCCCCGAGGACAACGTGGTGCACGCCACGCACGGTCAGGTTGTGGATCTTCCGCATGCGAAACCGCACTGGGAGATCGCGGGCTTTGACCGGCTGTTCGATTTCGCCCGTGGCGCGAAAGTGACCGGGGCGGGGTTCCCATTCTATGTGGGCGACGGTGCACGCATTGTCCGCGCCTTGCTGCAATTCTTCCTCAACGAGGCGGGCCGCGCCGGTTACGTGGAGGTCAACCCGCCGATCTTCGTCAATGCCGCCAGCGCCACCGCCGTGGGCCAGCTTCCCGACAAGGAGGGGCAGATGTATCAGACGGTTGAGGACAACCTCTATGCCGTGCCCACGGCCGAGACGCCGCTCACCAATTTCTTCCGCGACGAGATCATCGACGAGGAAGCGTTGCCGGTCCGCCGTTGCGCCTACACGCCCTGTTTCCGACGTGAGGCGGGCAGCTATGGCCGCGACGTGCGCGGACTAAACCGCCTGCATCAGTTCGACAAGGTCGAGTTGCTCAAATGGGTGCACCCCTCGGAGAGCTACGCCGAGCTCGAGCGGTTGCGCGAGGACGCGGAACGGTTGTTGCAGATGCTCGGATTGCCTTACCGCGTGCTGCTCATGTGCGGCGGTGACATGGGGTTTGCGCAGGCGAAGAAGTATGACCTCGAAGTGTGGTCGGCTGGACAGAAACGCTGGCTCGAAGTGTCGAGTTGCTCGAATTTCGAGTCCTTCCAGGCCCGCCGCGCCCAGATCCGTTTTCGTGGCAAGGACGGCGCGAAACCCGAGCTCGTGCACACCCTCAACGGCTCCGGGCTCGCGGTTCCCCGCGTGCTCTCGGCCGTGCTCGAGAACAACCTCCAGGCCGACGGGCGCGTGAAGATTCCCGAGGTGCTCGTGCCGTACTTCGGGAAGGAGTATTTGAATTTTGGATAAGCGGGCATCGCCGCGTTTCCTGGGAGGACGGACACTCTTGTCCGTCCACGTTCGATTGCCTTTCGAGCGGCCGAGGAATCGCGAGAACGAGAACGATTACGAGAACGACGGGGAACGGGACGGACAGGAGTGTCCGTCCTCCCAAGGGCGATGACCTCCGGTCGAAAGCAAGATTGGCGGGCGGTGGCTGAGGCCATGGCGAAGGCGATTCCGGTGACGCGTCTGCACCCGCGCGCCGTGGCGGCCGGGGAAGCACAGGCGGGCGGTTGGGCGGTGGCGTTCTCCGGAGGCGCCGATTCGCTGGCGCTGCTGCTTCTGCTGTGGGCCCACTTTCCCCGAAGGCGGCGGCGCATGGTGGCCCTGCACTTCGACCATCGCCTGCGAGGCCGGGCATCGACGGCGGATGCGGCGTTTTGCGCGAAGGTCTGCGCTGGGCTGGGCGTGCGTTTTGAGAGCGAAGCTTGGGTGGAGCGGCCGGCAAAACCGATCAGTGAGGCGATGGCTCGCGACGCGCGACAGGCGTTCTTTGACCGCGTACTGAAGCGGTTGCGCGTACGGGTCCTGTGGCTGGGGCACCAGCAGGACGATATCGCCGAGACCATGTTCATGCGCCTCGGGCGGGGAAGTGGGACTGCGGGGCTGTCCGCGCCGCGTCCTGCCCAAGTGCTGGAGAACGGCCGCCTTCATGTGCGGCCGTTGCGGACGCTCAAGAAGACCGACCTTACGGCCGCGCAGCGGGCTTTGGGCGCACATTGGCGGGAGGACCAAAGCAACGGGGCTGACGATTACTTGCGAAATCGCATCCGCGCTGCGGTTGTTCCGTCGTGGCAGGCGGCCCATCGGGATCGCGATGCGTTTGCAGGAGCGGCGCTTTCGCGGGAACGGCTGGACGAGGACGACGAAGCGCTCGAAGTCTGGCGCCGGGAGCTTGCACCCGTAAACGACGCCGGCCAGCTCGACCTACGGCCGCTTGCGGGGCGCCCGCGGGCGTTGGTCCGACGCGCTTTGCAAGCCTGGCTGCTGGCCCAACCCGACGCGGGTGATCTTTCGCGCCAGGGGTTCGAAGCGCTTCTCGCGGCGATCGAGGCCGGACGCTCAACCCGCTTCAGTTTGGGTCGGGCGGGATTTGCGCTGATCCGACGGGGTTGGTTGCGGTATGAAACCTCAAGCCAGCGGTAAAATGCGCCGCAAGATATGGGCTCCGGCCAATTGACTTATCCCCGCGGAACCTACACCTTCGACCATTAGTCATCACTCGAAATGCCCGATCCCAAGAACGATAAGAAGCGCCGCCCCATAAAGAACCTGCCGCCGGAGCGATTTCAGCCGAAGGTGCTGATGATCTGGCTAGCCATCGTTGCGGCGGTGCTGGCTCTGTATTATCTGAATCCGGGCAAGGTCGCCACACCGGATTCCAAGACGGTTTATGAGGTGGTCGAGATCACCGAATCCGGCCGCTTGGTGGAAGGCGTGATCCGCCAGGAAGTCTCGGGCGGCCGCGATCATTACGTCATTACCGGCAAGTACCTGCCGGAAGGCGCCGGTGCGGACGCGAAGCCAGCCGATTTCCGCGCCGCAGGCCGTCTGACGGAGAGCTACCACGAGATCCTCCAGCGCTCCAACAAGTTCACCGAGCCGCCGGCGACCACGATGTTCACGCAGATTCTCGCGAACATCATTCCCTTCGTCATCATCATCGGCCTGCTGTATTTCCTCTTCGTTCGCCAGCTCCGGCAGGCTGGGCGGGGCGCACTTAACTTTGGCAAGAGCCGCGCAAAACTCCTGCAGCGTGATCGCGACAAGGTGACGTTCGGGGATGTCGCCGGTTGCGATGAAGCCAAGGAAGAGGTTTCCGAGGTCGTCGAATTCCTCAAGGATCCGAAGAAATTCCAGAAGATGGGCGGCCGCATTCCCAAGGGCATCCTGATGGTTGGCCCTCCCGGCACGGGCAAGACCCTGCTGGCCAAGGCCGTCGCCGGTGAGGCCGAGGTTCCCTTTTTCAGCATCTCAGGCTCTGACTTCGTGGAGATGTTCGTGGGCGTCGGCGCGAGCCGCGTGCGCGATCTCTTCGAGCAAGGGCGCAAGAACGCGCCGTGCCTGACGCTCAATTCGCTGCTCGTGGAGATGGACGGTTTTGATACGCAGGAAGGCGTGATCATCATCGCGGCGACCAACCGCCCCGACGTGCTCGACAGCGCGCTGTTGCGGCCCGGCCGTTTCGATCGCCAGATCTACGTGGATCTTCCCGACCTCGCCGGCCGCGAGCAGATCCTGCGCGTGCACGCCCGCAAGATCATCCTGGCCGACGACGTCGATCTCGGCGTCATCGCCCGCGGAACGCCCGGCCTGTCCGGCGCCGAGCTGGCCAACCTGCTCAACGAATCCGCCCTGCTCGCCGCACGTCGCAACAAGAAGAAGGTCGACATTCACGACATCGAGGACGCCCGCGAGAAGGTTCAGTTCGGCCGCGAGCGCCGGCGCATCATGGACTACGAGGACAAGAAGATCGTCGCCTACCACGAGGCCGGCCATGCGCTGGTCGGCGCGGTGGTCGATGACGGCGTCTTCCCGGTACACAAGGTGACGATCATCCCGCGCGGCCGTTCGCTCGGCAGCACGATGTACATTCCGACCAAGGACACCTACAACTATGCCAAGCGGCGCATGCTGGCCCGTCTCGCGACGCTCTTCGGTGGACGCATTGCCGAGGAAGTGGCCTTGGGCGACGTCACGAGCGGAGCCTCCGGAGACATCCAGCAGGCCACCAAGCTCGCCCGCAGCATGGTGTGCGATTGGGGCATGAGCTCACTCGGTCCGATTGCCTACGGAGACAACCACGATACGGTCTTCCTCGGTCGCGAGATTTCCCGTAGCGAGAACTACAGTCAGGAAACCGCGCAGCGCATTGACCGGGAAATCCAGAAGCTGATCGATCAGGAATACCAGCGCGCCCACAGCATCATCACCGAGAAACGCACAGCTCTCGACAAGATCGCCGAGGCGCTGCTCGAGTACGAGACGATCGAAGGCAAGCACGTCATGGAGATCATCGAACACGGTGAGGTTCGCTCCCCGGTGTACCGCGAGCTCCCGATTGCGAAGCCAGGCGAAAAGGTTCCCGACAAGGACAAGAAGGCCTCCGAGAAATCCGCTCCGGAGACACTGGGCGGCACCACCGCTCCGGCACCGGCCTGAACGCCTCACCACCTGACCTGAGAATGCAGCGCGACCTCCCGCGGGGTCGCGCTTCTTTTTTGGTCGTTGGTGGACGCGTCGCGCGCAGTGCTTCGGTTCGAAGCATGAAGAAAGCGGTGATCCCACAATGCCTGCTTCTTCGCAGCGGTCGTCAGCGAAGGTTGGACTCGCGTCCTCGATTCCCATTCAAGTGCTTTCATTGAGTGCGACCACGGTGAGAACATCCCATGCTTTGGCGCCACGCGGTCCGGCTGCCTGGCCGTGGGCAACGATGGTTTTCACCGTGCTCGCGCTGGCAATCCACCTCATGCCGGGGTGGCGGGAGGCGACGTTTCTTCTCCGAACCAAAGCGCTCGATGGCGAATGGTGGCGGCTCTGGACGGGCCATGCCGTCCATTTCTCCGGCAGCCATCTGCTCTGGAATCTGGCCGTCTTCGTCCCCTCCGCGGCTTGGCTGGAGCGTCTGGACGCACGCGCGGCGCGGGTGTATCTCGCGGTGGCTCCCGCGGCGATCGGGTGTGTGCTCCTCGCTGCGGACCCCACCTTGCTGCGCTACGGAGGACTCTCCGGGCTCGCCACCGGCACGCTGGTGTTTCTGGCGTCGTTGCAGTTGTCGCGTCGCGATCCA
>CAYOSX010000028.1:10306-25032 GCA_964406745.1 uncultured Opitutus sp.
CGATTCCGGGCCATCTACTTCACCAGCTACTTTTCCAATCCCTCGGCGCGCAGCCTCTCGGAGGAGGAAAAGGAGTCGTTGGCGCGGGTGCTCGCGGAGGAAAAGCTCACGCTGCCGGTGGTCGAGGATGCTGCGTATCGAGAACTTTACTACAGGACGCCTGCGGCTTCGCCGAGCGTGCTGACGATGCGTTCGTGGTCGGCGTTCCCCAAGTTGTACCTTTCGACCCTCACGAAGCCGTTCGCGAGCGGCCTGAAGGTGGGGTACGGGGTGTGCACGGATCCGGACTGGCGCGCGCGCATGTTGCACGTGAAAGGGCACCATGATTTCGGCTCCACCAATTTCAACCAGGCGATCTGCGAACGGGTGTTGTCGAGCGGTGTGTTTGACGCGCAGCTCGCCCGGATTCGTCCCGCCTACGAAGCGAAGATGCGCGCCCTCCATGCCGGCCTCGAGCGGGAGGGGCTGCGGGACCTGGGCTGGCGGTGGGAGGTTCCGGACGGCGGTCTTTATCTCTGGTTGCAGGCACCGGCGTCGGTGGACACCGGCCTGGAGAGTCCCTTCTGCCACGCGTGCATCGAAGCGGGCGTGCTCTACGTGCCAGGTGACCTTTGCTTCGGAGACGACGCTCCGCGCAATTATGCACGCCTCAGTTTCGGCGTGTTGGCGGAGCCGGAGCTGGCGGTGGCGGCGCAGCGTTTCGTTTCAGTGGCCCGGCGGTTCGCCGCGTGACGAGCGGGCGCGGGCTACCGCTTGCGTGCGTCACTCCGCATCTGGCTGGGTGAAGGATCGGGCCGGCGCAAACGGGACGAGAGAAAGAACAGCAGGAGTTGGAGAAACAACCCTGCGGGCGGGAACAGGCTGATGAAGGTGAGTGCGGGCGGCCAGCCGATGGCGCGCAGACGCGCCGGGTCGATGACGAGTATTTTCACCAACAGCCAGGCCGCTGCCGGTACGAAGATGAGCGCTTCGGCCGAGGTGGTGCGCGTCGCGAGGAAGATGACGTACATCAACGCGAGCGCCGCGGCCAGAAGACCCAGCCAGCGCAACAGGTAGGGCAGGCGGTCGAGTTCCGGCGGAAAGAGCGGGAGCGGACGCTTGGAGGGTGGAAGAGGGGCGATCGCCTGCAAGAGCCGCTCTCTTCCGTATGCGAAGACGGCCAGGGCCTCGTCATGGTCCTTGGCCAGGTCGAGAACTCTTCCCAATTGCGGATCGTAGGTGAAGAACCCTCCTTCCTGCTCGAGGATCTGCGCGCAGCGCCACATCTCGGCAACGGCCGCCCGGCCTTGGTCCGGGTGTGCGTGGTAGGGCAGGCTCAGGCCGGCCTCACGCGCGGAGAGGGTGATCTGAAGGCCCGTTCCGCCTTCGGGCGAGGTGAGTTCGAGCGTGCGAACGGCTTCTCGCGCAGGCTCCCCCGGTGCATCGGCTATGTCGGTGCGAGTGAACTGCGGAAAAGCGGCGGAGAGAATGGTCGCAAGGTGGAGGGCGCGGTGCTGATCATCAGGACTCGGGGCCGCAACCTCTTCAACCTCTCGGGTCGCGACTTCTTCCGGAGAGCGGCCTTCCTCGCGGAGACAGAGTCTGAGGTCATAGCTCATCGCAGCCTCCAAAAAACACGAAGCCGCGTTGCAACGCAATCCCGGCGCCGTGGTCTGACAGGCGGGCAAAAAGGGTTTGCGGCCTCCAACTGCGCCCGACTCTATGCCCGTTCACGTTATGTCGCTGCCGATTATCGAAGCTTACAAGAAGGCCGGACAAGGTCAGGTCTTCGCCTTTTACGATCAACTCGCGCCCGATGCGCAACGCAGGCTCGAGGCCCAGGCCGCCGAGATCGATCTCGCGGAGATCGACCGGTTGACCCGCACCTTGCTGAGCGCGCACGGCGCGGCCGCGGTGAATCTCGATGGACTGGAGCCCGCGCCGTACGAGGCGCTGCCGGATCACGGTGGCAACGCCGAGGCGTGGCGGAAGGCAAAGGCCGCAGGCGAGGATGCGCTGCGGGCGGGTCGGGTCGCAGCTTTCACGGTGGCCGGAGGGCAGGGGACGCGCCTCGGTTACGACGGCCCGAAGGGGACCTTTCCGGTCACTCCGGTGAAGAATAAACCGCTCTTCCAAGTATTCGCCGAAAAGATTCGCGCCGCCCGGCAACGGTACGGCAAGCCCCTCCCGTGGTTCATCATGACGAGCCACCAGAATCATGAGGCCACCGAGTCCTTCTTCGTGGAGAACCGCCACTTTGGCCTCGATCCGGCCCGGGTGCATTTCTTTCGCCAGGGACGCATGCCCGCGGTCACGCCCGCGGGGAAGATCATGCTGGAGGCGCCCGATCGCATCGCGCTTTCGCCCGACGGCCATGGCGGTTCGCTGCGCGCGCTCGAGCGCAGTGGCGCGCTGGAGACAATGAAGGCGGACGGCATCGATGTGATCAGCTACTTCCAGGTGGACAACCCGCTTGTCCGCTGCGTCGATCCGGCCTTCATCGGCTGGCACCTGCTCCGTGGCTCGGAGATGTCGAGCAAGATGGTGCCCAAGGCCTATCCGGAGGAAAAGCTGGGCCACTTCTGCCGGCAGGACGGCAAGACCGTGGTGATCGAGTATTCCGATCTGCCGATGGAACTCCAGAAGCAGGTCGATCCCGCGACCGGGCGTCTGCGTTACCTCGCGGGCAGCATCGCCATCCACGTGCTGGATCGTGAATTTGTCCGTCGCCAGGCGACGGGAGGAGCCGACGTGGCGCTGCCGTTCCATCGCGCGGACAAGAAGATCGCAACGATTGACGAGGCGGGCAACCCGGTGACCCCCGCGAAAGCCAACGGGGTGAAGTTTGAGATGTTCGTCTTTGACGCGCTTCCGTTTGCCCGCAATCCCCTCGTCATTGAGACGCGTCGCGCCGACGACTTCTCACCCGTCAAGAATGCCGAGGGTGTGGATTCCCCCAAGACGTCGCGTGACGACCAGATGCGCCAGTTCGCCCGCTGGCTCGCCGCCCAAGGCACTCCGCCCCCCGTTGACGAGACGGGCCTTCCGACTTTCCCCCTAGAGGTGTCGCCACTCTTCGGATACGACGAAGACTCGTTTGCCGATGCCTGGCGCCGCCTGTCGCCGAAGCCGGAGCTGCGCGCCGGCCTGTATCTGGAGTAAGTCCGCCCTCCCTAATCCTCCTCCCAATCGCCCATGAGTACGTCCGCCAAGATCACCGCCGCCGGCAATGCCGGCCAGTTGCTACCTTCCACCGTCGAGAACCTTACCGCCTGGCTCAATGCCGGGCTGCCGGCGTGGTTCTCCGCGAGCATTGACGAACTCGTCGCCCGCGAGGCCTGGGGTGAATTGAACGACCGTTTCTACCGTTACCTCGAGTTCGGTACGGGAGGCATGCGCGGCCGGACGATCGGCGTCGTCTCGACCGGGGTCGAGCAGGGTGAATCCGGCGCCCGGGGTGGCAGCCCGGCCCACGCGGCGGCGGGATGCAACGTACTCAATGACTTCACCCTGGTGCGGGCAGTGGTCGGTCTTTACCGCTACGTGCACAGCCACCTCGAGCGCTCGGGCCGTCCCGATACACCCAAGCTCGTCATTGCGCACGACGTACGCCACTTTTCGCGGCATTTCTGCGAACTCGCGGCGTCGGTCTGGACCCGCCTCGGCGGAACCGCGTTCATCTTTGGCGGGCCGCGTTCGACGCCCCAGCTCAGTTTCAGCGTGCGCTGGCTGAAGGCCCATTGCGGGGTGGTCATCACGGCCAGCCACAATCCCCCGCACGACAATGGATTCAAGGCATACTTTGACGACGGTGCGCAGGTGGTGCCGCCGCACGACACCGGCATCGTCAAGGAAGTGAATGCCGTTCCCCTCGGCGAGCTTGCCAGCTTCCTCGAGATCGACCTCGGCCGGACGCTTACGCTCGGAGACAACGCCGATGAAGCGTATCTGGCCGCCGCAGCCGGAGCGGTGATCGACTCCGGGGTCTTCAAGCGCACGGAGCTCAAGGTCGCCTTCACGAACATCCACGGCACGGGAGGTGTTTCCAGCGTTCCCCTGCTCACGCGTGCCGGCTGCATCGTTCGTGAAGTTCCCGAGCAGGCGGCCTTCGACTCTCGTTTTCCCACGGTCAAGTCGCCGAACCCCGAGAACGCCGAGGCGCTCGCCATGGCGGTTGCCCTCGCCGACAAGGAAGGGCTCGACGTGGTGATGGCGACCGATCCCGATTCCGATCGCATGGGCTGCGCGGTGCGGGGCGGCGACGGACGGCTGCACCTGCTCACGGGAAATCAGATCGGGGCGCTGCTGACCGACTACCGGCTCGCCATGTACAAGGAGCGCGGCTGGATTCCCGCCCATGGCAGCGCGCGCGCGGCGATCGTAAAGACCTTTGTGACCACGCCGTTGCAGGATGCAATTGGCCGGGGCCACGGCGTGAAGGTCATCAACACCCTAACGGGCTTCAAGTGGATCGCCGCCAAGCAGCGCGGGTACGAGGAGCAGTTGAAGGCCGCCCTGCTCGAGAAGCAGGGGCTGGCGATCGACTATGACGCCACGCCTCTCGCCACGCGTGCGCGACTGCTGCAGGAACACAGCACATTCTACGCGTTTGGCTGCGAGGAGAGCTACGGTTACCTTCCGAACGACTCCGTTCGCGACAAGGATGGCAACGCCGCCTGCCTCATGCTGGCCGAGGTTTGCGCGTGGGTGAAGGCCCGCGGCAGCAACGTGATGGACTACCTCGACGAGCTGTATTTGAAATACGGTTACTTCCTCGAGGGGACCATCAATCTCTATTACGAAGGCGCGGCCGGCGCGGCGAAAATCCGTCGCATCCTCGAAACCTATCGCAGTGCGCCCCCGGTGGCCTTCGGCGACGTGACCGTGAGCAAGTTCGAGGACTTCGGTCGCATGGACATCCGTGACGCCGATGATGAATTGATTCCGAAGCAGGATCTTTACTTCGTCACGCTGGCCAACGGCTACAGCTTTGCCGCGCGCGGTTCCGGAACGGAGCCGAAGATGAAGTTCTACGTCTTTGCCTCGGCCCCGGTGAAATCCGCGGCCGGCCTCGGCGAGGTGAAATCAGCGGTGAAAACGGAGCTCGATCGCGTCAAAGCCTTGATCGAAGCCGACGCCAAGCAGCGGGCAGAAGGATAGACGCGGCGCGCGCCGATGTTTAGAACAGGAGCGGCGACACTCCTGTCGCCGAACCCGCACGCAGGACGGCCGACGCTCGCCCTTCCTGCACCAAACCCGGCGACAAGAGTGTCGCCGCTCCTTTAATCCGGCCGCTCCGTCAATCCGGTCCGAGGATCCTCCTCGCCCTCTCACGCTGGCATCTGCACCATGCCGACGTGCGCCCTTTTACCCTGCGTTGCCTTGGAATGAATTCGGTTCTTTGTTTCGGGTTCACGTTCGCCGTGCTCGCGCTGTCGGGCTGCGGTGGCAAGGAAACCCTCGCGGATCGCGCTGCGCGTGAGCAGACCCTGTTGGTCGGAAACGGCGCCGAGCCGTCCAATCTTGATCCGCAGACGATCACGGGCATCCCCGAAAGGAATATCGTCGTCACGCTGTTTGAGGGCCTGACGCGTCTGGATCCGGACACCTTGGAGGCGAAACCCGGCGCGGCCGAGCGGTGGGAGGTCTCTGAAGATGGGTTGAACTATGTTTTTCACCTTCGTGCCGATGCAACGTGGTCGGATGGACGCCCTCTCACCGCCCACGACTTTCTCGCGTCATTCCGTCGGCTGCTGACGCCCCGCCTGGGGTCAGACAATGCGGACGAGATGTATCCGGTGGTCGGGGCCGAGGATTATCACAAGGGACGCACCGTCGATTTTTCCACGGTTGGCTTTCGCGTGGTGGATGAGCGCACGCTTGAGATGCGCCTGCGGCATCCGGCGCCGTTTCTTCTGCGAAGCATGGGCGCGCGTTCCTGGTTTCCCGTGCCGATGCACGTTCTCGAAAATCACGGTGATCCCTTCAGCCCGGCGAACCCCTGGACGCGGGCCGGCAATCTCGTGGGCAACGGTCCGTTCGTCCTGCACGCCTGGGAGCGCGACCGGCATGTGGAGGTGAGACGAAGTCCGTCCTACTGGAACCGTGATTCCGTCCGCTTGAACGCCGTGCGTTTCCTGCCGATCGAAAATGAGTCTGCCGCGGAGGCCGCATTTCGGGCGGGCCAGCTCCATGAGACCGATAAGGTGCCGCTTTCACGGCTTGATTACTACCGGCGCGAGGCGGCTGATCGGTTGCGCATCGCTCCGTATTCAGGGGTGTACTACTACAACTTCAACGTGAACCAGGCGCCGTTCAACGACGTGCGCGTACGCCAGGCGCTGGCCATGGCGGTGGACCGCGAGGCGATTGTTCGCAATGTGACCCGCGCGGGCGAGAAGCCTGCCTACCATTTCACGATCGAGGGCATTGACGGGTATGTGAGCGAAGCCCGGACGCGTCTGGATTTTGACGAAGCGCGGCGCTTGCTCGCGGAGGCGGGCTTTCCGGGAGGACGCGGCTTCCCGGAGGTGACGCTGTTGTACAACACCGCGGAGAACCACCGGGTCATCGCCGAAGTCGTGCAGCAGACGTGGCGAACGGAACTCGGGATCGACATCCGCCTGGAGAACCAGGAGTGGCGGGTGTACCTCGACAGCATGCAGAGCGGGAACTTCCAGCTTTGCCGCGCCGGCCTGATCATGGATCCTTTTGACGCTTCCCAGTTCCTGAAAGTGTTTACGGCAGGAGGCGGATTCAATCGCACAGGATGGTCCGATCCGGAGTATGACCGGCTCTACGAGGAGGTGATGCATACCGCCGACCGTGCGAAGCGCGAGGCGCTGATGCAGCGGATGGAGCGAATCCTCACCGACGCGATGCCGATCCTTCCCGTCTATTATTACACGCGGCCCTACCTGCTCGACCCGCGCGTTCGCGGCTGGGCGGATAATCTGCTCGGCCTCGCGCCCTACGAACGCGCGTGGCTGGACTGATCGGACAGATTTCACGGGAGGTCGAGCGCGCGCTTGCGTCGTTCTTCCGCGAAGGGCCAGTGGTCGGTCTCGGTGAGATCCGGCCGCGGGTTCTGCAGCAGGAAGTCGTGGCCGAAACCGGCCCCTTCGCCTTGCTCGAGAAAGTACGGATGCAGGCGCGGCGTGCGCATGATTCGTGGCTCGGGGTGCTCCGTCGGGAGCGCCCCCATAGGTTCCAGGAGGATGTTTGTTGTCATGGGATGTTGGTGGTTGAACACCCCTTCCCGCGACCACTCCGGCACGAGGCCATAAAAAAGCCCCTTCCGGTGTGGCACCGGTAGGGGCAAAAGTGGCAGGACTTCAGCTCCTTCGCGGCGCGCGGCTAACGGATACGGACACGACGACGGCGACCACGGAGTTACCGTGGGCGAGAGCGGAAGCTTTGGTCGTGTGCGCGAAGAGCATCAGAAAGGCGAAAAAAGATCGGTCAGCCCGCCGGCGTCAAGCCGCAATCCGTGCCGTTTCCGCCCGCGGCGGTCGCCGCCCTGTCGAAGCAGTAGGGGCATGAGTGGTCCGGCACGTAGCGGGAATCCGCTTGTTCTGCCGTGGTCAAGGGAGCTTGGCACACGAAGCACTGAACCGTGCCGGTCTCCTTCAACTGCGGATCCACGCCCACCCGCCGATCGAAAACAAAGCATTCACCGTCGTAGTGGGCGCCTCCGCATTCCTCAAAATACTTCAGGATGCCTCCATCCAACTGGTGCACGTGCTTGAACCCGGCTTGTTGCAGGTAGGGGCCGGCCTTCTCGCAGCGGATGCCTCCGGTGCAAAACGTGAGGATCGGCCGTTCTTTCCATTCTTCCGGCAGGCGACGGACCGCTTCCGGGAAATCCCGGAAATGGCGGATGCCCGCAGGCACGGCTCCCCGAAAGGTGCCGAGACGGATTTCATAATCGTTGCGGGTGTCGAGCAGGGTGATCGGCCGACCTTCGTCGAGCCATTGCTTCAGTTCGCGGGCGGTCAATCGCGGGGCGGGCCGGCGTGCCGGGTCAACCCCCTCCGCGCCAAACGCGATGATCTCCTTCTTGATCTTCACCAGCATGCGGTTGAAGGGCTGCTCCTCGCTTACGCTTTCCTTGGGCGCAAGGCCTTCCAAACCGGCAATGGCTCGAATCTCGCCAACGAGCAATTGCACGGCGTGCCGGCCTCCGGCGACGAAGAGGTTGATGCCCTCGGGAGCGAGCAGGATCGTTCCCTTCAAACCGCCTTCGGAGCAGACCTGCCGCAAGCGTTCGCGCAACGCCGGGAGATTGTCCAGGGGAGCAAACAGGTAGGCGGAGATGTTGAGAACCTCGGGCATGGAAGGAGAGACCTTACGCTGCGGCACCGCGGGCGATCAAGTCCGGCGTCATTCGGGCTGGCGCCGGCGGCCTGGTGGAGTTTGGCTAAAGGCATGCCGGCCGAAACCATCGATGATGTGCTGCACGCCCTGGATGGAATCATCGAAATCTGTCGGAAACGCGGGAGCGCCAACGCCTACTTCGCGGCCCTGTACCGGCGTGTCACTGCCGAGGTAAAGCGGCGCATCGAGGCGCGCGCCTTCGTGGACGGATTGCGAATGGAACGTTTCGACGTGCTCTTCGCGCGACGCTACCTCGACGCCTGGGCGCAGCACGAGCGTGGGGAAACACCGTCGGCGGTGTGGGCGGCGGCCTTCGGCGCGGCGACGCGCTGGCGTCCGGTGGTGCTTCAACACCTGCTCCTTGGCATGAACGCCCACATCAACCTGGACCTGGGCATCGCCGCCGCGGAGGTGGCTCCCGGGGTGAGCATCGGCGAACTGCAGCAGGATTTTGACGCCATCAACCAGGTTCTGGCCGATCAGGTGGACGATGTGCAGGACCGCATGGCGAAGATCTGGCCGGCACTCGCCTGGCTCGACCGGGCCGGAGGGCGGGTCGATGAAGCCGTCGTCAACTTCAGCATCCGTCGCGCGCGGGAGCAGGCCTGGCGCCTCGCGACCGGACTTGCGGAAATGCACCACGATTCCGAACGCCTGGCGCATATCCGTCGTGTGGATACTGCGATGGTCGCGATCGCCGGCCGCGTGCTTGCCCCGGGGGTGAGGCTCTCCACGGCGTTGCTCTGGGTGAGGATTCGCGAGCGGGGAAGCCTGGCTGAGAAACTCGACGCACTGCTTCTCGACGGACGATCCCGTTGAATCGAACGAGCCGCCCGTGGATCGCCTCGCACCTCCCGCGTTCCCGGGAACGCCTCAGTGGGTCATGAGGTAATAGATGAAATTGATCGCGAGCGGGTAGGCGATGGGTTCGGAGAAGACGCGGAAGAAATCCTCGTCCTCGCTCTCCCGTTCCCAGCCATCGCTGACGTCGGAGTTGTGCAGCGCCACCGCCATGATGCGCTGCTGGTCGTCCAGCATGGCCCACACCTTCATGGTCTCCGAACCGAGTCCGCGATGGCGCACGGAAAGCGGGGCATCCGGATCATCAGGAAAACTCTGGCGATCCCAAAACTGCATCGTGGGAATACGCAGGCGATGCTTCGGCCCTTTGATCTCGAACACACTCCGGAATATGGGGTGCGTCACGTCGAGTTCGACCCAGCTCCGTTCGGGTAGCACGCGCTGCATGACGCTCTTGAAACGTTCCCAAGAGGCCGTTCCCCAAAAGTCCGTGATCATGAGCGCACCCCCGCGCTGCAGGTAACCGCGCAGGGCCTGCTCCTCGGCGTCGTCGAGGAGTATGCCCTCGATATGGACCATGAAAATGAACGGATAATCAACAAGGTCGGGATCGGTCAGCCGGATGACGCGGGCGTCCGGGTCCACGGCCATGGAGGTCATCTGTTGCAAGCGATGGGAAAGATTGAGATCCGCATCGGGATAATCGACCCACCAGCCCAGACGCCGGCCCCTCCCGGCTCCGTCGCTGATCGAAGGGTCCGAACGGAACAGGACCCGCGCAAACGTGAACACGTCCTTCTCGAAGCCTTCGGGGTTCGTCCAGGCCGGGAGAACCACGCTATGCGGAACGGTCTCACGTGCAGTGCGCACGGTGTCCTCGTTCACAAAATTGCCGCCCTCGAGGCGGGTGATGGACGAGCCATCATCGAGGCGAAACGCCTGGCCAAAGGCCAGCCAGGCCAGTCCGGTGGCGAGGCCGAAGACGAGGAGGCGACGAAAAGAGGACATGCGGACGAAGAGGTCGCCGCGCAAAAACGGTCCCACGGGCGACAGGATTAGCTATAGGCTGAAATCCGGATTTCGCCACCGTGAAAACGGGAGGGCACGCGAAGAATGAATGAAATTCCTACCGCAGGGGCGGAAGACCTGAGGATGGGGAGTATTCATGGATACGGGGGTATAAAAAAGGACGGACAAGAGTGTCCGTCCTCCCAGGGGGGTGAGACTCTGGTTGTGCGCTTACTTTTCCTCGGCGTAGGCCTTGTACTTGCCGGCGACATCGGCGGCGACGGTGTCGCCGGTGTGGAAGTAGAAACGGTACTTGAATGTCACCTTGCCTCCGGCGGGGACGTTGAGGTCGCCCGCGGTGCTGTTCTCGAGGCGCTCGAAGTCGTGCACGCCGAACGGATTGGCCGCAAAGAGTCCGTAGTCGCGCACGTGCCACCAGGTCGGATGACGGGGGTTCTTCGGGTGATCGAAGATGGAAACGCCCACGACACCGTTCTCGAGCGGCGCATGGTAATCGACCCACTTGGCACGCTTGCCCCACGTCTCGCCGTTCATGACGCCCTCGCTGTTCACGATGGTGCCCTTGTGCGGGACCGAGCGGCGATTCTCGCCCCGCTTCGTCAGGCGCATGTCCTCGTTGAGCCGGATCGACATGGCGCCTTCCTTGGTGTCTCCGAGGACGAGCGGTCCCTCGGAGGCGTGGAAGGTCACTTCAAAGTCCATCATGCGACCGCCGGGGACGACGCGAACGCGCAGGGTGCGCTCCTCGCGGCAGATCAACGTGCCGTCGCGCAGCTGCCACTTGTTGCTCGTGCGGATCACGCCGGTCTCGCCACTGGTTGTCTCGAGAATCTGATCCTGGACGATCAGGCCGCCGCGGGCGTTATCGAGCCAGAAGTCGTGGCCGTTGACCTTGCCGTGGGCGTACCAGAGTCCGACGTGATGCGGATGATCCTTTTCCTCGCCCGCCACGCCGTCTTTCATGGGCCAGTTGCGCGTCAACCCGGTGCCGTCACCCAGGAGGACGGGATAAAGATACGGCTTGGAGGAACCTGAAAAGCGATATTCGGAGAAGAGCTGACCGCCGATCTCGATGCGAATGCGATCTTCGAGACGGGAGACAGCCACGTGGCTGGCGGAGGCGGCGGTTGCAATCGGCGCCGACACGAGGACGCACGCAAGCGCGGAGAGGAGGGTGAGTCGGGGGTGAGACATGCTGGAACGGGAATCCGGCCGCGGGCGTTCATCAACTGAAAAACAGCGATGGCCCGGTCAATGTTCACCGGACAGTACGGCCATGAATGGCGGCCGGGCTTGCGGGAACGGCAATTTTGCATTGGATAAACCCGTTTCCGTCACCCCAACCCCCGGTCGCGATGTCCTCTCCAATCCGTTCCCTGTTGTTTTCGACTCTTCTCGCGGGCGCCCTTGCCGCGCCCGCTGTGGCAGCCAACGCCCTCCTCGATGCCCAGGGCAACCCGGCCGGCTTCCGCACGCTTGCGATCGGCGATGCGGCACCCGACTTCGCGCTCCCGGGCATCGACGGCCGGACGTACTCGCTCAAGGATTTTGCCGGGACGGATGTCCTCATGGTGCTCTTCACGTCAAATCATTGTCCAACGTCCCACGGCATCGAGAAGCGGTTGATGAAGTTGCGCGAGGATCTGCGCGGGAAGAGCTTCAACCTCGTGGCGATCAATCCGAATCATCCGGACGGCATTCGCATCGACGAGCTCGGTTACGGTGAATGGGGCGACTCGTTCGAGGAGATGAAGCCCTATGCCGAGTTCAACGGCTGGGATTTTCCGTATTTGTACGATGGAGACACGCAGCTCACGGCGCGCGCCTACGGCTGCCTGGCCACGCCGCACGTCTTCATCTTCGATCGCGACCGCAAGCTGCGGTACGCCGGCCGGTTCGATGATTCGCGCTATGCGGACGAATCCACGGTGAAGCATCATGACGCGCGCAACGCCATCGAAGCCTTGCTGGCCGGCCGCCCGGTCCCGGTCGAGCTCACCCGGCCTCATGGCTGTTCGACGAAGTGGCGCGAGAAGGCCGTCACGAACGCCCAGATCATGGCGAATTGGGAGAAGATTCCCGTCACGCTCGAGACGACCGATGTGGCCGGTGTCGCCGGGTTGCGAGCCAACCCGACCAACAAGTTCCGCCTCTTCAATGTCTGGGCCACGTGGTGCGCCCCGTGCGTGGAGGAATTTCCCCTGCTGGTTTCGCTCTCCCGCCAGTTCGGCACGCGCGAGTTCGAACTCATCACCCTCAGCCTCGATCAACCCTCCCAGGCCGAGAAGGCGAGGTTGTTTCTGCAGAACCAGAGCGCCGGCCTCGTGAAACGCGTCCAGGATTCCGTCAATCGCGAGGGTCGCAAGACCAACCACTACCTGGTCGACGGAGGCAGCAATGACGAGCTCATCGCCGTGCTGGATCCCGAATGGCCCGGCCCAATACCGCATACCGTGCTGGTGGCGCCAGGTGGCAAAATTCTCTGGCGACACAACGGGGTGATTTCGCTCGAGGAGGCGCGTCGCGCGATTGTTGAAGCGATGAGCCGGTATTATCAGCCGTCCGCGCAGTGAGTGGCGCCATGACCGCCTGAAACTGAGGCGCCGTACCCCAAAAGTTTGGCGGCGTTTTGCGTTCGCGTCAGAGCTAGTCTGACGACGGTCATTCCGTCCAACGGGACCCGACGTCGCGGAGTCCCGCCACCGGCGAAGGGTAGACGTACCCTTGGACGACCAGACCGGCATGGGGCGCTTGCAAGGGCAGGGGGCGGCGCACGTAAAGGCCCGCGTCCACGCCTTCAAAGGCGTCGAGGCGGGCGAGGGCGGACGCGTCGACCTCCCAGAGTTCGCCTTCGACGCCGTTGAGATCGTCCGGCCACAAAACGAGTCCGGGATATCCCCCGACATCGAACAACCGAAAACCAGGCAGGGTGCGCGCCTCCGCGAGATAGGTCTGACCCGCCATTTGCGCGTGGTTCTGGCAGCCGCGCTTGAGCGTGCCGTAAACAAACAGCAAGACGCTCATGAAGCCGGCTTGGGCGCGATCGCAGTCAACTCGACCACGACGGCCGTCGTGTTGTCGCGCCCCGAAGCCGTCACGGCTTCATTGACCAGCCGTTGAGCCACGTTCTGCCGGGCCTGCTCGCTGGCGGGCGTGCGGATGATCTCGTCCAGCTGGCGGTCCCATAGGCCGTCGATCAGGCCATCCGAGCAAAGCAGGAAGCGGTCGCCGGGCCGGTGCCCGACCGCCCCGATCTGCGGATCGACGAACTGATGGCCCGCGCCCAGCGCCTGCTGGAGCGAATTGCGCCCGGGATGGGAGCGCAGTTCGCGTTCGTTGAGCTTGCCGTTCCGCCGCAGCCAGCCGACGTGGCTGTGGTCATGGGTGAGCTGCGTGAGGCCGCCCTCCTGCGGAAGATAGTAGATCCGGCTGTCGCCGACGTGCCCGAAGTACATCCACTCCGGCGTGAACCAAGCCAGGCTCAACGTTGCACCCATACCCGCGCATTCCTCGTAGGACTGGCCGAGCCGGAGCAGGTCGTTGTGAATGGAGGAGAAGAGCTCGGCGAGGATGTCCTGGAATCCCGACGCGAGGCCGCTGGCGGACAACCTGAACCCGCGCGGCATGAGGCGGGTGATGCGGTCGACGGCGATGCGACTGGCAAACTCGCCCGACTTCGCGCCACCCATCCCGTCGCTCACGGCGAAGACGAAGTCCGAGCCGGTCAGGGAAGCGTCGCCGGTCTTGCCCAAGTAACGCAGTTCGTGGCCGTCGAAGGTCAGGGCGAGGAAACTGTCCTCATTGTTGGGACGAATGCGCCCGCGATCGGTGAGGGCGGACCACTGAAGCGTTGAAACCGGTTCGGAGGAAGGCGGGGTCATGGATCGGAACGCGGAGGGTCGGGCATCAGCCCGTCGCCGCTGTCCAGCAAGGTGGCGAACTCAAAGTCGATGATACAAAAACGTCCGTCGCCAATGCGATAGGTGATGTTGCGCAAGAACGGGTCTTCGTGGCGGACGCCATAGTTGGCGAGTTCGCCATAGATCTCCCGCATCCGATCCTCATTGAGATGGTCGACGCGCGTGCCGCAGTTGGTTGTGACAATCTTGAGCTGCTCGCGATCACTTTCGAGCAGACGCGGTACAAATTCGCAGCCCTTTTGCTCCAAGTGGCGCAGGACGCGCACCTCGTTATCGAACCGCTCCTGCGCCCGATGTCCGCGGAACGTCTTGTGCACGCGCCCGTCGTAGCCGATTCGAACGAGGGCGCGGGGGGTGTCTTTGACTTCGTGCATTGCGGCTAAAAACGAACGCGCGGCACCCTTTCCATCCAAAGCGATTCTGGCAAGGGCGCTTTGTGCAAGCGGGCTTCATGCTGCGGGAATGTGGCAGAAAAAATTTTCATCATTCAGGAACTTCAGATTGCCTCTGGCATGTAAGGTGCTCCCCTGAAAGGCAGGCTTGGTCGGGCGTTTCCACGTCCCAAACAACACTTGCGGAAGCTCCCGATCGCCACATCCATCCATCCTCAACCATGGCCAA
>CAYOSX010000029.1:0-1674 GCA_964406745.1 uncultured Opitutus sp.
AAAAAGCGGATGCGCCTTGTTCGGCTTCGACTGGAACTCGGGGTGGAACTGCACCGCCAGAAACCACGGATGATCCTTGAGCTCGACGATCTCGACGAGGTTGCGACGCGGATTGATGCCGCTGACGACGAGGCCTCCGCGCTGCAACGCACCGACGTAGGCGTTGTTCACCTCGAACCGGTGACGATGACGCTCGCGCACGCTCTCGGCGCCGTAGGCCTTCGCGGCCAGCGTGCCCGGAGTGAGCGCGCACTCGTAGCTGCCGAGCCGCATGGTCGCACCTTTATCAATGATCTTCTTCTGCTCCTCCATCATGTTGATGACGGGATTGGTCGTCTCCGGTGCGAACTCGGTGCTGTTCGCATCCTTCAGCTTGAGCACGTTGCGCGCGAACTCGATCACTGCGATCTGCAGTCCCAGACAAAGTCCGTAGTAAGGGATCTTCTTCTCCCGGGCGTAGCGCGCCGCCGCGATCTTCCCTTCGGTGCCGCGATCGCCAAACCCGCCCGGCACGAGAATGCCGTCGAGCCCTTTGAGCAACGAAAGGCCGTTCTTCTTCTCGAGATCCTCCGCATCGATGCGGCGGATGGAGATCTTGCAGTTGTTGGCAATGCCCGCGTGGGTGATCGATTCGTAGACGGACTTGTACGCGTCCTGCAGCTCGATGTATTTGCCGACCACGCCGATCGTGACCTCGTACGCAGGGTTCTTCACGCGGCGCACGATCTCGTCCCAGATGTTCTTCACCGGGGGCGGATTCTTCAGGCCAAAAAGATCCACCACGAGGTCGTCCATGCCCTCCTTCTGCAACGCGAGCGGCAACTCGTAGATCGACTCGACGTCAGAGCATTCGATGACGGCCTTCACCGGCACGTTGCAGAACATCGAGATCTTGTCGCGGAGCGTATGATCGAGCGGGTGATCGCAACGGCAGACGAGAATGTGCGGCTGAATGCCGATCTCGCGCAGCTTCGCCACCGACTGCTGCGTGGGCTTCGTCTTCAGCTCGCCCGCCGCGTGAAGGTACGGCACCAGCGTGACGTGGATGAAAATCACATCCCTCGGCCCGACCTCGAGGGCGAACTGGCGCATGGCCTCGAGAAAGGGCAGGCCTTCGATGTCACCCGTCGTACCGCCGATCTCCGTGATAAGCACATCGACATCCTTGGCGGCCTGGTAAATGCGCTCCTTGATCTCGTTCGTGACATGCGGGATCACCTGCACTGTCTTCCCGAGATAGTCGCCGCGTCGCTCGCGCTGGATGACACTCTCGTAAACCTGCCCCGAGCTCAGGCTGTTCAGCCGTGAAAGCTTGCCGCTCGTGAAACGCTCATAGTGACCGAGGTCGAGGTCCGTCTCGGCGCCATCCTCAAGCACGTAGACCTCGCCATGCTGGAAGGGGCTCATCGTGCCCGGGTCGACGTTGAGGTACGGATCGAATTTCTGAATGCGCACGGTGAGGCCGCGCAGTTCGAGCAGCGCACCCAGCGCCGCCGCCGTCAGGCCTTTGCCCAACGACGAAACCACCCCGCCCGTCACAAAGATATACTTCATCGGTCACGGGTATGAAGGGGCGCAATAACGAGACAAGAAAAAGGTAGGAACCGCGCCTGCCCCGCAGCCGGTTCGAGCCTGATGCGGGCCGTCCCCACGCCTCTCAGCCGAGCCACCAGA
>CAYOSX010000029.1:1684-9750 GCA_964406745.1 uncultured Opitutus sp.
GCAGCGAAGCCGAACAGGCCATGGATCAGGTGGCGGAACTGCCGGTCGCGGCCACCAGACAGCAATTCCGGCCAGCACGCAAACGAGAGCCACCGCGGCAGCGGCGTAGATCGTCCATTTGAGCAGCTTCGCCAGCAGCCAGATGGCGGCGACGGCCGACATCGAAAGGACGATCGCGACCAGCCATTTCGGATACTGGGCGAGGACCTCGTTAAGCTGCTCCCACTCGG
Source organism: uncultured Opitutus sp. (assembly GCA_964406745.1). Taxonomy (GTDB): domain Bacteria; phylum Verrucomicrobiota; class Verrucomicrobiia; order Opitutales; family Opitutaceae; genus CAMAXB01. Next base: position 1,915 of record CAYOSX010000029.1, read on the forward strand.
ACATGCGTTCAGCAAACGTACGCCACGGCCGCCGCCAAGCAATTCCCCGCTTGCCGCGCACCTTTGCCGGGCTCCAGCATCACTCTTCGTGCAATCCAAACCGCAAGTCCTCGCCTGGCTCACCTGTGATGGCGTCCACATCGACCCCGCCACGGGCAAACACACGATCCTCGGCGTGTTCTCCAATATCCGCGGCCGGCAGTTTCCCGTCGTCCACCCGTTCATGGTATGGTTCCTGACCATCACGGATGTCCCCGCCGGCAAGCACAAGATCCGCATCGCCATGGGACTGGAGCCCACCAACCTTTCCCCGCTCATCGAGCGCGAGTTCGATTCCCAGGGTCCGCTTCAGCGGATCAATCTGATCAACGAGATCCGCAACCTTTCCTTTCCCAAACCCGGCGACTATTCGCTGCTGATCGAAGTGGATGACGAGCCCCTGCTTGCCACCAACATCGTCGTCTCGAACTGAACCTCCCTCGCTCGCAACGGACACGCCCGCCGGAACCGGGTTAACGTGTCCGTCCTCCCACACCTGCATGTCCACGCCCTCGACTCCTCACGTTTTTGACCTGGTCGGCATCGGGTCCCCCATCATGGATCTTTCCGCGCCCGTGCCGGAGGAATTCCTTGCCCACGTGCCGGGCGAAAAAGGCGGCATGGTGCTCGTCGATAGCGCGCAAATGCAGGCCATTCTCGACAAACTCACCCATCCGCCCGCGCACAGCACGGGTGGTTCAGCGGCCAACGTCACCTTCAATGCCACGCGTCTCGGGTTGCGCACCACCTTCCTCGGCAAGCTGGGCAACGACCTCTTTGCCGACAGCTATCGTGCCCAGTTTCGCGCCGCCGGCGTCGACGCCTCCCGCTTCAAGCGGGGCGAGCGGCCCAACGCACGCTGCCTGGCCCTGATCACACCGGACGCCCAGCGCACGATGCGCACCGACCTCGGCGCCGCGCTCACGCTGGGTCCCGACGAATTTTCCCCGGCCGACTTCGCCGGCTGCCGCCACGCTCACATTGAAGGCTACCTCGTCTTCAACCAGGCCTTGGCTGACGCCGCCCTGCACTCGGCGCGCGCCGCCGGCTGCACGGTGAGCCTTGACCTGTCGTCCTTCGAGGTGGTCTCGGCCGCCCGCGACTGGCTTTTCTCCCAATTCAAACGCGGCATCGACATCGTCTTCGCCAACGAGGACGAGATCCGGGCCCTTTTCCCGGGTTCGAAGGCTCCCTACGCCGACCTCGCGCGCGAGCTCGCCACCCACGGCGTCACCGCCGCGGTGAAAGTGGGCAAGGACGGAGCCTGGATCGCACGCGAGGACGAAACCCACCGCATTGAGCCGATCCACATCGTCGACGCCATCGACACCAACGGCGCCGGCGACGCCTGGGCTTCAGGCTTCCTCTACGGCTTGCTGAACGGCTGGTCGCTCGCCGAGGCCGGACGCCTCGCATCGCACATGGGTGCGGAGACGGTCCGCCACATCGGTCCCATCATCCCGCACCCCCACTGGCCGGACACCCACGCGCGCGCGCCGCGGCCCGTGCGGGCCTGAGCGCTCACACCGGCGGAGGATTCCGCTCGAAGCGCTGTTGATGGAAGTACGGATACGCCTTCGGCGTGGCACTGGCCTCGTCGAGCTTCGCGATCTGTCCGGCCGTCAGCGTCCAGCCGGCGGCTCCAAGATTCTGCCGAAGCTGCTCCTCGTTGCGCGCGCCGATGATCACCGTGGACACCGTCGGGCGCGCCAGCACCCATGCGAGCGCGACTTGCGGCACCGTCTTGCCTGTCTCGGCAGCGACGACATCGAGCGCGTCGACCACGCGGTAAAGGTACTCGTCGTCGACCGGTGGCCCGAGGTCGACCGAGACCTTGGAGTTCAGGCGGCTCGTCTCCGGCTTCGGCTGTCCGCGACGGAGCTTGCCCGTGAGGCGCCCCCAGCCGAGCGGACTCCAGACGACCGCACCCACTTTCTGGTCCAGACCGAGCGGCATCAGCTCCCACTCGTAGCTGCGGCCGATGAGCGAGTAATACGCCTGGTGGGCAACGTAGCGCGCGTAGCCGTGGCGTTCCGACACCGCGAGCGACTTCATGAGGTGCCATCCTGAAAAATTGGATACACCGAGGTAGCGGATCTTCCCGGCCCGCACGAACCCGTCGAGTGTGGACAACGTTTCCTCGATCGGAGTCTGCGCATCGAAGCCGTGCAGCTGAAAGAGATCGATGTAATCGGTCTGCAGCCGGCGAAGCGCCGCGTCGACGCTGCGCGTCAGGTGGTGGCGGGACGAACCAACGTCATTCGGCCCTTCACCTGACCGGAAAGTGGCCTTCGTCGAGATGAGCACGCGATCGCGCCGGCCTTTGAGCGCCGCGCCGAGAATCTCCTCGGCCTGGCCCCCGGAATAAATGTCCGCGCTGTCAAACATCGTCACTCCGGCTTCGAGGCAGATGTCGACCATGCGGGTCGCCTCGGGGACGCCGAGGCCTCCCCAGGATTCAAAGAGCGGCCCTTTGCCGCCGAACGTGCCTGTGCCCAAGGTCAGCACCGGCACCTTGAGTCCCGAACCGCCGAGGAATCTCGTGTCCATGGGAAATCACTTGGCGCGCAACCCCGTTTGCGCAACTTTCCCGATCAATTTCCCATGTTCACCGACCTTGCCGCCCTCGTGACTTCGATCGCCCAACGCGCCCGCGCGGCGTCCTTGGAGCTCGCCACGACGCCGGCGGACCGGAAGAACGCCGCCCTCGCCCGCCTGGCCGATCTGCTGACTTCTTCCACCGAGGCCCTGTTGACCGCCAACCGTCGCGACCTCGACGCCGCCGCGGAGAACGGCCTGTCCAAGCCTCAGATCGACCGTCTCACGCTCACCCCCGAACGTCTCGCCCACCTCGCCGAGTCGGTCCGCCAGGTCGCCGCCCTGCCCGATCCCGTCGGTGAGGTGCTGGAAGCCTGGACGCGCCCCAACGGCCTGCACCTGCGCAAGATCCGCGTCCCGATCGGCGTGATTGGCATCATTTACGAGGCACGCCCCAACGTCACCATTGACTGCGCCATCCTTTGCCTGAAATCGGGCAACGCCTCGATCCTGCGCGGTGGAAAGGAAATCTTCCACACCAACACCGCCTTCGCCGCGCTCATCACGCAGGCCCTCGCCGAAAGCGGCCTGCCGGCCGACGCGGTGCAGCTCATTCCCACGACCGATCGCAACGCCCTCAACACGCTGCTCAAACTCGACGCGTACGTGCACTGCATCATCCCGCGCGGCGGCGAAAGCCTGATCCGCTTTGTCGCACAGAACAGCACGATTCCCGTCATCAAACACTACACGGGCGTCTGTTTCGTCTACCTCGACGAAGAGGCCGATCCGGAAATCGCCGAACGGGTGACCCTCAACGCCAAGACCCAGCGCACCGGCGTCTGCAACGCCGCCGAACAGCTGCTCGTCCATGCTTCCGCCGCCGAGAGGCTGCTGCCGCGCGTGGCGAGCGCCCTCGCCGCGAAGGGCGTGCAGTTGCGCTGTGACGCCGCCAGCGCCGCGATCCTCGCTCGCGCGGGAGTCGACATCACGCCGGCGGCGCCCGCGGATTACACGGCGGAGTTCCTCGACCTCATCATCGCGGTGCGCGTGGTCGCTTCGCTCGACGAGGCCGTCCGGACCATCAATCGCGACGGCTCGGGCCACACTGACGCGATCATCACGCGCAACGAAGCCGCCGCCCGCCGTTTCCAGGCCGGCGTCGACAGCGCCGTTGTCGTTTGGAACGCCAGTACGCGGTTCAATGATGGTTTCGAGTTTGGCTTCGGTGCCGAGATCGGCATCAGCACCGACCGCCTCCACGCCCGCGGCCCGATGGGCCTGCGTGAGTTGTGCTCTTACAAGTATGTGATCGACGGCACCGGTCAGGTCCGCGGATAGCGGCCGTCGGCATGGTCGCCCCCGACGATCGGTCAACGCGTCAGCTTCCGGTACTTGATCCGGTGGGGCTGGTCGGCGTCCTTCCCCTTGCGTCGGCGATAGTCCTCCAGGTACGAGGAATAGTTCCCTGCGAACCACGCCACCGTGCTGTCGCCTTCGAACGCCAGGATATGGGTGGCGACGCGATCGAGAAACCAACGATCATGCGAGACCACCACCGCGCAGCCGGCAAAGTTCTCCAAACCTTCCTCCAACGCCCGGATCGAGTTCACATCGAGGTCGTTCGTCGGCTCGTCGAGCAGGATAAGGTTGGCACCCGCCTTGAGCAGCCGGGCGAGGTGCACGCGGTTCCTTTCGCCGCCTGACAGCACTCCGACCTTCTTTTGCTGGTCCGCACCGGTGAAACCAAACTGGGCGCAATAGGCGCGGGCATTGATCTCGCGATTCGAGAGACGAAGAATATCCTCACCCCCACTGATCGCCTCGTAGATCGTCTGATGATCGGGCAGGGAGTCACGCGACTGGTCGACATGGGCAATCTTGACGGTCGGGCCGACGCGCAGCTCGCCCGCGTCCGGCTGCTCCGCCCCGGTGATGAGCCGGAACATCGTCGTCTTGCCCGCCCCGTTGGGCCCGATCACCCCGACAATCCCGCCCGGCGGAAGCGAGAAGGTGACGTTCTCGAAGAGCACGTTGTCCCCGTAAGCCTTGGCAAGACCCTTTGCCTCCACCACCAAGGTGCCGAGACGCGGACCCGGCGGGATGAGCAATTCGAACTCCCGCTCCTTCTCGGCCACGTTCTCCTTCAGCATGGCCTCATAGGCGTTGATGCGCGCCTGGGACTTCGCCACGCGGGCCTTGGCCGACTGACGGATCCAGGCCAGCTCGCGCGCCATCGCCTTCTGGCGCCGGTCTTCGGTCCGTTGCTCGACCGCCTGACGCGCCTGCTTCTGCTCGAGCCATGACGAGTAATTGCCTTTCCACGGAATCCCGTGGCCGTACGACAGTTCGAGAATCCACTGCGCCACATTATCGAGGAAATAGCGGTCATGGGTGACGGCGATCACCGTACCCTCGTAACGCGCGAGGTGTTGTTCCAACCACTGCACGCTTTCCGCATCCAAATGATTCGTCGGCTCATCCAGCAGGAGGATCGCCGGCTTTTGCAGAAGCAGGCGCGCCAAGGCCACCCGGCGACGCTCGCCGCCCGAAAGGTGATCGACGCCTTGATCGCCCGGCGGGCAACGCAAGGCTTCCATCGCCATCTCGACCTGCGGTGCGACATCCCAAGCCCCAAGGGTGTCGATCTTCTCCTGCAACTCGCCCTGCCGGGTCATGATGGCGTCCTTCGCCGCCTCATCATCGGTCTCATTCAGTTCGTCCCACGTGGCGTCATAAGCCGCGGTCAGGTCGGTGAGATGCTTCACGCCTTCCTCCACGCACGAGCGAACCGTCGCCCCGGGCGTGAGATGCGGCTCCTGTTCCAGCAACCCTACCGAATAGCCGGGTTCAAAGTGCACATGACCCTCGATCTCGGTATCGCGCCCGGCCAGGATGCGGAGAAGGGACGACTTGCCCGAGCCGTTCAACCCGAGGACGCCGATCTTGGCACCGAAGTAAAACGAGAGCGAGATGTCCCGGAGGATCTCCTTGCGTTCGATTTTCTTCGAAACGCCAATCATCGAGAAAATCACCTTGGGCTCTTCAGGCTTCGCCATCAGACCACTCAACCGAGGGCCAGATCGGCCGCAAGTCCGCTCCGGAGACGGACGTCACATACCACGAGGCGGAGCCATCAAGATTCGGGCTCCGCCATACCGAACGATGCCGTCGTCGATTCGTAAAATATGTCAAAACCCGCGCCGAAACGCCCAGAACGGCTTCCAAAACACGCCATAAAACACCCCGAAAATGACCTATTTTGGGCCTATTTTCCTCAATTCAGGGCAAAAAATCCCCGTTTTTACAAATTCGCCGAAAATTCGGTGGTTGCAGTCATTCCGGGATTACTTTTGAACGCCCTTCCCGGAAACGTCACTAACTTCCGTTCCTCAGCTAACTCAACCAAGGACCACGTTTGGACCTCAAACAAATCAAGCAGATCATCGATCTCATGAAGCGCTCCGATCTGACCGAATTCGCGGTCGAGGAAGAAGGCTTCAAGTTGAAGATCCGGCGCGGCACGAATGGCCAGCCGGTGGTGACCTCCAGTGGACGGTCCTCCAATTCCCCTTTCGTTCCCGCCGCGGATACCACTCCGCCCATGGCCGCCCCGGCATCCGCCAACCCGGTCACGTTGGTAACGGCCGCTCCGGCAGGCGATGAGCCCGGCGTCACCTACATCAAGTCGCCGATGGTCGGCACCTTCTACCGGGCGGGCTCCCCCGAGAGCAAAGCGTTCATCGATCCAGGCGCCAAGGTCACCGAGAACACCGTCGTCTGCATCATCGAGGCGATGAAGATCATGAACGAGATCCAGGCCGAGACCAAGGGTACGGTCATCGAGATTCTCGTCGAGAACGGCCAGCCGGTCGAATACGGTCAGCGCCTCTTCAAGGTCAAACAGGGCTGAGTTACTCCAGTCCGCCTTTCGCATTGCGCCTCGTCGGTTCCCTGCCGGCGCGAACCGGCAAGGGCGGATGGTTTAGTCGTTTTTATTCAAATGATTCAAAAGATCCTCATCGCCAATCGCGGTGAAATCGCCCTCCGCATCGTTCGCGCTTGCCGCGAACTCGGGATCAAGACGCTCGCTGTCTACTCCGAAGCGGATGTGCAGTCCCTTCACGTCCAGCTCGCCGACGAGGCCATTTGCATCGGCGGTCCCAAGAGCGCCGACAGCTACCTCCGCGCGGACCGCATCATCAGCGCCGCCGAGATCGCCGATGTTGACGCGATCCACCCCGGCTACGGCTTCCTCTCAGAAAACGCCAAGTTCGCGGAGCAGTGCGAATCCTGTAACATCAAGTTCATCGGCCCAAAATCGCGCTCCATCAAAATGATGGGCGACAAGGCGATCGCCAAGGACACCGTACGCAAGGCGGGCGTGCCGATCGTTCCCGGTTCCGACGGCCCGGTCGAATCCGAAACGGATGCCGTCAAGATCGCCCGCAAAATCGGCTACCCCGTCATCATCAAGGCGGTCGCCGGCGGCGGCGGTCGCGGCATGCGCATCGCGCACAACGACATGTCCTTCGCCAAGGAATATCATGTCGCCCGCAACGAGGCGGAGAAAGCCTTCGGCAATGGCGCGGTCTACATCGAGAAATACATCGAGAAGCCCCGCCACATCGAGTTCCAGATCCTCGCGGATGGCCACGGTAAGATCATCCACCTCGGCGAGCGCGACTGCTCCGTGCAGCGCCGTCACCAGAAACTGATCGAGGAAAGCCCGTCCCCCTTCCTCACACCGTCCTTGCGCAAGGCAATGGGCAAGGCCGCCGTCAAAGCCGCCGCGGCCGCCGATTACGAGAATGCCGGCACGATCGAGTTCCTCGTCGATGCCAAGGGCAACTTCTACTTCATCGAGATGAACACCCGCCTTCAGGTCGAGCACCCTGTCTCCGAAATGGTGACCGGCATCGACTTGATCAAGCAGCAGATCCGCGTCGCCAACGGCGAGAAGCTCGAATTCGACCAGGGCGACATCACCTTCACGAAGCACGCGATCGAGTGCCGCATCAACGCCGAGGACCCGGCGCGCAATTTCACGCCCTCACCGGGCACCATCGGTCTCTACTATGCACCCGGCGGCCACGGCGTGCGCGTCGACAGCCATGTGTACAGCGGCTACACCATCCCGCCGTACTACGACTCGATGATCGGCAAGCTCATCTGCTACGGCTCCACCCGAAAGATCGCCATCGAGCGCTCCTATCGCGCCCTCAGCGAATATCTCATCCGCGGCATCAAGACTACCAT
>CAYOSX010000029.1:9760-24448 GCA_964406745.1 uncultured Opitutus sp.
CTCCACAAGGCGATCATGAGCGACCCTCACTTCATCGAGGGCAAAGCCACGACCGCCTACATGGAGGAGTTCATGAGTCGGGCGCCCTCGGACTTGTTCTCCTGATTGGCCAGCCACGCGCCGGCGGATGGCCGCCGGCTCAGGCCGTCAGACCGAGGGATGCCGCCACGGCGGCATTGTCGCGATCCATGCGCAAGGTGAACAAGCGTGCAGGCGGAACGTTGCGCCAGATGATCCGGCGACCCACCAGGTGACGGCGGACAATCTCCCGCTCATAGTCACTGCGGAAGGGCGTCGGATTGACGTACTTGTAATAAATGATGTGGGCGTCCTGACACGCCAACGACTGCTTCTTTCGCCAGATCGCCGTGCTCACTTCCTTCGGCAACGCCTCGTAGGGTATGCTCGAGAAGATGAAGTCGTACCCGCCCTCGCCCGCAAACTCGAGCACGTCAGCGTGGACGACGCGCACGTTGCCGCCGTGATACTGCGCATGAACCAGGTTGAAGAAGCGCTCGCTCAACTCGACGGCATCGAGGCTGTCCTCGGGACGCATGGCCGCCACGATCTCACGCGTGAACACACCCGTGCCGGGACCAAGCTCGAGAATCCTCACAGGGCTGCGCGGATGACGGGCAAGGTGCGTGCGCAATTGCGACACGGCTGCATGCACGAGATGCCTGGAACTGGGTGCCACCGCCCCCGTGTTCCTCAACTCTCGCAAGAAATGCACGATGGTCTGCACGCTGGTTCGAACAGAACGGCGTCACCACACGTGCGGCAACGCAATTCCGGCACGCAAAGCGACGGCGACAAAACCCGGTCGGTCCGCGACGGGCCTCGCCTCCTGCTACGCAACTGCGGAGGTGCGGGACTTTTTGGATGCGAAGCCTTGCAAGGCTGCGCCGGGCAGAGCTAATTACCGCCATCACCATGCAAGCGTCTGAGTTCAATCCCCCCACCCGTCTCGACGACCAGCCGGAGTTGGGCGACATCAAGATCAACCACACCGTCATCGCGAGCATCGTCCGGCTCGCCGCCCTCCAGATCAAGGGAGTCGCCGGCGTCGGTGGCGGCCTGGTCGATGGCATCGGGGAGCTCTTCACCAAGCGCGAGTCCGACCACCGCGGCGTGAAGGTCACGGAGGACGAAAACGACACATACAGCATCGAGGTCCGCCTGGTCGTCACCTACGGAGCCGAGCTGGGCCGCACCGCCTACGACGTGCAGGTCGCAGTCCGCACCCAGGTCATGGCCATGACCGGCAAGAATGTCGCCCGGGTCGACGTGATTATCGAAGGGGTGCGTCTCCCCCCCGGCGCCGTCGCCGAGAAGAACGAGGAACTCTGGCCGGAAAACCCGGCCACGGACTGATCGCCCCAACGACGCCCGACCGCGCCCACCCGTGTCCTCGCTGACTGAATACCTGCTTACGTCCCCGGTTCAGACGTCCGTGATCTGGGGAGGCATCGCGCTTCTCGTCGTTTTGCTTTTTCTGCGCCAGCCAGCCGTGCTGACCCTCGCCTCGGACCCAAAGGGGCATCTGCAGATCTCGCGACACGCCCTGCACCGCCTGGTCGAGGCCTGCTGCGAGCAGCTTCGCGGGGTCGCCTCCGCCCGTGCCGTCGTCACGCGGCGTGGTGACCGCCTGGATACCGTCATCCGCCTGAAGATCCGCCCCGACGCCAAGCTCGATGCGATCCAAGGTTATCTCAACGAGGAGATCGGCGACATCTATCGCCAGAACCTCGGCCTGAAGGGCGAAGTGGGCCCGATCGAGATCAAGGTCGTCGGCGTGATCGCCGCCGACAAGGGTTTCTGAGTCGAAGCACCGGCCGGAGTCCGGCTCGAGCGAACGGCTTCGGCTAAGCGGAACGGTTCAGTTGAACCGCGAATGGACGCGAATGAACGCGAATCAAAATCGCAGTTGAATCTGCGGTTCTCGCAATTCACCGCTCGGTGATCGAAGGCCCAAGATCTAAGAGCAGATCGACCCGCTCTGAAATTCGCGCCGATTGGCGTCCATTCGCGGTTTCCTCCTGCATCGATGCTAAACCGGCCGGCGCAATTCCACGTCGCTCCACTCCCCCATCACCCGTGTCGCGATTGCCCACGCTGGCTCCGCCGCAGCGAAGGCGTCGCGGACCTGCTCCCGTTCCTTCGCCAGGATGCCGCTCAGCACCAGGCGGCCGCCCGGTTCAACCGCCCCGGTGAGTTCACGGGTGAAGCGCATCAACACATCCGCCTGGATATTCGCCAGCACCAGCGACCCCCGCCGCGCCGCTAGCCCCGTCACCAGGTCGCCGACAAAGAAGCGCACCCGACCCTGAAGCCCGTTCAAGGCGGCGTTCTCCTCGGAGATCCGCACGGCCTCGGCATCGTTGTCGAAACCGGTGACGTCGGCAAATCCCAGCTTCGCCGCGGAAAGCGCAAGGATTCCGGAGCCGCAGCCCGCATCGATCACCGACCCGCTCACACCGTGCTCGGCCGCAAAGGCCACCAGCCGTTCGCAGCAGAGCCTGGTCGTCTCATGATTCCCCGTGCCGAACGCCAGACCAGGATCCAGCCAAAGCACGACCTCCCCGGGAGGAGCGACGTAGGTGTCGCGTTCCCACACCGGAACCCAGTGCATGCGTCCGGTGCTCCACGCCTTGAAGTGCGCCTTGTAGCTGTCGCGCCAGTCCTCGTCGGCCAGGACACGCACCGTCGCTTCATCGAGCGGCGCGCCCGGCAACAGGGGGCGCAACTCCGCCCAGCGGGCACGCGCCTCGTCCTCGGACGCGAAGATGCCGACGATCCACGCCCGTTGCACGATCACGTCCTGCAACAAGCTCCATCCTTCCACGCCAAGCTCCAGCAGGACGTATTCCGTCGCATCCGTCGCCGCCGCCGGGATCTCGGTTTTCAGTTCGTAGAGAGCCATCAGGGAATCGTGCCCGGGGACCGGCACGCGCCGCAACTCCGGACTACACCGCGGTCTATGCACGCTAAACGGACTCCAGCCTGCGCACCAGGCGTTTCACTCCAACGCGATGACAACCACGGCCCGCGCGGGAAGCTGAACCGTGCGTGCCACGTTGGTTTGGGAGAGCAGATCAAGCCCGCGAAGCCGTCCGAGCTTCACGCGCGCCGCCTCGTCGCGATGATTCAGCAGGAAGAGGAACGCAGCGCCGTCCTTTTCCCGCAACGTCACCTCGACGCCTTCGGGCGTGACGAGCACCGGTTCAACCTTCGCCGTCGCGCACACCGCGTCGAGCACCCGATCGAGTCCGGCGCGCTCCAGCTTCGTCCCGAGATAATAGGCCCGCCCCTCGCCGTGAGCGTGTACCGTGACGGCCGCCCGGCCGGCGAAGTAATCGCCCGTGTACGTCGCCAGCGCCTTCGCCCCCTCCAGGTGCACGACATCGCACCAGTGCCCGGCCTTCACCACGGCGCCGCGGCCGCCATTAAAACGCACCCCATTCGACTGACCTTCCGCGTACGGCGCCCATTCCTCCACCCACAGGCCGAGGACCGATCTCAGCCACGCCGGATAACCGCCCAGGACGATATGCTCGTGCTCATCGACGATCCCCGAGAAATAGGTGGCGAGAAGGGTTCCGCCGCGCTGCACAAAGGCCGAGAGACTCTCCGCATCCGCTTTCGTCAACAGGTAGAGCGCGGGCGCAATCGCAAGCGCGTAGGCGTCGAGCTTCGCGCCGGGGTGCACGAAATCCACGGCGATGTTGCGCGCATAGAAATAGCGATGCAGCTCCTGCGCCCACCCCGCGTAGTCGATCCGTCCCGGCTTCGACTCGGTCTCGACCGCCCACCATGCGTGCCAGTCGAAGACAATCGCCACGCGGGCGCGTACGAGAGAACCCGCGACCGGGGCGAGCGCCTTCAATTCCGCGCCGAGTTGCTTGATCTCCGCAAAGACCCGGCTCACCGAAGGGTCGACGTGTTGCACCATGCCGCTGTGAAACTTTTCCGCGCCGGCCTTCGACGCACGCCATTGAAAAAACATCACGCCGTCGCCGCCACGCGCCACCGCCTGCAGGCTGCCGAGACGCATGCGTCCGGGCGCCTTCGGGCCGTTGATCGCCCGCCAGTTCACGGCCGATGACGCCTGCTCCATCAACACAAAGGGACGGTCGTTCTTAAGCGATCGCATCAGATCGTGGCCCACCGCCCCCACGCGCTCCGGCTCCATGCCAGGCAACGGATCCGGATAACTGTCCCACGCCACAAAATCCACTTCCCCCGCCCAGCGCCGGTAATCGAGCGTCTTGAAGAAGCCCATGAAGTTGGTCGTGACCGGTACGCCCGGGGTGATCGCGCGCACGATCTCCTTCTCCGCGCAATGCAGCTCGAGCATCGCATCGCTGTAGAACCGCCGGTAGTCGAGTTGCTGTGTCGGATTGCAATGATACGGCGCCCGGCGCGGCGTGAAGATCTCGTTCCACGCCGTGTAAACCTGGCTCCAGAACGTCGTCCCCCAGGCGTGATTGAGCGCATCGATCGTCCGGTATCGACGTTTCAACCACGCCCGAAATGCCTTAGTGGTGGCCTCGCCGTGACACTCCGGAAGATGGCACGCGTACTCGTTGTTGAGGTGCCACGCCGCCAGCGCGGGATGATGGCGATAGCGCAGCGCGAGCTTCTTCACGAGCGCCGTCGCCAGCCGCCGGTACGTCGGACTGCACGGGGAATAGTGCTGCCTCGATCCGGGATAAAGCGTCACGCCGTTCGCATCGACAGGGAGCACGTCAGGATATTTTTTCGACATCCACGGCGGAGGAGACGCGGTCGCCGTGGCGAGGCACACATGGACGCCGTGGTCAGCCAGGATGTCCAGGACCCGGTCCAGCCAGCCGAAGTCGTACGTCTTCTCCGACGGCTGCAACTTCGCCCAGCTGAAGATGCCGACGCTCACAAGGTTCACCCCCGCTTCGCGCATCAACCGCGCATCCTCGAGCCACACCGCCTCAGGCCATTGCTCGGGATTGTAGTCGCCGCCGTAGAGGAGCGACGCAGGGAGTTTGGGAGAGATCATGAGGGTGCACATGACGGGACGGGGTTGGGAACGCTCGTGCCATTCAACCGCCTGCACGGAGGCGGCGCAAATCCGGCGCCGCTCGTACAGTCAGGCGTGCCCCGGGCCCCCTCGCCTCACAACCAGCGCGCCAGGTCCGCACGCGCCGCAGCCTGCGCAGGGTCCTCGATCCGATTCTCGAGCTCCGCCGGGTCGCGTTCGAGGTCAAAGTAGAGCCACGGCGAACCGTCGGCATTGACGATGAGTTTGCGTTGCCGGGTGCGGACACCGCGCCAGACGCGATCGCACTGATCGCGCAGGGCCACCACGGAAGGCATCGAGATTGCGGCATGCGCCCGCCCACACTGCCACGCGTTTCCTTCGGCCCACGCCAGGGTCATCGCCGGCAGGTCCGCCAGCGACACGGCGGAGTCGTCGACGCGAGCGCCCTCTCCGGGCCGGCGCACGAGCAAGGGCACGCGAATGCTCTCCTCGTGCGGCCATCCTTTGCGAAACAGTCCATGCGCTCCGTGCATGTCGCCATGCACGGACGTCAGCACCACGATCGTGTCGGGCCTGAGGCTTCGCACCAACCGCCCGATCGCGCGGTCCGTGGCCTCAAGGTGGGCATGATAACCGGACAACTCGCGTGCCGCCCGGGCGCGTGCGACCGGGGGCACGTTGTCGGGAGGCTCGATCGTTCGGCGCTGGATCCCGGCCGCGGGCGCATCGTAGGGCGGATGCGGCGCCTCCAGGCTCACGACGGCAAACCACGGAAGCGCGCGGCTCTCCGCCAGCCAGTCCGCCGCCCGGGCGCAGAGTACGTCACTCTGGTAACCGCGAACCTGCACCGGCTCGGGCAGACGCGTGCCGTGCAGCCAGGGATCGTTCAGCAGAAATCCACTTTCAAACCCCTCCCAGAATCCGAACCCGCCCCGCGCTTCCGGTGACACCAGTGTTCGGGCGTGCGCTTCGCCGACCAGGGGGGCGGCCGGGTCGCGCCGGCCGAGGTGCCATTTCCCGAAGAACGCCGAGCCATAGCCACGTTCGATCAAGGCGTGGGCGATCGTGCGCGCGCCCCGAGGCAACGGATCGAAATAGGCGACCACACCGTTTTGCGGCGACAGCACGCCCGTGAGCAGCGCCGCGCGCGCGAACGGTCCAAAGGGATGCGGCGTGACCGCCTGCGCGTAGTTGATCGATTCCGCAGCGAGCGCGTCGAGGCAGGGGGTGTGCGCGTGCGTATCACCGGCGTAACCCGCGGACGCGGCCCGCCACTGCGTGGTCACGATCCAGAGAATGTTCGGCGCCGCCATGGTGCGCAGTTTCAACGACCCGCAGGCGCCGGCACAAAAGAAAACGGGCGGTCCCGTGAAGGACCGCCCGTGAAGAACGGAGCGAAGAGCCGGCGCGGACGCCTTAGAAGCTCGCTTCGACGGTCATGACAATGTTCCGGCCGTAGTCCGGAATGACGCTGCCGTTGAAGCTGCCGTTGTAGCCGTTGGCGCGCCAGATGTCCTCGTCGAAGAGGTTCTGGACGGTGAGCGAGACCTTGAACGGTTCGAGCCGGGAACCCTTGGCGCCGCGTGCGGTGACGCCAGCGTTGAAGTTCGTGTAGCTCGGCACGCGCTCGGTGTTGAGCGTGTTCACGTAAACGGCGTCGTAGTACTGCCCGCCGAAGTTGAAGTCGAACAGGCCGCGGGTGTACATGAGGTCGAAGTTGACCGTGAGCTCGGGCGTATTGCCCTGGCTGCGACCCTTCTGCAGCTCGTACGAGAACGCCGGCGTTCCGCCGTTCGGGTTCGGAATCGGCTCGAAGTACACGGACCGGGGATCGTTCGCGTTCACGTGCATGGAGGAGTACGGGACGATCAGGTTCTCCGCGAATTCGGAGATCTGGTACGCCACGGCACCGGTCATGCGCAGACCGTCGATCGGCGTGCGCCAGTCATAGCTGAACTCCGCGCCGTAGGAATCGATGCCGCCGACATTGCGGAAGGTGGTGGCCCCGGTCACGCCCTGCAGGCCGCGGGCGATCAGCTCTTCCTGCGTGAGCGCCTGCGAGAGGATGCGGTCCTCGTACTGGTTGTAGAAGAGCGACAGGCTCGAGCCGAAGGAGCGCCCGGCGTAACGCATGCCGAGATCGTAGTTCTTCGCACGCTCGGGCCGGAGGTCCGTGTTGAAGTCGACGTTGGCGATGACGTTGTTCGCAGGCGAAGCGAGGTTCTCCGCAAAGCTCGTGAAGAGCTCGATCTGATTGCTCAACTTGTAGCTCGCACCGAATTGCGGGAGGAAGTTGTCCTCGTACGTGATGTCACGTTCGACGCGCTGCTGGGCGAGCGGACGCCAGTAATTCTGCGTGAAGAGGATGCCTTCGGCGTACTTGTCGACCGTGAGGGACTTCGCACCCAGCGTGATCGTGAGGCGCTCGTCCATCAACTTGATGACGTCTTCGATGTAGATCATCGTCGATTCGGTCAGGAAGTTCTGGTCGTAGTTGTTGAACAGGATCTGGTCGTAGAGAAAGTATCCATTCGGATTTCCGCCCACGAGGTTGTAGGTCGGACGGAAGGCCATCTGGGAATCCTTCTCGTACCAGAAGCCTCCGGTGAGCTTGTGGCGCATCGAGGTCCAGGTGCCCTTGAGGTTGAGGCCCCAACGATAGCCGCCGAAGTCCTCGTCACGACCGATCGCGCCAGGGATGCCGGGCGTTGCATTGGCCAGCGTGGTGGAGGTCGGGGCGATCAGCGCATGTCCGTTGCTGAACTCGGTCGGCGCGGCACCCGCGTTGAGCGACTCGCCCGGGTCGAAGAAGCCGTTGTTGTTGCCGTCGTTGTAGCCGACGGGGAGCGCGCCGGCCGTGCCGAACGGCACGAGATTACCGGAGGCATCCCGATAGGCGTACCGCGGCCAGATGTCCTCGCGCAGCTCCCCGGTGGTGTTGTTCGAGGAGATGTAGGAGTTGCGGATCTGCGTGCGGGCGTCGCTACGCAGGACCGGGAAGGTGCCGTAGTTGTGGCGGTCGTGGTAGTAGCCGGACGCCTTCGCGATCACGCTCTCCGAGACGGTGAAGTCGCCGGAGCCGCGCACCAGGCTGTCCATGCGACCGTTGCGCCAGAGGCGATAGTACTGGTTGTAGATGCCGTCACCCATGACCTCCGCCGGCCCGAGGTAGGAAAGCGCGCCGTAGCCGCGCGCACCGTCCGCGTAATTGCCATTGAGGAAGCCAGCGAGCGAGGCGGTGGACGGAAGGCCGGCCGCGGCCGCGCGTTCAGCCATGGTGTTGGGCAGGTAATCGGTGTACCCGTTCGCCGCGAGCATCCGGAGGTTGGTGTCTCCGTTCGCGGAGTAGATCGTTCCCACCGCGCCGGGGCCGTAGCCGGCGTAGGGATCGCCTGTCTCCAGCGCGCGCCAGCGGTCCCACTGGATGGAGCGCGTGTCGTAATCGTCGCGGTCGTTCCAGGTGTAGGCGAGGTTGAAGGTCGCACGGGGAAGCTCGTAGCGGATCTTCCCCTCGATCTTGCGGCCTTCGCTCTCCTCCGGAATACCCGCGGAGTTGAACGTCAGCTGCGACGTGCTCACGAAGGCGGTCAGCCCGGGGAGCATTTCACCCGTGTCGAAGCGCGCGAAGGACCTCCGCATGTTGAAGTCGCCCACGCTGTACTTCAGGAGTGCGGCGGGCGTGCGGCTCGGCGTGGCGGTGTAGTACTTGATCGCGCCGCCGAGCGCCTCGTAGGCCGGCGTCGTGACGTCGCCGGTGCCCTGCGAAACACTGATCGTCGCCAGATTCTCGCTGTCGACAATGCGGCCGGCGGGCGTGCCGTAGCGCGGGCTGTTGCTGCCCATCGGGATGTCGTCGATCGTCACGGCGAGCGCCGAGATGCCGAACGAGCGCACGCGGATGTCGTTGCCGAACTCGTAGAAGCCGAACGGATCGGTCGAACGGATGTTCACGCCGGGCACGAGGTTGAGCAGCTTTTCCACGGACATGCCGGGAAGAGAAACTTTCGCGTCGGCCGCGGTGATGGCGTTGGTGGCACGGGAAACACCGCGCTCGCTGACGAAGAACTCCATCAGCTGGATGGCTTCGCCTTCAGGCGGCGTGGACGTCGATGCATCCGGCGCGACGGGCTGGGCGAAAGCCGAAGCGACGAACGCGGTGGATGCTATTAGCGTTGAAAGGGCGGCACCCTGTGGCTTGTGTCGCCGGGCTCGGTTCTGGTGGTGGATATTTGGATGCATGGTGATTGACTAGACACCCTTCACCTAGCAGCCCCGATACCACCACCGGGCCGAGCTCCATGAATTCTTTAGATGCGTGGCAAAGGGCGCGTCTCTGCCCTCGCAGGCGAAAGAAAAATTGCAGTCGGAAGCCCCCATGCCCGCCGCGCACGCGCGCGACGGGCGGTGGATTGAAGGACACACCGGGGGCCGTCGTGTCCTGCCGCGGTCAATACCGCGCGTTGATCGCAAACGTCAGCGTCCGTCCATAATCGGCGGTCACGCTGCCGTTGAAGGCGCCCGTGCCTCCGCTCGAGGTGAAGAAGTACTGGTCGAACAGATTCTCCGCGTTGACGCTGAAGCTCAGGCCCTCGAAACGCGTGCCCGGCTGGCCACGCATCGAGAAGCTCGCGCGAAACGTCGTGAAGGCCGGGACCTTCTCGGTGTTCATCGTGTTGGCCCAGACGTTGTCGTAGTAGCGTCCGCCGAAACTCATGTCCATGAAGCGCCACGTGTAGCTGAGGTCGGCGTTGGCCGTGAGCTCGGGCGTGTTGCCCTGGCTCTTGCCTTGCTGGAGCTCCATGGCGAACCGCGGCGCGCCGCCGCCCTCGGGAACGATGGGCACGTAGAACTGGGAACGCGGATCGTTCGGGTTGCCCATGAACGACTGGTAGCTCACGCGCAGGTCCTGCTCGAACTCGGCGGTCTGATACGCGACCGATCCGGCGAAGCGCAGGCCGCGCACCGGCGTGCGCCAGTCGAAGCTCAGCTCCGCCCCGCGCGAATCGATGCCGCCGACATTGCGGTAAACGCTCGTGCCCACGACGCCCGCGATGCCCAGCGCGTCGAGTTCCTCCTGCGTGAGAGGCACCGTGAGCAGGCGCTCCTCGTACGCATTATGGAACAACGCGAAGGTCGCGCCAAAGTTGCGCGAGGAGAAACGGACGCCCGCCTCGTAGTTCGTCGCCTTCTCCGGAGAGAGTCCTTCGCTGAACCCGAGGCTCGTCACCACATCCTGCGTGGGCGCCGCAATGTTGACGGCATAGCTCGCGAAGAGCTCCGTGCGGTTGCTCAATTTGTAGCTCAAGCCGGCCTGCGGCAGGAAGTCGTCCTTGTAGGTGACTTCGTTCTTCGCGTACTGCTGGTCGACCGGTTTGAACCAGAGCGAACCGTCGATCATCCCCGACACAGCCCGGTCAACCTTCAACGACTTCGCACCCAGCGTCACCGTCAGGCGCTCGTCGAAGTACTTGCTCACGTCCTCGAGGAAGAACATGGTGCTCTCGGTGAGAAAGTAGCGCTCGTAACTGTTGAAAAACACGCGGTCGTAAAGAATGCGACCGGTCGGGCTTCCTTCGAAAAGATCGTACTGCGGACGGGAGGTCGTCTGGACGTCCTTCTCATACCAATACCCGCCCGTGAGCTTGTGATTGCCAACGGTCCACGAGACCTGCGGGAACCAGCCGAAGCGGTACCCGCCGAACTCTTCGTCGCGCGCCGTCGATCCGCGGGTCGCGGTCTCGGCATTGGCGAGCGTCGTCGACGCGTCCGGATTGATCAGCGCATGGGCGCCTGCTCCCGTCGCGGTGAAGGCGGTGACGTTCTTCGAGGGATCGAGCTTTTCACCGATGTCGAAGATGCCGTTCCCATTGAGATCGGTGAAGCCGACCGGCAGGGACCCCGGCGTGCCATACGGCACGAGTTGCGTGCGCGTGGCATCCATGTACGCGTAGCGCGGCCAGATGTCCTCACGAATGCTTCCGTCCCCCTGCCGGTAGGCACTCGCGATGTTGCCCAGCACCGTCGAACGCGGCACGTAGGCCGTGCCGTAGTACTGCTTGTGCTGATAGTACGTCGCCAGCTTTGCGACCACGCTGTCGCTGAAACTGTGATCCGCGACAAGGCGCGAGAAACCGTCCATGCGGCCGTTCCTGCCGTAATAGTAGTACGTGGAATTGGGCGCATCGCCCAGGTTGACGGAACTGTCGAGCACCGTGCGCCGCACCGCTCCGCGCCCCGTGTCTCCGTAGTTCTTCATCAACGTCCGGGTGAGCGTGGAATTCGCAGTCGTGTATTCATCGTAGCCGAGGCGGGCGAACTCTCCGAGGTCCCGACGTTCGTTCGCTGAATAGCGACCCACGGCGTAGCCCGCGTAGGGATCGCCGGTCTCCATCGCCCTCCAGTAGTCCCAGCGAATGCTGCGCGCGGCATCGAAGTCGTCGCGGTCGTTCCAGGTGAACGAATAGTTGATCGAGGACCGCGGCAGCTCCCAGCGGATCTTCGCGTCGAGCTTCCGCACGCTGCTGTCGTCCGGCATGCCCAGCGTCTTGAAGCGCTGGTCGGAGGTACTGAGGAACGCGGTCACGCCCGGGAGAATCTCGCCCGTGTCCACACGCAGGAAGGTACGGCGGAAATCCCACGAGCCAAACACCTGCCGCGCCTGGATGCCCGCGGTGCGGTTCGGATTGGTCGTGTAGTATTTGATCGAGCCGCCCAGCGCCTGGAACGCGGGGGTGGTGACATCGCCCGTGCCCTGCGAGACGCTGATGCTCGCGAGGTTCTCCGAGTCGACGATGCGGCCCGCCGGCGTGCCGTAACGCGCGCTGTTGCTGCCCATCGGCACGTCGTCGACCGTGACAGCCACGACGCCGATGCCGAACGAGCGCACGCGGATGTCGCCGCCCTCGCTCGCGTGACCGAACGGATCACTCGAGGTGATGTTCACCCCGGGGACCATCGTCAGCATCTTCTCGATGGTGGCCCCGGGCAGGGCGACATGAACGTCCTTGGTGGTGATGGTGTTGTTCGCCCGCGAAACGCCGCGCTCGGCGACGAAGAATTCCATCATCTGGATGGCCTCGTCCTCCTGCGCGCCGGTCGCGGTGTCGGCGGGGGCGGGTGCGGACGGGACGGTCTGGGCAAAAGCGCGCGCCGCAAGGGCGCCCGCGAGGATTAGCGTTGAAACGGCGACGGACAGCTGGCTCCCTCGCCGCGCCTGGCTCTGCACGGTGGTGGTCGGTTTCATAATGGTGACAGACGTAGAACACCTGTCCCCCAGCATGGCCGATACCACGGCAGGGCCGGGCGCCATGAAACTTTTTGGAGTCGGCTTGCGAATCCGCTCCAGGAAACGTAAGCGAGCTTGCGTAGTATTATTTCGAATACGCCGCTTTGGTCCTGTCCCGTGCAGGGAGAAACCGCGTCTAGGGACGGAGCGAATGGCCTGACATGGACGCCAATCCACGCGAATCCCGGAGGCGGCGGAGACGTTCGCCGGCCCCGGATCGTCGCACGGGCTTTATTCGCGTCCCTTCGCGTTCATTCGCGGTTCCATTGAACCGCCCGAACTCAAGGCGTGTCCGCGGACTTCACCTTGGCGGCGTGGTCCTCGGCCGCCTTCAGCAGCCGGAGCACGTTGCCGCCCCAGATCTTCGCAATGTCCGCGGCGCTCCAGCCGTCCGCCAGCAGGGCCGCGGTGATGCGCGGCGCGCCCGTGACGTCCATGAAGCCTTCGACCCCGCCGCCGCCGTCAAAATCTCCGCTGATGCCCACGTGGTCGGGCCCGACGACTTTCAGCGCGTGCCGCACATGGGCCATGAACTGGTCGAAGGTCGCGAGCGGCATGGGAAACTTGCGCTCGAGTTCGGCGCGGCCGGCGAGGTATTCCGCCTGTCGTTCCGGTGTCGTCAGGCCCGCGCGGCCGCCAAAACAGGCAAAGAGATCACGCATCGCCGCATTGCGCTCGGGCGTCTGGGGCAGCGGCGCAGTGTAGGCGCTGAAGGCATTCATCTGAATGACGCCGCCCTTCGCGGCGAGCGCGCGCAGAAGCTCATCCGGAACATTGCGCGGATGATCGAAGACCGCCTTGCATCCGGAATGGGACAGCACGAGCGGCGTCGCCGACAGCGCGAGCATCTGGTCAAGCACCGCGTCGGACGCATGCGAGGCGTCGAGCACGATCCCGAGCCGGTTGCATGCGGCGACGACCTCCCGGCCCAGCGGGCTCAGCCCGCCCCACTCCGGCCCCTGCGGATCCGTGGCGGAGTCGGCCAGTTCATTGTTCGCGAAATGCACCGGACCGAGCATGCGCACGCCGAGCTCATGGAACGTGTCGACCAGCGTCAGGTCGCGGCCGAGCGGATAACCGTTCTCCATCGAGAGATAGACGACCTGGCGCCCCGCTGCGGCGATTCGCGGTCCGTCCGCCGCGGTCAACGCGAGCTCGAAGTGCCCGTGATTGCGCGTCACCATTTCACGGATACGAAGAAGAATCTTCAACGCCGTGTCCCGCGCGGCGGCGTGACCTTCCGGGGTGCGCGGCCCCTGGGCAACGTAAAGGGTCCAGAAGCCCCCGTCGACGCCCCCTTCGACGAGGCGTGGATGATCAACCTGCGTGAAGTCGTCCTCGTATGTGTGGCGGACCATCACGTCCCAGCCCGGACGCGCCAGGTTTGCGGCGCTGTCGAAATGCGTGTCCAGCGTCAGCGCGGCCTCGTGCACGGCACGCACCTCCGGGGTCACCTCAGGCCAGGGTTCGGCCGCGACACACGCGGTCATCAGGCAGGGCACGAGGAACAGGCGGAGGATAGTGATCATGGTCGGGTCCGGGCGCGGGTTAAGTCCCGGGGCGAGCACGGCATATGCCACCGCCGGCGACAAATCTTCATGCGGCAGGCACCCGCCGGTCGCAAGCGCCGGTGGCGGAGCAACTCTGCCCTTGTCCCACGCGCATTTTGGGGCTTCGTGTAGGCACCCTTCCATGTCCACACCCGTCGAAAACGTCGTCATCGTCGGTACCGGTTGCGCCGGTCTCACCGCCGCCAGCTATACCGCCCGCGCCAACCTCAATCCGCTGGTCCTCGAGGGTTCGTTGCCCGGCGGGCAGCTCACCACGACCTCCGAGGTGGAGAACTTTCCAGGCTTTCCCGAGGGCGTGGATGGTTTCATGTTGATGGACAACCTGCGCAAGCAGGCCGCCAAGTTCGGCACGCGTTTCGAACAGGCCCAGGTGCAAACGGTCGACTTTTCCTCTTCACCGCACAAACTCGTCTGCGGCGATCGCACGATCCTGGCACGCAGCATCATCATCGCCACCGGCGCGTCTCCGCGCATGACCGGGGTGCCCGGGGAAAAGGAACTCTACGGCGGCAAGGGCGTCACCACCTGCGCGACCTGCGACGGCGCATTCTACCGCAAGATGGAGGTCGCGGTGATCGGCGGCGGCGACAGTGCGGCCGAGGAAGCGCTGTTCCTCACGCGGTTCGCCAGCAAGGTCTATCTTGTCCACCGCCGCGATTCGCTCCGCGCGTCCAGAATCATGGCCGACCGCGCTACGTCGCATGAGAAAATTCAATGCGTCTGGGACAGCGTTCCCGTCGCCGTCGAGGGCGTCGAACAGGGTGCCGTCAGCGGTCTGCGGATCAAGAACGTGAAATCCGGCGAAGAGTCGGTCC
>CAYOSX010000030.1:0-23519 GCA_964406745.1 uncultured Opitutus sp.
GGCGGCGAGCGCGGTGCCCGGCGCGGGAAAAGTCCCGACACTGGCCCACGCATTGGTGATGGTGTGATACGAGAGCAGCTCCAGTTCACCAGAGGCAGTTTCGCCGACCATGATCAGGTGGGCCTGGCCGGTCGCTTTGATCGCGCCGGGCAGGGGACGTGCCGGCGGCGGGCGGCGTTCGCTCCAACCTTCGCGGTCTTGATGACGCCAGATCTGAACGCTGTCGGAAGCGTCAACACCTGTCACGAACGTGGCGCCGTTCTGTTGTGCGAGGGAAAGGGGACGGAAACCCGCTGGCAGGCCGGGCAGTACAAGCGTCGCCAAATCGGCGTCGCCGGCGATGGTCTGACCGCCCACGACCACGTTGCTGACGAGCGGAGCCGGCGCGGAGTCGAGCGGCTTTACCTCAAGGTCGAGCAAGTCGTCGGCCCCGAAGGTCGGGATGACGGCGAACGTGAGAGCGAGGAAGAGCGTGAGAAAGGCGTGACGCAGGCGCGCAAGGGGCATGAAGAAGCGGATTAGAGGACCAGCGGTCCGGTGGAAATGCGGGGTATGGCGCCGGACTATACGCGACGGGCATCAGGAATCATTCTGAAAGTTAATGAAAATTACAGCGACAGGTGATTTGCGAGTGCGCGGTTCTGGGGCGGCACGGGCATCTTGCCCGTGACGTGGCGTGGGCGTCTCGCCCACGTCTGCGGCGCGGAGCGCCGTCCACGGGCGGGGACGCCCGTGCCACTTTTCGCCGGCGAACGCAGATCCCTGCGGCGGCGTTCAGCCGCGCTGGGTGCCGTCGATCAGCTCGGCGAGCTTGGCGGCCATGGCCGGCGCGACCTTTGCCCGGTCGGCCAGATTTTCGCGGATGGTGTTTACCAAGGCGCTGCCCACCACCACGCCGTCGGCGCAGGCGGCGACGGTGGCAACGTGTTCGCGGCGCGAAATGCCGAAGCCAACGACCACCGGCAGCGGGGTGTGGGCTTTGATGCGCGCGACCGCGTCCGGCACATTGGCCGCGACGGCGTCGCGCACGCCCGTCACGCCTTCGCGAGAAACATAGTAAATGAAACCGGTCGTCGCGGCGGCGATCACGGGCAAACGCGCTTCAGGGGTGGTGGGTGCGACGATGAAGACGGTCTTCACGCCGTGCTTGGTGCAGGCGGCCGCGACTTCTGCGGCTTCCTCCGGTGGAAGGTCGAGCGTGAGCATGCCGTCGACGCCGGCGTCGTGCGCGGCCTTCACGTAGGCCTCCACGCCGTTGGCGAAGACGAGGTTGTAGTAGGTATAGAAGACGATCGGCGTCTCGGGAAATTCCTGACGGAGGCGTTTCACGAGATCGAAGACCCGCGCGGCGGTCATGCCGCTCTCGAGCGCGCGTTGCGCGGCGAGCTGATTGGTCAGGCCGTCGGCGAGGGGATCGGAGAACGGCACTCCCAGTTCGAGCACGTCGACGCCTCCCTTGAGCAAGGCGCGGCAGGCAGCGAGCGACGTTTCAAAATCCGGATCACCGGCGCACAGGTAAGCCACAAAGGCAGCGCGATGGGCGGCGCGGGCGCGCTCGAAAGCAAGGGAGATGCGATCCATGGAACCCAAGAATTGCCAAGCTCATGCCGAGGCTGGCGAGAGCAAATTGACGGCTGGTGGTACAGGCCGTCGGATTCTGGCCGGAAGATCTCTTCCCGCCACGCAGGGCGATGTCGGGGTAGGAGTGGCTTTACGCCGCGATCGCACGCGGACGGTTTACATCGCGGCATAAAGCCGCTCCTACACGGCCGCCCCCGGCGGGGTCAGCGTCCCCGCACCCGCCGGCGGTAATCCGAAGGAGTGAAACCGATGACCTGTTTGAAGGCTTTGGAAAAATGAAACACGTCGCAAAAGCCGAGCAGGTCGGCGATCTCCTTGAACGAGGAGTCGCCGTGATAGATCGCGGCGCAGGCCCATTCGATGCGGCGGCGCTTTTGGTAACGGCCGGGCGATTCGCCCATGAGCTGAACGAAGCGTTTGCGGAAGTTCTCGTAACTCAACCCCGCCTCCGCTGCGACGGCCTGGGGTGAGGGCCAGCCGTTCGCGCCCCGTTCGCCCAGCAGGCGCAGACTCTTCTCCAGCCACGAATCGCGCCCGGAGCGGTGCATGTTTTCCGCGTCGGTCGCGATCATTTCGGCCAACACCTCAAGAAAACGGCCCATCGCGCGGAGGGGTGAACCGGCGCGATGGGAGGGTTCGGTCTCGACGATTTCGTGCAGCCGCTGCTGCCATCGGCCGGGTTCGCCCAGGCGCAACACCGGACGATCGGGATTGAGCAGTCCTTGGGCGCGCCAGAGCTGGAACTGCGGCCCATCGAATACAAAGTAGATCTGGGTCCACTCGCCGCCGCGCCGGGGTCCATAGGCGTGGGCGATCTCCGGAAAGACCAGGAGGGCATCGCCCGCCCCGACGTCGAACGAGGCCCCGCGTTCGTCGCGGAAGTAGCCTTGTCCGGAGACCATCAGCACGAGGGTGAACCGCCGCAAAACCCGCATGGCGGACGGCTCGATCCCAGGTCCGTTGACGATCATTCCCGCCAACTCGATCTCGCCGATCGGTGTGCGCAAGGACCGCTGGAGCCAGGGTTGGGCGCGGACTTTCCGGGGGGCAGGCATCCGCCCAAAATTTACATCACTTCTCCCACTTCAACCATTTAATGAACGACGATTCGGGTGTAGTTTGCTTCCATGAGTGTTGCTGCCTCTTTACCCCAACTCTATTCCTATGGTCACGAACTCGACATGGACGACGACAAGGTCGGCCTGCTGCGTGACTCGAGTGATGCTGCCGACGACGTCGAGGAACTCCGCCGACGCGTCGCCGAAGATGGTTATTTGTACATGCGCGGATACCTTGATCGCGACGAGGTGCTTGGCGCGCGCGCCAGCCTGACCGCGCGCCTCGCCGAGGCCGGCGTGCTTGACCCCGCGTACCCTTCGATGGAGGGGGTGTGCAAACCGGACTCGGGTTACGTCTTCAAGCCGGAGATCACCAGCAACAACGCCGAGGTGCAGAACCTCCTGTACTCCGGCCGGATCGTCGATTTCTACACCCGCCTCTTTGGCGAGCCCATCCGTCACTACGACTTCACCTGGCTTCGTGCGATCGGACCGGGGAAGGGGACCAATCCTCATTGCGATCTTCCTTACATGGGACGCGGCACGCATCAGCACATGACCTGCTGGGTGCCCTACGGCGACATCTCCTTCACCTTGGGGGGCCTCATGGTGCTCGAAGGGTCGCACAAGCGCATGGATCTGCTGGAGAACTATGTGTACCGCGACGTGGATGCCTTCTGTGAGAACAAGCAGTCGGAGGCGGAAAAGGCGAAGAACGGCGGCTGGACCTTCACGGGCACGCTTTCCCACAACCCGCCGGTGGTGCGCAACAAGTTCGGCGGTCGCTGGCTCACGACCGAATTCAAGGCGGGCGATTTCATCACCTTCGGCATGTTCCTCGTCCATGCTTCGCTTGATAACCGCAGCGACAACCGCCTGCGCATCTCCAGCGACTCGCGCTATCAGCGCGCCCGCGAGGCGATCGATGACCGCTGGGTCGGGCCCAATCCTCCCGGCCACTCCACTGCAGGCAAACGCGGCCGGATTTGCTGAGCCATGGTTGCCTCCGCCAAACCCACGACGCCTTCTTCCGCGAGTGCATCGGGCCGGATGGCCGCGGTGCAGGAAATGGCCCGCCTGCAACGGCTGCTTTTCGAGTCGGAGCGCGAGTTTCTTCGCACGGCCACGACGTTGATCTATCGCGTCGGCGAGCCCGAGCTGAAGTATTTGCTTTGTCAGCACATCTGGGAGTCCGCCGGGCACGCCCGGTTCCTGCGGGAGCGCGGCCGCGAGATGAGCGGTTTTGGGAACGGTGAAGGGGTGCGCGACAGTCTCCGCCGATTGTTCTCCGAGGCGGTCATGCCCGAGGATGGCTCGGTGGCGCTCGCCGGATTCTATCGGGTGCTCAAGCCCGCGCTCCTTGCTGCATATCGCCACTACCTGAAGGCCACGCATCACCTCGCCGACTGGCCCTCGCGCAAGCTCGTGGAGGAGTTCATCGGGGATGAGGAGCGCCACGCTCGGGAGATGGAGCCGTATCTGGCGGGCATCAACGCGAGCGAGTGGATCGGACATCTTGATTCCGCACTCGCCGCGGAAGGCGGGTTGCTGGGTGAACGCACCGCAGTGCCCCTGACCGCGGACTACGTTTGGGAGCATGTCCGCCGTCCGTACCGGCATCCCGAAACGTGCAACCGGGGAAAGTATCCGACGTGCTCCAGCGTGTTCAGTTTTGATCCTGACGAGACGCCGATCGTTCGCCCGTGGCTGGTCGATCCGAAAACCGACGCGCGCGTGGTCCGGCTCATGGTGTATGTCTGGCTCATGATGGAGATGGACGCGGTCGACTATCTCGCGACGGTGTTCTTCGACACGCCGGATGCGCCCTTCGATCTGCATCACGATCTCGCGCGGCACCTTTGGGACGAGTCGCGGCACAGCGCGTTCGGCTACCGGCAGCTGCCCAAACTCGGCGTCGATCTGGCGACCCTCGAGCACTCGCTCGATCTCTACAACATCCTTGTGCAAATGCCCCCGCACGAGCGGTACGCGATGATGACGATGGAGTTCGAGGCCGGCAGTTTTCCGACGAAGGCCACGGTCATGGATCGGGTTCGCGAGTTGAACGACTTCGAGGCGGACACGCTCCTCGCGTTTGATCGCAACGACGAGCAGAACCACGTGCGTTACGGGCACCGCTGGCTGCCCGAGATCATGGCGTTGTGTGGCGAGACGCGCTCCGTCGAGGAGTTCGTGAAGGCGACCCAGGCACGGTTTGCCGAACTCGCCAAGACCTACGGAGGCCGGACACCGCATTCCCTCCCGCCTGAACAGCGTCTCACCGGAAACAAGATCCTCAAGCTCGCCGGCGTCGCCTGAGCGTTCAGGCCTTCGGAAGGCGCACCACGAAGGTGCTGCCTCCGCCCGGGGTGTCCTCGACGCCGAGCGTGCCGCCATGCTGGGCGGCGAGGCTGCGAGCAATTGAAAGCCCCAGCCCGAGCCCGAAGTGTTCGCGGCCGGTCTTCGTCGTGAAGTTCAGCTCGAAGACGCGCTCCCGCAGGCCGGCGGGGATGCCGGGGCCGTGGTCGATCACGGCCACCTCGACACGGTCGGTATCCAGCGAGCGGCTACGCAGGTGAAGGCGTCCGCCCGGCCCCATGGCCTCCACAGCGTTGCGAATGAGATTGGTCCAGATCTGGCTCAGGTCGCCGCCGCGCGCATGGACCTGCAGGCCCGGCGTGAAGTCGGTCGTCAGCTCGGTCCCTTCCAGACTTGGTCCGAGGATGAGCAGGGTGTTGCGCAGGTTCTCGGCGAGATCGAGCAGCTCGGGACCGGCGGTCGAAGGGCGGGCGTAGTTTTTTAGCGAGGCGACAAGATGGCTGATCTGCCCGGCAGCCGCCTGCTGGGAACGGAGGAGGTAGGCGACCTCGAAGACGGCGAGACGGTTCTCCGCCTCGATTGACAGCGTCCCGGCCCCGGTTGGAAGGAGGGGCTTGGCCAGCGCTTCGGGCAGGGCGGCGAGACGACGCAGGGTCGCGCGTGGAATGGCAGGGTGGCTCGCCTCGAGGGCCTCGAGGCGGGCACGCGCGGCGGGATCGCCGGCGGGTGCGCTTGCGCCGGAACGCCAGTAGTCCTCCCACCCCGGGGGCATTGCCCGTGTGAGCAAACCGGAGAGAAGCTCGGCGAGATGGTCGCGCTGCCGGGCGAGGGCGGAAGCCGGATTGTTGAGCTCGTGGGCGAGCCCGGCCACGAGCTGGCCCAGCACGGCCATTTTTTCCCGATGAACGAGCTCGTTGCGCGTTTCCGTGAGTTCGGCGTTGGCCTGTGCGAGGCTTAGTTGGAGACGCACGGCGGCCCGGTAGCGACGGGCGAGGTTGAGACCGATCAGGGTCTGAAGGAGGGCGTGGACCGCGGGATGGGCGGTGGGGAGTTCGGTGAGGGCGGCTGCGTCGAGGCGCAGGCAACGCAGGGGCGAGAGCACGCGGGCGGTCGTGAACGCAGGCTTGCCCGTGGCGACCGAGTTGACGCCCAGAAGGTCGCCGGGGCCATGGGAGGAGACGCGCACGGTCTCGCCGGAGTCCTCGGCAACCTTGAACAGCGCGACCTCGCCCTCGAACAAGGCGAACAGCGCGTCATTGGGCTCGCCCTCGCGCACGAGCAGGTCGCCCGGAGCGTAACCGACGACAAAATCGCGCAAGCCCGCTTCGGTCTCGGCCAGCTGGCGCAGGCGCGCGGCCAGCGCGGGTGCCGAATCGGGGGCGAGGGCGGGCTGCGTCATCGTTGCTGGCCTGTCCGCCCGGCCGCGGTTCAGACGAGCAGAAGCGCCGGCGCCTCGAGCAGCTGCTTGAGGGCGCCGAGGTAGTGCGCGCCCACGGCGCCGTCGAACACGCGGTGATCACAGCTCAGCGTCATGGTCAGGGTCTGGCCGGCCACGATCTGCCCGTTCTTCACGACGGGTTTCGCGACGGTGGTGCCGACAGCGAGGATGGCTGCGTTGGGCGGGTTGATGATGGCGGTGAACTTCGGGATGCCCATCATGCCGAGATTGGAGACGCAGAAGGTCCCGCCGGTGTAGTCCGCCGGGGCGAGCTTTTTCTCCTTGGCCTTCTTCCCGAGCGCCTTCGCTTCGGTGCTGATTTGAAAGATGCTCTTCAGGTGGGTGTCGCGGATGACCGGTGTGATCAGGCCGTCTTCCAAGGCGACCGCGAAGGCGACGTGGGCGGCCCCGTGGTGGCGAATGTGCGCCTGCCCTGAGCCTGTCGAAGAGGTACCCTCCCACGAGCAATTGACCGTCGGGACCTTTCGCAACGCCTCGGCGCTCGCCTTGAGGACGAAGTCGTTGACGGAGAGTTTGACGCCCTCCTTCTCGAGGCCGGTGTTCAACTGCTGGCGCAACGCAAGCAAAGGTTCAGCGTCGATTTCGATGTCGAGGTAGACGTAGGGAATCGTCGTCGTCGACTCGACCATGCGCTTGGCGATGACGCCGCGCATGTTGGAGACCGGAACGAGGCGCTCTTCCTGCACCGGGCCTTTGTTGGCAAGGGCACCGCCGGAGAACGAACCTCCCTTGGCGGCGCCGGCCTTGGCCGAGCCGGATTTTTCGGCGGCGAGGATGTCTGCACGCACGATGCGGCCTCCGGGTCCCGAGCCCTCGACAGCGGCCGGATCGACGCCCTTCTCGGCGGCCAGCTTGCGGGCGAGGGGGGAAATCTTCACGCGCTCGCCGGCGGCCCGGGTGGGAGCGGGAGCCGGGGCCGGGGCGGCCGGCTCGGACTTCGGAGCTGCTTCCTCTTTGGGGGCCTCCTGTTTTGCCTCTTCCTTCTTGGGCTCCTCTTTTTTCTCCTCGGGTGCGGGCGTCTTGGACTTCGGGGCCTCGACGGTTTCGCCGGGCTTGCCGACGGCGCAGAGCGCCTCACCGATCGCCACCTGCGAGCCCGCGGGGGCGAAGATTTTCAAGAGGGTGCCATCAAAGAAGCACTCCAGCTCCATGGTGGCTTTGTCGGTCTCGACCTCGGCAAGCATCGTGCCGGACTTTACGGCATCGCCTTCGTTCTTAAGCCATTTGACCAGCGTGCCCACCGTCATGGTGTCGCTGAGTTTGGGCATTTCGATGATTTCGGCCATGGGTGGGAAAATTAAGAATTAGAAATGATGAATTGTGAATGAGTCAGAGGCTGAGGAATCGGTGCCGCGAAATTGGATTTCTAGATTCCTCATTCTGCATTCTTAATTCGCGGTGGCCTCAGGCCATCGCGGCGAGGGCGGCGGCGAGGACGCGCTGGGGGTTGGGAAGCTGTTCGGTCTCGACGGGCGGGCTGTAGATCGCGGGGGCGTCGACGGTGGAGAGGCGATGGATCGGGCCGTCGAGTTCATCGAAGGCGAGACGCTGGATCATGTCGGACACTTGGGCACCGACGCTCGCGAACGGCTTCTGTTCCTCGACGAAGAGCACGCGATGGGTCTTGGCGACGGACTTGAGGACGGTGTCGATATCGAGCGGGCGGATCGTGCGCAGGTCGACGATCTCGACGGAGACATCGTGCTCCTTCTCGAGGAGATCCGCGGCCTTGAGCGAATGCAGGACAGAGCGGCCGTAGGTCACGATCGTGAGGTCCGTGCCCTCACGCTTCACGTCGGCCTTGCCGAGCGGAATGACGACTTCGCCTTCGGGCACTTCGCCCTTTTCGCCGTAGAGGAGGGTGTTCTCGAGGAAGAAGACCGGATCGTTGTCGCGAATGGACGCCTTCAGCAGGCCCTTGGCATCGGCCGGCGTGGCGGGGACGACGACCTTCACGCCCGGGTGGTTGGCGAGCACGTTCTCCGGGGTGTGGGAGTGGGTGGCGCCGACGTTGGTGCCGCCGTTGGCAGGGCCCCGGATGACGATCGGGCAATTGATCTGACCGCCGCTCATGTAGCGGACATTGGCGGCGTTGTTGAGAATCTGGTCGAAGGCGACCGAATAGAAGGACCAGAACATCAACTCCATCACGGGGCGGACGCCGAGCATCGAGGCGCCGATGCCCATGCCGATGAAACCGGCTTCGCTGATGGGGGTGTCGACGATGCGCTTCGGACCGAACTTGGCGAGCAAGCCCTCGGTGACCTTGTAGGCGCCGTGGAATTGGGCGACTTCCTCGCCCAGGACGACAACGTTGGCATCGCGCTCGAGCTCTTCGGCGAGGGCGTGGCGGATGGCTTCGCGGTAGGTGATGACAGGCATCGTGAGGATCTCAGTATCGAGATTGGAAAGGTGGCGGTGGAGGTGGGCCGGGTCAGTTGTCGAAAAAGAGACGACCTTCGGACGTGCGTTTGTCGGGGTTGTCGGTCTCCCAGTAGACATCTTTCTGGATGTCCTCGACGGTGGGGAAGGGACTGGCTTCGGAGAACGCGGCGGCGGCGTCGGCTTCGGCGCGCGCCTCGGTGTCGATCTGCTCGATGAGCGCGTCGGTGAGCACACCTTCGCCCACGAGGGTCCTCTGGAAGAGGGTGATCGGATCCTTCGTGGTCTGGTATTCCTCGACCTCGGCCTTGTCGCGGTAGGTTTTGTCGGGATCGGCGACCGAGTGGCCGCGGTAGCGGTAGGTATCGATTTCCACGACGGCGGGTTTCGATTCTTCCCGGGCGCGGGTGAGGAATTTGTCCATCGTGGCGCGGACGGCGTAGACGTCGTGACCGTCGCACATCTCCCACTCCATGCCGTACGCCTCGGCGCGCTGGGCGAGGCCAGGGCCGGCGGAAGACCGCTGCTGGCTTGTGCCCATCGAGTACCGGTTGTTCTCAATGACGAAGATCACGGGCAGGTCCCAGAGGGCGGCGAGGTTGTAGGACTCGTGAACGGCGCCTTGGTTGACGGCTCCGTCGCCCATGAAAGCCATGGCGGCACCCTTGTGCCCAAGGTATTTGATGCCGTAGGCGAGCCCGGCGCCGAGCGGGATCTGGCCGCCGACGATGCCATGCCCGCCCCAGAAATTGCGTGACGGGTCGAAGTAATGCATCGAGCCGCCTTTGCCTTTGGAGCAACCGGTGACCTTCCCGTACAGTTCGGCCATGAGCGGCTTGGTGTCCATGCCGACGGCAATGGCGTGGCCGTGGTCGCGGTAGGCGGTGATCACATGGTCGTGTTTGCCCATGAGCGAGCAGCAGCCGACGGCCACGGCTTCCTGGCCGATGTAAAGGTGGAGAAAGCCGCCGATCTTCTTGGCTTGGTAGGCGCGCAGGCTGCGTTCCTCGAAGCGGCGGATGCGCACCATCTGGCGATAGAGCTCGATGCGTTGCTCCTTGGTCAGCGAAGCGTTGACCGGGGCTTGGGCGGCCGGAGTGGCGCCCGCTGCGGCTTTCTTTTCGGCTGTGGCAGACTGTTTTTTGCTCACGGGAGGATGCGACAAAGGTTGGAAAAGAAAACGTTCTCGGCGCAGGAGGGGGAAATCAAGCGTTGTTTCGCCCGGCGACCGGTGGGGCGGGCGTCACTTGTTCGACGACAATGTTCAGTGGTTGCCCGGGTTGGCAGTCGGCGCGCAGGGCGACGAAGCTCTGATGATAGCGATCGTAGATCGGCCAGAGGGCGGTGCGATCGGTCTCGGGCAACGTCAGCGAATTGATCTCTTCCCGGCTGTAGAATCCGAAACGCCCCTCGGCGATGTCCGGTGGCAGGCTGGGAATCGGTCGCGTGCTCCGGAAAAGGAAGAGCAGCCAATGCGAGGCGCCTTCGTACGCTTTCTCTGCGATCATGCCAAACAGGTGCAGGTCCGTGGCACGGATCGTCAGCCCGGTTTCCTCCTGGGTTTCGCGGACGGCGCACTCGAAGGGAGACTCCCCCGTCGCCGTCTCAAGCTTGCCGCCGATGGGGCTCCATGCACCGAGATTCGGCGCCTTGGCGCGATGCAACAGGAGGTGTTGCCCGGCGGCATTTTGAAGGAAAACGAGAACAGCGATCTTGTGGGCGAGCGGAGCAGACATGGGATGAGAGCCAAGCGTGGACGCGACTTTGAACGTGACCCCGCGAAAGGCCGGGACAACGTTAATTGCTCCCCCCTATGCTCTTCGTAATCACCCGCTGGTTGGCCGGCGTCGCGGCGCTACCCTGTCTCCTGACCTTCGCCCAAGCTCCGACTGAACGGGGCGAGGTGTCCGCGGACGTGTCGGTCCGAAATGTGCGCATCGAACGCGTGCGTGAAGCGGGTGGCTGGCTTGAGGCGGGCGTGCACCTTGCCGTGTCTCCGGGCGCAGGCGGCGTCCGCTACGCGGACCGGGTGAAAATCGCGGTTTCCATGGCCTATGAAACGGACCGGACGCGCGATGCCGCGCTACGCTGCTACCGCGCGGAGGTAGAGGTGATCACGCTTCCCACGGGGACCTCTGTCGTCCGGTTCTATCTTCCTCCGGAAGTGGTGGAGCGGGACCACGTGCGGAGCGAAGACCTGCACTGGCTGGTCGAACTCTCGCAAGGCGGGCACCCGGTGCCCTTGGCGCCTGCGGCCGTCTCGGCCAGCCTGAGAAACCCTGAACGTCTTGATCGCTTCAGGGCGCGGGTCGCAAGCGATGCGCCGGTGAATGAGGGTATCCTCGTGCCGCAGTACCTGACACCCTTTGCCCACGACCCGCGCAGGCCGGCGCCGACCTGCGTGCGCTGAGGATTCTCTTCATTAGCGACTTATTTGAACTTGATTTGCAGTTAGGATTGTGGGATCGACGGGTCCCCTATGCGTTCGGTTCGTGTTGGTGTCGTGGGCTCCGCCCCTGGCCGTGCCGTGGGCGCGTTTTTCGAGCGACGCGCCAACGGACGCCTCTTGTTGACGGAAGTCATTCCGTCCTCGCCTGTCGCGGTCGCGGGGCGGGTTTGCGGGTCGCGTCAGGGCTGGTTTCAAACCGTATTCGGCGTCTTCGGACGAAAACGTCCGGTACCTGTCTGGGTCCTGGGTCTCCCGCCGTCCGTGGCCGTGGTCCGACGCGTGGCCATGCCCGCGTTGCCCCTGGCCCAGCAGGCCAAGCTGCTGGCCTTCGAAGCGCGGCAGGTGATCGCGGCCCAGCCCGAGGACCTGGTTTGGGCTCCGGCCGCCTTTCCTGCCGTCCCGGGCGGCTCCGCGTGGATTGCCTTGGGGGTCGGGAGGCGGGAGGCGTTGGAGCGTATGACCGGCGACGAGGCGGCTGCCGGGCGTCCCGTCGATCGCTGCGAGCCACGGTGCGTCGCGATGTATCGGAATTTTCGTTACAATTATCCCGAATGGTGGGAGGGCGTGGTGCTCATCGTCGATCTCAGTCCGGAGGGGCGCGGGTTTTCCGTGATGCTTGCCGACCAGGGTTCGTTTGCAACCCGGACGGTAGGGGCAGGGGCAGGCGACAAAGGAGGAACGGCTCCGGCGTGGTCGTGGGCCGATGCACCCGCCGCCACAGCGCTTGCCGAGCGTATCCACCTGGAGGTGGCGCGTCTGCTGGCCACCTATGAGACAGGGCGTGCGGACGAGCCTCGGTTGACGATTCAAAGGGTATTCCTGGCGGGCGAACGCTCGGCGCTTACGTTGATGACGGGCACGCTCTCGCAACGGCTGGGCCTGCCGGTGGAGCGCCTGGATCCGTTTCGTCGGGTCGACGTGTCCCCGGGATTGGCGTTCCACGACGATCACGATCGCGCGGCGGAGTGGGTGGGTTTGGCCGCCGCGCCTTCGGCCGGCTGTCCCGCGCTCGATCTTTCTCCGCCGTCCACGCGAAGCGAGCGGGCCCGTCGGATCCGGCGTCCCTATGTGCGCGCGGCATTGCTAGCGCTGTTGCTGGCTCCCTTGCCGCCCGGCTGTGTTGCCGTGCGCGAAGCCGGAAGTGAGCTGCGGGAGACGGATCGCCTGCGCACCGAGCTGGCCCGTCTCGCGCCGATGGCGGCGGATCTTCGCCTGCGGCAGGAAGAAGCGAGCCGGCTGCGTGAGGACGCAGCGCGATGGCGCGCGGTCTGCGAGGCGCGGACGCGCTGGATTTCATTCCTTGATGATCTGCAAAGGCGCATCGCTGTGGACGGAAACGTGTGGCTGGATCGGCTGGAGCGGCTGCCGCCCGGCGCAAAAGGCGATGGGACGTCTCCTCGCCTGCTGCGACTTTCTGGTGGGCTGCTCGAAACGCCCGGAGGGAGCGACGACGTCTCGGCGGGCTCGCGTGATCGAATCGAGGCTGTGTTGGAGGCGTTGAAGCAGTCGCCATGGATCGCCGGCAGCGAGCACGAGCGGTTCAACCTGACGCCGGACAATGGGCTTCGTTTCGACGTGGTCTTCACTCTGGCAGAGAAGCCGCTCCCCTGAACGATGAGGCGCCTGAAACGACTGCGCTTTTCGTCCCGGGTCTGCGTCATCATCGTTGTGGCGTGGATTGTCGGGCTCGAGCTCGGCGGGGCCGGGTTTGCGATGTGGCGTTGGCGCCAGGCGAGCCGGGAGAGACGGGATTTGGAGGTGCGCCGCGAGGTCCTCGCACCAGGATTGTCCGTGCTCTCGGTTGAGTCCGTGAACGAGGCCGAAACCGAACGGGCGCGTGCAGAGGCAGCGCGGCAGGCTTGGCGGGCTGAGTGTGGCGTGCGTTCGGCGTCATCCGCTCCGACGAGCCGCTCGCGTGCCTTTTTTGAAATCACCGGGTGGATCGAGGATCTCCGCGCGGTTGCCCGCGATCACGGTGTTGTCTGTCGAGAGGATGAGCGGTTCGGCTTCGCCTCGTACGCCCGTCAGGGACCGTCGCTTGACGTGCTTTTCCGCGTGCATCGTCAACGCGAGGCGGCGGGTGCGCTGCTCGAGTCGTTGTTCGCAGTGCGACCTCATGGGTTCGAACGCCTGCAGCGCGAAGACCCGTTGCCGGCGGTTGGTCGGACAGCGGGCGGGAAGGCGGAGGCGGACTACTTTGCGTTCGTCGACGAATCCTCCTTGATCATGCCCGCCGAAACGGCGGCAGAGGCGTTTCGCATCACGTTTGTCGGCCACACGCGCGCCGTTCGGCAATGGCTCAATCACCTCGCCGCCATGCCGGGGCCGGTGGTGGTGCACGACCTTCAGGTTGAACCGGTCTCGACGGAGGGAGCCGAACCGGATGCGGTGCGTTTCACGATCGCGGTGCAGGTACTGTTTCTGGACCTCCCTGGGACTGCATTGACCACGGAGGCTGCGGTAACGCAGGTGTCTCGATGAGGCGATCGTTGGCGTCGATGCCCTGGTGGTGTCTGGGGGCGCTCGCGCTGGTCACCCTCTCAACGGTCGGTTCGGTCACGATCGTCGCCTTGAAGGCGCACGAGGCGGGCGTGGTCCGGCGCACCAAGGCCCCGCCTCAATTGGCGGACGGCGCCGTCACCGACGTCCCGGCGCCCCCCAACCGGTGGAGCGACCCGGCGCCTTTGGAGGGTCGCCATGGTGAACTCTTCACCCGGCCCTCCTTGGTTTACGACGACGATGCCCGCCGGTTCCTCCCTCCGCCTCCCACGGAAATTCTGCCGTTGGAGACGGATGTCTTGCTCGAACTGCTTGGGGTGGAAGTGGAGGAGTATCCTTTGCGGTTGATCGGTCACGTCGGGTCCGGCGCCTCCTTGCGGGGTATCTTCGCGCGTCCGGTGAGCGGAGAGACGGTTGTGGCGGGAGCGGGCCATGTCTTCCCGGGGCTCGGGCTTGCGGTGCAGTCGTTGCGCTTGCAGCGGTCGCAGGAGGGAGGCCGCCGCGAGGCGTTCGCTGTGATCCGTGACGCCTTGTCGGGCGAGCAGGTCGAACTGCGGTCCGGGCAGCCGCTGGTGTTCGGGCCGGCGCGGGCGCGGGTGAAGCTTGTCGCCAAGAATCGGATACTTGAGGTTGCCGAGGGGGCGTTGATGGAGCTGAGCGGATGGGCGTATCGCGTGCTGCGCGTGCAGGGCCATCCGGAATCAGTGGAAATTGTGCCCGAAAACGCCGGCGCGCCGGCGGTTGTCTGGCGGGAGCCGCGTGCGAATGCGGAAAAATGATCCGGAAGCGAACGGAAACTTTATGAACAAACGACGGGCAGTCCTCTGGGGATCGGCATGGTGCGCACTGGTGGTGTGGAATTGCTCCGTGCCTGCGGCGGCTTCGGTGCCCCTTGATCCGGTCGATCTTGAGGACGCCGCCGACGCGATGGTTGCGCGCGAGGCGTTACGCCAGGTCGCGGTGCTCGCCGAGGCGGAGGCCTCCTTGGTTGCGATTCGGGAGAGTCTGGACCGGGGCAAGCCGGAGGCTGCGCGAGAGGCGATTGGCGCAACGAGGCGGACGCTGCCCGCCGGAGACGTGGCCAGGTCCCTGCGCGGGAGGATGGATCGGATGGAGTCCGAGGCGTGGATTCTGACCGCGGAGGCGGCTCTTGGCGCAGGTCGGCTGAAGGAGGCTCGCAACGCGCTTGACGCGCAGGTGCGGACCGGCGTCGCAGACGGACGCGCCATCGCCCTGGCGAATCGCCTCGATGAGGCGGAACTGTCGCCGCCCCGCCCCTCGATTGCAGAGGCCAGTCCGGGTTTTGCCGAGCATCGCAAGGAGGTCGCGCGCTGGCTTGCGCGAGGTCATGCTCAGTACGAGGCAGGTGATCTGGACGGAGCCGAGGAAAGCTTTCGGGCGGTGGAGGCGCTTGCGCCGGACGAGCGGGAGGCGAAAATCCAGCTTCAGCGTATTGCTGCGGATCGTGAGGAGACGGGAGTGATGAACCGGGGAAGGTCGCGGGCGCAGATGCTCGAGGAAGTCGCGAAGGCGTGGCAACGCCCCGGACTCTATGCGGAGCGGCGCCCGGCGGGAGAGGACGAGGCTGCCAAGGCAACGCCCCTGGTGCAGAAACTGACGGAGATCCAGATCCCGAGCATCAGTTTTCACCAGATGGAACTGTCGAAGGTCGCTGCGACGCTCAGTGCCGTCTCCGAGGATTACGATCGATCCGCGCAGGGATCGCGAGGGGTGAACATCGTGGTCCTTGACCCGTCGGGCCGGGATCCCGCGATCAGCCTCACGCTGCGGAACCTTTCCCTGAAGCGTATCC
The DNA here is from genome assembly GCA_964406745.1 of uncultured Opitutus sp. Classification (GTDB taxonomy): domain Bacteria; phylum Verrucomicrobiota; class Verrucomicrobiia; order Opitutales; family Opitutaceae; genus CAMAXB01. Next base: position 15,561 of record CAYOSX010000030.1, read on the forward strand.
TAGATTTCATTACGGACTCGGCCGGCTATCAATACGAGGTGCAGGCGGACGCGGTGGTGGTGCGACCGGGCGGCGAGACCTCGACGCTGGACACGGCGTTTTTTCCGATCACGCGTTCGACCGTCATCCGCATGACCGGGCCGGCGCTGAGCATCCCGCCGCAGGCGTCCGCCCATAACGATCCGTTTGGCTCGACCCTGCCTCCGCCGCCTTCGGCAGGTGGCGAGGCCCAGGCGCTGCGCAGTTTTCTTCAGCAGGCCGGCGTCAACTTTGACGGCACGCCCGGCTCGACGCTCGCCTATGACGGATCGGCCATGATCGTCACGCAGACCGTTCGGAATCTGGACCGTATCCGCAGCATTCTGAACCGGTACAACGACGTGCGGCAGGTGGAGATCGAGGCGAAGTTCATCGAAGTGCAGGAAGGGGCGCTCGAGGAACTTGGGGTGAGCTGGCATGTGGCCCAGCGCGGGCGTCCCTTGCTCGATCCTGCGACGGGACAGCCCTTGCTGGATGCGACGGGTGCGCCCCGTTTTGACGTTCGGGACACGTACACGTCGGGGGGCGTGCGGCCGCTGGCGGAGGCCTTTCGGAACTCGAACACGGTGAATGCGATCTTGATCGACGGCGAGGCGGCGGCAAACACGTCGCCGCCTACGTTTCCGGGGGCAGTGCTGTTGGGCGGGGCGGTCAACCCGCTGGCCAACGTTTCAGGCGCGGTGGGGGACTTCGACGTCAATGCCATCGTACGGGCGCTTTCACAGAAGCAAGGCACGGACCTGCTCAGCGCGCCGAAGGTCACGGTGCTCTCCGGCAACACCGCCTCCATGGTCGTGGCGCAGGAGATGCGATATCCGCAGAGTTACGGAGAGATCCAGAGCCAGGTTGGATCGAGCAACAGTTCCGGGACGTCTGGGTCCGCCGGTGTGACCGTGACTGCGGGGACGCCCCAGGATTTCGCGACGCGCAACGTGGGTGTGGAGCTTCGCGTCACCCCGATCGTGGAAGAGGATGACTACAGCATCAGCCTCGATTTGAATCCGAAGGTGACGGAGTTCGAGGGTTTCGTGGAATACGGCGGACCCAGCCTGGCGATTTCTTCGGGGAGGACGGTGACCGTGCCGCCGGGGTTTTATCAGCCGATCTTTTCGGTGCGCGAAGTCTCGACCAAGGTGACGCTCTGGGACGGGGCGACGCTCATCATGGGAGGCCTCACCCGGGAGGAAGTGAAGCAGGTGGACGATCGCGTACCCGTGCTTGGGAGCATTCCCGGACTGGGCCGGCTGTTTCGCACAAAGGGCGAGTCGACCCAGAAGCGGAATCTGCTGATTTTCGTGACAGCCAATCTGGTGAGTCCCGGTGGCTCGCCGAAGAAGCAGCCCTTGCGCGGCACGCCGCCCAGCACGCAGTTCCAGAATCCCACGTGGGTGACGCCGGCGGGTTCGGACGTGCGTGAGCGGGACGTGGTGGAGCCGCCGCAGAGGTGAAGGGGACGGGTGGGGCAACGGCATCGGCTCGCGTTCGCTTCGCCGATTGACCGAAAGCCGGACTCCGCATTGCGTCGCGTGATGGCCAAATGGTTGTTGATCGACGGGTTCAATCTCGCCTACCGCTGCTTTTTCGCGGTACCCGAGCTTACGCGGGCCGACGGGTTTCCCACCAACGCGTTGCACGGGTGGGTGAAGTCCATTTGGAAGCTCGCCGATCAGGAACGGCCGGATGCGACCTTGGTCTTCTTCGATCTGGGGGGCGCACAGGATCGCCTGGCGCTGCTGCCGGAATACAAAGCGCAACGGGAAGAAATGCCGGAGGCCTTGGAACGTCAGATCCCGGTGATCAAGGCACTGACGCGTGCGCTCGGCCTCGTGGGGATTGAGCAGGACGGCGTCGAGAGTGACGACTTGCTGGCCTCCCAAGCGGTCGCCCTGGAACGCGCGGGCCATGAGGTGTTGGTCGTGAGCTCGGACAAGGATTTCGCGCAGATCGTCAACGAACGCATCAAGATCATGCTTCCGCCGCCTTCGGCGAATCCCAAGCTGGGCTGGCGCTTGCTCGACGCGGCCGGCGTGGAGGAGAAGTTCGGCGTTCCGCCTGCGCAGATCGCCGACTATCTGGCATTGATCGGCGACACCTCCGACAACATTCGCGGCCTCGATGGCGTGGGCCCGAAGACCGCATCGAAGTGGTTGAAGGAGTTCGGCAGCGTTGAAGGTGTGATCGCGAATGTGGCGCTGTTGAAGCCCGAGCGCTTTCAAGATCCGGTGCGGCTCGCCGCGGATGCCTTGAGGCGCAACCTTCGGCTTACCACGCTCAATCTTTCGCTGCCGGTCGTGGCCGCCACGAAGCCGGCCATGCAGGTGGATGAGCTGCTGCGTCTCCTTGCTGAGATGGAGATGAAGTCCACGCTGGCCGAAGCCCAGAAGCGTTATACGCAGGCGGAACTGTTCTGATCGGCCGTCTCCCGGACTGTTCGGACGAAAACGGACGCGCCGTGATGCGCGCCCGGGGGAGTGGCAGCGCCTACCGACCCTCGGTCGACACGCCCGCAGGATCGAAGATGTAGCCCACCCCGTGAACGGTCCGGAACGTGTCGAGATTCAGGCCGTGATTACCGAATTGGGTGCGAATCTTGACGATGTACTGGTCGAGTGACCGGCTTTTGACGTCGGCATGGATACCCCAGACCGAGTGGATCAGCGCCTTGCGCGTGATGACGACGCCCTTGTTGGTGTTGAGGTAGGCGATGATGCCCAATTCCTTGCGGCCGAGTTTGTGCACGGTGCCGTCGGGAAAACTGATCTCGAGGCGCGTGGGATTGATCTGCGCGCCGCAAAATTCGAAGGGATCGTCGCTGATCTTGGCATTCTTGGTGATCTTCAGGTCGTCCTTGGATTCGGTCCGTCGCAGGACGGCGCGGATGCGGGCGACGAGCTCGGCGTAGCCAAAAGGCTTGGTGATGTAGTCGTCTCCTCCCAGTTCGAGACCCCGCACCTTGTTCACCTCGAGGGCATTGCCGGTGACGAAGATGGTCGGGACCGTGATGTCGTTCTTCTTCAGGTCTTCGAACAGGGCGAAGCCTGATTGGTCGGGAAGATTGACGTCCAGGAGGACGAGGTTGGCAAAGTTGCGCTTGAGGAAACGGAGCGCGTGGGCGGCTCGATTGCAGAGCTGGGTCTGCATTCCCGCCTCTTCGAGGTGGATGGAAATAAGCTTCGCCAGCTCCTCCTCGTCTTCAACGACCAGGATCAGCGGCTTGGGCTCGGCACGGTTGGGCGATGGGACGATGGACATGCAATAGGGGGTTATATCGACCGCTCATTCATTTTTTACAATTAAAAATGCAGGTGAACAGAATAAAGATTACGAGTCGAGCGGGCGGGTGGAGCCCCGTGGCTGGCGACGGGCGCTCGTGCGGGATGCCGTTGCCGAGAATAGACTTGAAGCACCGACGGGCGCGGTGTGCTTTCGGCCCGTGTCTTCGCAAACTCCACTCCTGATGTTGGGCCTGCCCAAGGGCAGCCTCGAGGAATCCACCAAGAACCTGTTTTCCAAGGCAGGCTGGAAGATCACGACGAGCTCGCGTTCCTACCGTCCGTCGATCGATGACCCCGAATTGGACGGACGTTTCATCCGCGCCCAGGAGGTCAGCCGTTACGTCGAGCACGGGTTCTTTGACTGTGGACTCACCGGCCACGACTGGGTGATGGAGAACGAGTCCGACGTCGTTGAGGTCTGCGATTTGATTTACAGCCGTGCGTCAGTGCGGAAGTCGCGCTGGGTGCTCTGCGTGCCCGAGGCGTCATCCGTGAAGACAGTCGAGGATCTTGCCGGCAAACGTGTGGCGACCGAACTGGTGAACACCGTGAAGCGCTACTTCGCGCAAAAGAATGTTCCGGTCGAGGTCGAGTTCTCCTGGGGTGCGACCGAGGTGAAGGTGCCCGATCTGGTGGACGCGATTGTCGACATCACCGAGACGGGTTCTTCGCTGCGCGCCAACAAGCTCCGGATTGTCGATACGCTGCTCGAGACCAACACCAAGCTGATCGCCAACAAGGCGAGCTGGGAGAATCCCGCGAAGCGGAAGAAGATCGAAACGATCGCGCTGCTTCTGCGCGGCGCGCTCGAGGCCGAGAGCAAGGTTGGCCTGAAGATGAATCTGCCCAAGTCGGCGCTCGACGCCGTGGTCAAGGCGCTCCCGGCGCTGCGCAACCCGACGATTTCTCCGCTGAGTAACACGGAGTGGATTGCGCTCGAGACGATCATCGACGAGAGTGTGGCCCGCGAAATCATTCCTCAGCTCAAGGCGCTCGGCGCCGAGGGCATCGTGGAGTACCCGCTCAACAAGGTCGTGTACTGACGCGCGGCCGCTCTCTCGAATCATGTCCAAGAAGATTGTCACCCTCGGCCTCCTGCAGCACGCCTGCGGCGCCGATCCCAAGGCGAACCTCAAGAAGACGCTCGCCCTCACGGAACAGGCGGCGCGGAAAGGCGCCAAGATCATCTGCACGCAGGAACTGTTTCGCTCCCAGTATTTCTGCCAGAACGAAGATCATGCGTACTTCGATCTGGCCGAGCCGATCCCCGGTCCGAGCACGGTCGCCTTTCAGAAGATCGCGAAGAAGCACGGCGTGGTGATCGTCGCATCGCTTTTCGAGAAGCGCGCTTCGGGTCTCTATCACAACACGGCCGCGATCATCGACGCCGACGGCTCGCTGCTCGGCATTTACCGGAAGATGCACATTCCGGATGACCCCCTGTTCTACGAGAAGTTTTACTTCACGCCTGGAGACACGGGGTTCAAGGCGTGGGACACACGTTACGGCAAGATTGGCGTGCTGATCTGCTGGGACCAATGGTATCCGGAGGGCGCGCGACTCACTGCCTTGCAGGGCGCCGAGATCCTTTTCTATCCGACGGCGATTGGCTGGCATCCCAAGGAGAAGGCCGAGTACGGGGAAAACCAGCACGGCGCGTGGGAGACCATCCAACGCAGTCACGCCGTGGCCAACGGCTGTTACGTCGCAGCGATCAACCGCATCGGCCTGGAACAGCCCATTGGCGGCGACGGGCTCGAGTTCTGGGGACAGAGTTTCGTGGCGGGCACGAGCGGGCAGATCCTCGCCAAGGCGAGCGTTGACCGCGAAGAGGTTCTGCTGGTCCCGGTCGACCTCACCAAGGTCGACGTCACACGCACGCACTGGCCGTTCTTCCGCGATCGGCGTATCGACGCCTACGGCGATATCACCAAACGGTTTATCGAGTAATCGTCGCGTCCGGCACGATTCTCCTAGGCGCGCCGCGGGACGCGCCCAGGCACGGATTCGTTCGATCAATCTTCTTTCGCACGTGGCACCCTCATCGAAGTCCAGGAAAGCAACGACGCCCAGCACGCTTGGTTTCCGCATGCCGGCCGAGTGGGAGCCGCAGGTTGCGATCTGGTTGTCCTGGCCACACAAGCGCGCTTCGTGGCCCGGGCAATTCCGGCCGATCCCCTACGTGTTTGCCGGGATCGTCGCGCAGATCAGCCGCTTCGAGGAGGTGCGCATCAACTGCGCCGCCGCCCTGCAGACCCGTGCGAAACGGCTTTGCGCGAAGGCGGGCGCCGACATGGCGAAAGTCACGTTCTACGATCATCCGACCAACGACGCCTGGTGCCGGGACCACGGTCCGATTTTCGTGAAGAACGACCGCACGGGAGAGGTTGCGGTGACCGACTGGGTTCACACGGCGTGGGGCGGCAAGTATCCGCCATACGACCTCGACAACACCATCCCGCCCCTGGTTGCGAAGAAGCTCGGGATGCGCCGGTTCGAGAACGACATGGTGCTCGAAGGAGGTTCGATCGAGGTCAACGGACAGGGACTGCTGCTCACGAGCGAGCAATGCCTGCTGAACAAGAATCGCAACCCGCACCTCAGCCGCGGGGAGATCGAACGCAACCTGTGTGACTACCTGGGCGTGAAGACGGTGCTGTGGGTGGGCGACGGTATCATTGGGGATGATACAGATGGCCACATCGACGACATCACGCGCTTCTTCAAGGCCGACGGTTTCATCACGTGCGTTGAAAAAAACCGCCGTGATCCCAATCACCGGATTCTCGCCGAGAATCTCGAACGACTGGCCTCCTTTCGCACGCCCGCCGGGAAGAAATTCACGCTGGTCGAACTGCCGATGCCAAAGCCGTTCGCATTTCAAGGGCAGCAGGTGCCGGCGAGCTATGCGAATTTCCTGATCATCAACGGCGCCGTCCTGGTGCCGACCTTCCGTCAGAAGAAACGCGACGCGGAAGCCTGCGCGATCATCGGCGCGTGTTTTCCCGGCCGCGAAGTGATCGGCATCGACTGCCATGACCTGATCTGGGGTTTGGGCACGCTGCACTGTATTTCGCAGCAGCAGCCCGCCTGAAGCGCTCGGGAAAGGGAGCACGACCCGCTGCGGTCTGGATCGGAAAGGAGCGGCGACACTTTTACCCGCCCCAGGAGGGCCTGTCGCCGAGTTTGGTGCCGGACGGCTCCTGTCCGTCGTCGGTTGTGTCCACCACCCGTACCCGGCGGCAAGACCTCCGGAGGCGGTTAAAAGTGCCGCCGCTCCTTCTCAGAACCGCTCCACCGCTTTGAGATGGACCCGCCCGAGGTCTTTCGGGCAGTTTCTGACCACGCGGCCGCCACTTCGGCGCGATTCGCGGGTCTTTTCCCACCGTGCGCTTCCTTGCCCTTATCGTTCCCCTCGTGTCGCTGGCCGTCTTCACCGGCTGCGAAATGTTGCCCACCCGTGTGACCGAACGCTTCACACCCATCGAGCCGCAGGAACGCGAAATCGAGGCGGAACGCCCCGTCGTTTTCCAAGCCGTCCAGCTCGCCTTCAGGAAGATCAGCTTCAAGATCGACCGGGCGCTCGAGGCCCAGGGTATCATAGTGGCTCGGAGCAACTTGCGTTCAGACGACGCGTTCGTGGGCGTACGGCAGTATGAGTTCGACGTCAAGGTACGCGCGTTCGGCGAAGGGGCGACCAAGATCGCCGTTCGCTTGCAGGAGCAGATTGAGGACGAGATGAAGGCCGGGGCGACCAGCCAGGTTCTTCGCTCCCACGGCTTGTATGATTCTTTCTATGCGGCGCTCGAGGAAGCGCTGCAGGAACTTGCGGCGGACCCGGCTGCCGCGCGGAATTGAGGACGACTTCCGCCCACTTTCCGCTTGCCCCGCCCGTCGCCTTGCCGCGATTCTGACCATTCGCGGTATTTGTTTCGGTCAGACCGGCGCCTCCGCCGCGGTGCTCCCGCCGGTCTTTTCAAGTCAGACAACCATCAACCAAACGGTCCCGCGCACGCGGGATCATTGCGGAAGACCGGGGCTCTGGAGCAGGCAGCGGGCTTTCGTTTTTTTGTCATGAGTTCCATCATGGAAGAACTCCTCGCTCAGTCGTCCTTCGATCAATTGAAGGAAGGCAGCATAGTCGAGGGCGTCATCACCGAAATCCGCCAGAACGAAGTCGTCGTCGACATCGGGGGCAAGTCCGAGGGCGTCGTCCCGGCCAACGAATTCATCGATCTCGGTGAGCTCCAGGTTGGTTCGCCCATCGAAGTCCTGATCGAAAAGGTCGAGGACAAGAACGGCAACCCGATCATCTCGTTCGACAAGGCGCAGCAGAAGAAGAACTGGGAGAACATTCTCACCAAGTTCCCCGAAGGCTCCGTCGTCGCGGGCCGCGTTCGCGCCAAGGTCAAGGGCGGCCTGATCGTCTCGATCGGTGTCGACTCCTTCCTCCCGGCTTCGCACATCGACGTGCAGCCTCCCAAGAATCTCGACCAGTACGTGGGCCAGACCTACGACTTCAAGGTCCTCAAGATCAACCTCGAGCGCCAGAACATCGTTCTCTCCCGCCGCGAGCTCATCGAGCAGCAGCGCACCGAGAAACGGCGCAACCTGCTCGACTCGATCCAGCCCGGCCAGGTCCGCA
>CAYOSX010000031.1:0-23505 GCA_964406745.1 uncultured Opitutus sp.
GGAGAAGATATTGCACGAGGCCCACCGGACCGTCGCACCCAGCTCAACGAGCGTTTCGATGAGCACCGCAGTCTGGATCGTCATGTGCAACGAGCCGGTGATCCGGACACCGTTGAGGGGTTTGGACGCACCAAATTTTCTGCGAAGGGCGGTGAGGCCGGGCATCTCATGCTCGGCGATGGAGATTTCCTTCCGGCCCCATTCGGCGAGGCTGAGATCCTTGACGTGGAAATCTTGGGCGGAAGAAGTGGAGGTGGCGGTGGACATGACGGGCTTTCGGTACTGCGGGTTAAGGTTTACTTGGCGGCGGCGCGCAGGGCGGCGACCTTGTTGGTCTGCTCCCACGGCAGGCCGGCCTTGCCAAAGTGACCGTAGTTGGTGGTTTGCCGGTAAATGGGCCGGAGCAAATTGAGCTGGGAAACGATCGCGGCCGGCTTGAAATTGAAGACCTTGGTCACAGCCGAGGAGATCTGCTCATCGCCGATGCGGCCGGTGCCTTTGGTGTCGACGAACACACTGACGGGCTCGGGATGACCAATGGCGTACGCGACCTGCAACTCGACTGCCTCGGCGAGACCGGCGGCCACGATGTTCTTCGCGACCCAGCGGCACATGTAGGCGGCCGAACGGTCGACCTTGGACGGATCCTTGCCGGAGAAAGCGCCGCCGCCATGGCGACCCCAGCCGCCATAGGTATCCACGATAATCTTACGCCCCGTGAGGCCCGAGTCACCCTGCGGCCCGCCGATGACGAAGCGGCCGGTCGGGTTGATGAGATACTCGGTCTTCCGCGTGAGAAGCGAAGACGGGATCACCTTCTTGATGATGTTCTTGATCAGATAGTCCTCGATCTGACGATGCGACACGTCGTCGGTGTGCTGGGTCGAGATCACGACGTTGACCACCTCGACGGGCTTCCCGTCGACATAGCGGATCGAGACCTGGGATTTTGCATCCGGGCGGAGCCATTTCGCCTTCCCGCTCTTGCGAACCGACGTGAGGGCCTTGCCGAGATTGTGCGCGAGAATGATTGGCGCGGGCATCAACTCCGGGGTCTCATTGCACGCGAAGCCAAACATGAGGCCCTGGTCGCCCGCACCCTGCTCCGCATGCTTCTTGCCCTCGGCCTTGCGCGCATCGACGCCTTGGGCGATGTCGGCGGACTGCGCCGTGAGATAGTTGTTGATGAAGACGGAGTCGGCGTGGAACACGTCATCGTCGTTCGTGTAGCCGATCTCGCGGATCGCATCACGGATCACCTTTCCGACGTTGATGACCTCTTCGATCGGCTTGGTGCGCCCGGTCTTCCTGTCCTGCAGCTTCGGGATGGTGATTTCGCCACCCACCACCACCACGTTGGACTTGACGAATGTCTCGCAGGCGACACGCGCGGTTCGATCGACGGCCAGACAGGCATCGAGAATGCTATCCGAAATGAAATCGGAGACCTTGTCGGGATGACCCTCACCCACGGACTCGGACGAAAAGACGAAGGAGTTTGCCATAAGAAAGACATAATCAGTAGGCGCAGGCCGGGCATTCTCGCAAGTCAAATATCAACATATCCGGATTTCTTGATATGAGCTGTAAAATCAACGTAATTAGCGTACACAGGCTTGCTAGCGATAGTGACAACTCCCTATCCTCGCCCCAATTTTGACCTACCGGAATGAGTGATCACGGCCTATCCCGCTCCCTGAACTTGCAGGGCCGCAAGATTCTTGTGGTGGACGACGACCGGCTGAACCTCCGGATTCTAAAGGGTATTCTCCAGCCCGAAGGCTATGCCCTGGCCGATGCCGATTCGGGCGAAAGCGCGCTCGACGCGTACGAACGGTTTCAGCCCGACCTGGTCCTCCTTGACGTTGTCCTCCCCGGGATCGACGGCTTCGCCACCTGCCGCGAATTGCGCCGGCGCCATGCCGATGGCGCCGCACCGGTGATTTTCATCACAGCCAAGTCCGAGTCCGACGATATTGTTGAAGGCCTGACCGCAGGCGGTGTGGATTACCTTCCCAAGCCCTTTCGCGCCAAGGAGGTGGTGGCCCGAATCCGCACCCACTTGCAGAGCCGCCTGCTTCTCGAGCAGCTGACCCAGGCGAATGAGGCCAAAAATCGCTTCCTGGGCATGGCCGCGCACGATCTTCGCAATCCCCTCGCTTCCATCCGTGGGCTGGCCGAGTTCCTTGAGGACCCCGCGATGGGAGATCTCAACTCCGAGCAAAAGGATCTCGTTTCCACCATTCGCGAGACGAGCCAGTCCATGCTTCGGCTGGTCAACGAGCTCCTGGATGTCGCCACGATCGAGGCGGGGGAGTTGCAGATCCAGCTCGCCGCGTGCCGGCTCGACGAGGTGGTCACCAAGTGTGCCTACCTGGCCAACATGGACGCGGGCCGGAAGAAGACCACCATCACGGTCGAACCTTTGCCTAAGCTTCCCGAGATTCAGGCCGATGAAGCGAAAATCAAACAGGTCGTAGAGAATCTCCTCAGCAACGCCATCAAGTACTCGCCTCCAGCCTCCACCATCCGCGTGGCCCTGAAAGCGTCGACGAACGACGTCATGCTGTCGGTGTTCGATCAAGGGCCGGGCATTCCGGAACAGGAACGGGACCGCCTCTTCAAAGACTTCGGCCGGCTTTCGACCAAGCCCACCGGGGGCGAAAAAAGCACCGGGCTTGGCCTCGCCATCTGTCACAAGATCGTAGAAGCCCATCGGGGTTCGATCAACGCTTACAACCTACCGGATCGCGGCTGCGAGTTCCGGGTTACCCTCCCTCTTGCATGAAATTCAAAGGCAAAGTGCTCGTAATTGACGACGAAAGCCACGTTCGAAAGTACGTGTCCCTTATCCTGCGTTCCGTCCTGAGTGACCCGACCATTATCGAGGTCGACAGCTCGCTGGACGCTGCGGCGGCCTATCAGCGCGAGCAACCCGAACTCGTGTTGCTCGACGTCAACATGCCGGTGCAGGACGGTATCGAAACGCTGCGAGCGCTCTTCGAGGTGGATCCCGAGTGCACCGTCGTGATGCTAAGCTCGCTGGCCACCCGGCAAACGGTGGAGGAAGCCTTGAACATCGGAGCCGCCGGCTACCTCCGCAAAGACCTTTCGAAAGATGAAATCGGCGCAGCCCTTGTGAAAGTCCTCAGCGAAAAGTACGAGGACGCCAACGGATCTGCAGACACACCTTCGGCCTCATGAACGCCAATCCGTCCGTACCCAAGGAAACGATCGCGGAGATCCGGTACTCATTACCGGAACTTCTGGAGGAACTGAAACTGGACCGCACCACGGGATCGTTCTCGATGGAGAAGCTCGATCAGACCGAAATCACCAAATTGTTCGAAACCCACAAGAAGCGCCGTGCAAAAAAGAAATCTAAGTAAGGACGCCTCGTTCGTCGAGCGCCTGAAGGCGCAGCCGAATTTCGAATACGCGAGCGAGCTCGAGATGCTCGAACGCCAGCATGGCAATTCCCTGGGCCTGCTCCAGGCGGTGATTGGTCAGCGCATTGCCACCAAGGAAGACGCCTGCCGTTACTGGGCGGACGCACTCAACGTCGCGTACGTCGATCCTTTTGCCTCCATCATCATGGAGGAGGCCTGCGAGAAGATTCCTCCCGAAATCGCCCGCAAGGCCCGCGTCCTGGGTCTCTATATCCTCAACGGCGTGCTGACGGCAGCGATGACGCGCCCCGAGGACGGGGAACTGGTCAAACGCATCGCAAACATCGCGCAGATGCCGGTGAGCCCGGTCTTCGCCCTCCCTCGGGATATCGAAGACTGCATCCTCATCCAGTACTCCACCGAGAAGAACCTCGACGACAGCCTCGCCGAACTTGGCAAGGACAGCCTCTTCGACAACGCCGACACCGGAAGCGACAAGCTCGCCATGCTGGCCGAGTCGGAGTCGCTCGTCCGCATTCTCGACGACATCATCTATTTTGCGATTCGCGAACGCGCCACCGACATCCACATCGAGCCGCAAGCCAGTCACTCCCGCATCCGTTTCCGCGTGGACGGCCGCCTGCGCGAGATGTTGACGTTCTCCCGGAAAATCCACCGCGCGCTCATCTCGCGTTTGAAGATCATCTCGGCGCTCAATATCGCCGAGACGCGCTTCCCTCAGGACGGCCGTTTCTCGATGCCGATCGGCAGTTCGAACGCCAATTTCCGTCTCTCAACCATTCCGTCGCAATACGGCGAGAAGGCCGTCGTCCGCATCCTCGCGATGTCCGGCAAGAAGTCGATGATCACCATGGACCGCATGATGATGTCGCAGACGGTCCTGAAGCCCTTCCGCCGGCTCATTCAAAATCCAAACGGAATCATCTTCGTCACCGGTCCGACGGGCTCCGGCAAGACCACCACTCTCTACGCCGCTCTCAACGAGATCAATCATCCGGATATCAACATCTCGACAATCGAGGACCCGGTTGAAATCCAGATGGAGGGCCTCACCCAGAGCCAGGTCAACGCACACATCGACCTCAAGTTCGCCACCATCCTGCGCTCGCTGCTTCGTCAGGATCCCGACGTGCTGCTGGTCGGTGAAATCCGTGACTTGGAGACTGCCAAGATCGCCACCGAAGCCGCGCTGACGGGTCATTTGGTTTTCGCGACGCTTCATACGAACACCGCTGCCCAAGCCATCATTCGTCTGCGCGACATCGGCGTCGAGCCCTACATGGTCGCTCCGTCGGTGATCGGCGTGCTCGCCCAGCGGCTCGCGGCGCGCATCTGCGAAAATTGCAAGGAGGCCTACCACCCCCCCGAGGAGGTGCTGCGACGCTACTTCAAGGACGAAGGGTTGACGGATGTTCCCTTCTACCGCGGCAAAGGCTGTCACGCCTGCCGCAACACGGGCTACAAAGGCCGTATCGCATTCCACGAACTCGTGCTCGTCACCGAGGAGATCCGCAGCCTCATCTCCGCCGGCGCAAGCGTCCAGGCGATCACCGCAGCCGCGACCCGGGTCGGCTACAAGCCCTTACGGTACGACGGTCTCAAGAAGGTCCTGCTCGGTCTCACGACGATCGAAGAGCTCGAGGCCAACACGTCCTTCGAATGGGCCTCGTGAACGAAACGCCGCAAGCTCCCGCTTGACCCCTCCCCCGCCCGTTGGACACGCTTTCCGCCATGTCCAACGATCCGGCCATCGACCCAGAAGCGATCGAAAACCTCCGTGCCCTCGACACGGATGGAGATAACTCCTTCCTGCGGGAGATCATTGGCATTTTTCTTCAAGACACGCCGCTTCGGATCGCCGACCTGCATTCCAGTCTGGCCGAGGGGGATGTGACCAAGTTCTCCCGCACCGCACACAGCTTGAAGGGCAGCGCCAGCAACCTGGGCGCCGCCCGCCTCAGCGGTGCCGCGGCGAAACTCGAACAGCAATCACGGCACGAAGGCCTCGGCGGCGTGGCGCAGCAGATCCCGGTGATTGAGGCGGAGTTTGCGGCCGCTCGCGCCGAGCTCGAGCGACTCTTGAACGATTGACGAGAGCCGGCGTCGCCAAAGCGCCCGAGAACCGCGCGGAGGTTTACCCGCGAACCAAAGACCACAGCGCGCGTGCCTGGCCGATAAGCTTGCCGAGCACCTCCGGCGTAACCGCCTGCTTCGGATCGTCCCCAATGCCCGCACTCGGGGTGACGTGCGACTCGATACAGAGTCCGTCAGCGCCATAAGCAATCGCCGCGAGGGCGCATGCGGGAACATACACGGCCTTGCCCACCGAGTGCGAGGGGTCGACAACCACAGGTGCCCAGGTCTTCTCCTTGAGCAACGGCGTGATGCTCTCATCCGGATGATTCCGGTAGCCGTCGAGCGTTGGCGTGGTCCCACGCGGGCAGAGGATCACGTTGGGATTCCCAAATGCCGCGATGTACTCGGCGGCCGAAACGAATTCGTTGATCGGCCCCATGTGGATGCTTCGCTTCAACAGCACGGCTGCCGGCTTGTTCGCGATCGCCTTGCCGATCGCGCGCAGCAGCGAGTAGTTGAGCGCGTTGCGGGCGCCGACTTGCAGCGTCGTCACTCCCGCATCGAGCGCGAGTTGAATGTGCGACTCTTCCATCACCTCGGTGTCGACCGGCAGACCCGTACGACGGGAGCCCTCCATGAGAATCTCCAACGACTTCGTGTCCCCTTGGAACGTGTAGGGATTCGTCCGCGGCTTCCATACGCCTCCCCGCAACGCATTCGCCCCCGCCTCCTTCACCGCGTGCGCAGTCTCGTAGAAAAAGTTCGGGTTCTTCGGATCGATCGTACACTGACCCGCGATCACGAACAATCGCTCGCCCAAGGTGACCCCACCGATGGTCAGCCGATGCGAGGCGAGGTCGGAACGCTTGTCCATCAGCTTGAAGGGCGATTGGATGCGATCAATTCGTTCAACGTAGTCCAGCCCCTCGAGGCGCGTGATCATCAACTCATCGCGCTCGTCACCCACGATCGCGTAGATCGTCCGCACCGCGCCAATGATCGGCTGGATCGTGCAGCCAAAGTCCTCGACGATGCGGGTGACCTCAGCGAGTTGATCGGCGGAAAGTCGATTGGATTTGGGGAGAATCATGATGGGGACGAGGGCGTGCCTCCATCACGACGAAGCCCTGCGCCACTGGCAAGAACGGCGATGGTCGCGACCGGAGTGGCCCCACAGCTGCCGCTTGCTTAGATCACAGGAGCGGCGACACTCCTGTCGCCGGGTTTGGGTGCAGGGAGGGTTTACGCTGAAGCGCGCAACGGAACGCTGATGCCTCATCTTCGGAAGCCTGGAGCGTTTTCGTAGTGCGGTGCTGCTTGTTACAGTCTTGCACGCATGGGTTGGCCGTGACACCAACCGCCATTGGCCGCTGGCTGGTGATGATCAACACGCCAGGACCAAAAGACCATGGTATCCTTGTTCAAGACGATCCCCCTTCTTGCCCTGGTCGCAGTGGGCCTAAGCGCACAGACTCCGCGGCCCCCGATAACATTCGCCGATCACGTAGCCCCGATCATTCGTGAGAACTGCGTGGTCTGCCATCAGCCCGACGGGATCGGGCCCTTCAGTTTAATCACCTATGAGCAGGTGAGGCGACGAGCGCTTCAAATCGCCGAGGTCACTGCCAGCGGCTACATGCCGCCTTGGAAACCCTCCCATGAACACGGTCCACCGCTCATCGGAGAGCGCCGTCTCACCGCCGCCGAGATCGCAACGCTCGCGCACTGGCAGGAACTCGGCTCTCCCGCAGGTGATCTCACCCGCCTGCCCCCGCTGCCCCCCGCCTCCGGCGAATGGCGCCTTGGGCCACCCGATCTTATCGTCGAGCTACCCACTGCCTATTCACTTCCCGCGGAAGGGGGCGATGTGTATCGCAACTTTGCGATTCCCTTTCCGTTAGACGGCACGCGTTACATCCGGGCCGTTGAATTTCGCCCTCGCACCAAGCTGGCGATTCATCACGCCCTCTTGTTGCTCGATCATACCGGACGCGCCCGGGAGCGTGACCGTGCCGAGCCGGGTGCCGGCTACGATGGCATGGGCATTGGTTCGGGCATGCCTCCTTCCGGGCACATCATCGGATGGACTCCGGGACAGGCTCCCTATGAAGCGTATCCCGGCACCGCATGGGAAATCACGCCCGGCACCGATCTCGTGCTGCAGCTCCACATGCTTCCGACGGGGCGGGACGTGCCCATCGCTCCTCAAATTGGCTTATACTTCTCCACCGAACCGCCCTCGCTGAAATCGTTTGTCTTTCAACTGCGCAACTTCGACATCGCCATCCCCGCGGGCGAATCCAACTACACGATCAAGGAAGAGCTCACGATTCCCGCGCCGGTCAAGGTGTTGAGTCTGTATCCCCATGCCCACTACCTGGGCAAGGACATCCAACTGTACGCGATGCTGCCCGGCGGCGAAAAACAATGGCTGCTGCGCATCCCCGAATGGGACTTCAACTGGCAGGGCGATTATCGATTGCAGACTCCCCCAAGCCTGCCTGCCGGCACGGTTTTGCACATGTCCTATACCTACGACAATTCGGACAAAAACCCCTTTAATCCCGCCTCGCCTCCGGTCGACGTCCGAGGAGGATGGAGCTCCAGGGACGAAATGGCCGAAGCAATGATCCAGGTCATCCCTGAGGACCCGGGCGATCTCCCGCGCCTGGTCGCGGCGCAAAGGAACTACGACATTGCGATGGCGGGAGGGGAAGCTCGCTACCACTACTTCAACGGGCTCTACCTCGAACAGCAGGGCGAGTTCGCGCAGGCCACCGTCGCGTTCAAAGAAGCACTGAAACTCGATTCCACCTTCGCCAGCGCCTACTACAAGTTGGGCGTTCTGGCCGAACAGGCCACGGACCTGCCTTCGGCCCGGGAGCTCTACGAAGAAGCGCTTCGCCATCAACCAGGAATGGTTTCAGCCCGGCTTTCCCTCGCCCGCTTCCTCATGATGGACCACCGTCTTGACGAGGCGGGCGAACTCATCGCGCAAACCTTCGCCGATAATCCGGCCCACTTGCTCGCGTGCCTGTATCTCACCCGCCATTTGCTCTCTGTCGGTAATCATGGTCGTGCCCTCGCGGTCTTCGCGGAAAACAGCGCTCAATTCTCCGCCTCCGCCCAATTTCAACTCGAGTACGGAGAAGCCCTGTGGCGAACGGGCAGCCTCGCCGAAGCCAAACAACGCCTCACCGCCGCCACCGTCATCCCCCCCACTCGCGTTGACGCTGAAGCAACCGGCGCCCTGACGGCAACCCGGGCGACCGCCCATTACACCATGGCGGTCATTCACTGCGAAGAGGGACAGTTTCACCTGGCCGCTCAATCCCTGGATCAATGCCTTGTCTACTCTCCCGACGACTTCGACGCGCTTTTGCTCTCCGCGGAAGTTTCGCTCCGAATCAAGGACGAGAGCCAGGCTCTCGCCCGATTGACCTCGTTGGTATCACTGCTGGATGCGAACATCTTCTACGGCGATGACATATTGAGCCGCCTCCCGCTCCCGGCAGGCCCGTTCGTTCTTGTCGATGCTTATCGCGCCGCGGGAAATCCGGCTCACGCCGGGCAAACCATCGACCTTGGCGTCGCTCGCTTGCTTAAGAACGGCTACACGGAAGAGGCCGCGCGGTTGCGCGAAACCAGGCCATGACTCTAAAAAAAGCCGGGCATCCGCAGATGCCCGGCTGAATCCTCTATCCGGATACCGTTCGGAGATCCGTTTAAAACGAGAACTTCGATCGAATGCTCCACGTGCGACCTTCGCGCCAGGTGACTGATCGCGCCGCGCCGTTGGGCTGCACCGCGGTGGTGATGATTTCGCCGCTACTCAGGGCATTCGCCACGTTCAGCTGAATCTTCAGGTCGACTTTGTCATTCATGATCCGGGTGCTGTATCCCAACCACAGGTCGAGACGCGTGATGGGATCGTCGCGCCAGGGGTCGCTCAAGTCAGGCAGTTCGAGCGTTTTCCCGTCCACGTCCTGCAGGGTTATCGGGTAGCCCACAGCCTTGTCGTCCTCCCACCGCACCGCACCGCCCACGTTCCATCGCTTGAAGCGAGACTCACGACCAAAGCGGTAGTTGGTAACCAGGTTGGCCCGCCACTCACGGAGCTCCGACACGACCTGCCCCTCGGCGGCCAGCGAGCTGTTCAGACCATTGAGCAAGGTGTCGAAGACCCGAATATTGACCGGTTGATCCGACTCGTCGGCGATGAGATTCGAGGCCGGGCCGGTGGTCCATTCCGGCAGGCGATAAGTCAGGTACTTGACCGTGGCCGGAGCGATATCGCTGCGCACGGCTTCCTGCTGCGACACGTTGAGTGCAATGCGCCAGTTGTTTGTCGGGTTGTAGATCAGGTCGATTTCCAGGCCTTCGGACGACGTGCTTTGGGTGTCCTGCAGGCTGAAATTCGTGCCGCTCTGCTGGACATTCTGGCCACTGATGGGACCGGTGGCGTCGACAATGGTCCAGCCGGTGAGCTCTTTGTAGAAATCGGGGGGACCCTGGTAGCCCGCGGCATCACGCGCAGCCTGCGTATTGTAGCGAATGATACGACGATCCGTCTCAAACAGGAACCCAGGGTACCCAAAGGAGACGTTTCCGGCCACGGTCTCGTACCAGTTGATCTTCACATGAAACTTCCCGTCCATGAGGCCCACACTGAAGCCATAGTCGGTGGTCGTGCCCTGTGGCGGCGGAATCATTTCGCCGAAGACGTTGATGCGCGGATCCGCGATCTGAAAGTTCTCCGATTCGCCCCAGTGGAACGACAGACGGGTGCCTCTGGGCAACGGCACGAAGTCCGGCACGTGCAAGACCCCCCCGTACGACTTCGTCGAGGCCTCGAATGCATCGCCGGCCGGCGTGTCATCCAGAACGCGTGACGAAAGATCGATCAAGTTCTGGGCATTACGCGTCACGCTCGAACCGTAGGACGTCACCTTGTCCTTTCGGTAACCGTACGTGCCCACCAGCCACTCTTGTTTGAAGAGATAGAGCTGATGGATGTAAGCAAACGACTCCGTGACTTGTCTGTTGAGGGACTGTCCCGTGATGTGGCTGTAGAAGGCTTCGTCGTCGCGCACGTCCGCGATCGTCACCGGATGCGTCGCCCAGGCGCCACCGCCCGCGGCGCTTTCATCGAAGTACCAGCCGGTCGTCGTCCCCGTCTTCAAGACCTCCCGTACTCCGGTGATGTTTGCGCCGATCGGCGAAGAAGCACCGGCCAGACTCGGCCCCAGATAGACCTGCGTGCGGGCTTCAGCCGCTCCTGAATTGAAATTCGTGGAATTCACCGAAGCGAGCAGGTACGCAGGATCGACGGCATTGCCGCCGTTGATGGCGCCGTCGACGATGTCATACTCCTGCGAAAGCACCGTGCCCGTGTGCCGGCCACCGAGCCAGCCCAGCCACCCGGCTGAAGCCTTCTTGAAATCCACCTCGAAAAACGCGGTGCCCCGTTGCACGTCGCGCTCGATATTGGCCTGTTGCCGGTTGTTGTTCGCCGCCATGAACGGCCGGCCGAAGTTGGGATTCGGAGCGCCCCAGTTCAGCGTCGTGTTTATGTCGATGTTGATGTTGTAGCCGCGCCCGCCGTCAAACAGGTCGAACCAACTCCGCTCCATTTCCTCCTCCATGTAGGAAAGCTCGAAACCCACCGATCCCAGTTTGAAATCGAAGGCCTGATCGTAGCTGGCATTCAGGACATTGAATTGCTCCCACTCCTTCTTATTGGGGCCATCGAGCAGATTCTCGACCCAGTCAAAGACGGAACGGTCGATGATCTCTTCGTCACCATAGAATGAACCGAAGGCCACGCCTTGCGCGGCAGCCGCAGCGGATGGATACCACTGGTCACCTTTGGTAATACCCACGGTGTAGGCACGGAAAGTCCGGCCGTTTCGGCGGATATTTTCCCACGCGAAGTTCAACCGTTCCCCTTCCTCCCCCGCTGTGTCATAAACCACCGCCGGCTGGAAAAACCATTCGCCAGGAGCCCGCACGTAATCGCGATCGATCGTGCCGAACTCGTCATCAGCCGGGCTGTGAGTGACCTTGTCGAAACCGGGAGCCCACCACCGCGTAAAAGCATCCCGCGGCGCATTGGGCCGCGGACGACGAGCGTCAATCTTGCCGAACTCGTAACTCACCTTGAAGTTCGATTTCTTGAATGGCCGGTAGACCAGTGCCGCGGTCAGGCGTTTATCGTCTTCAAACGTATAATTCTGGCGCCACTTCTTGCGCTCGACCAGGCCGGCGATCCGGAGACCGACTTTATTGGCAATCAGTTCGCGATCGATATCGAAGTTTCCGCGCAAGGTGCCGAACGACGCGACCGTGGTTTCGAACGTCGTCCTGTCCTGCATGCTGGGCGAAATGATGGTGTTGTCGATGATGCCTCCCGGTGCGCCCAAGCCGAACAGTGTCGAATTCGGCCCCCGATTCACCGTAACACGATCCACGTTGTAGGAATCCAAACTGATGCTGGTGGGCATGTAGTTGCGGGAATTGTCAGCCCTCGCCAGTCCGCGGATCCGATTGTTGTTCTCCGGATTGCGGTTCACCCCCGAGTAGGTGATCGTCGGTCCAATGTTCACACCGGCAAACGTGCCGTCGGCTCCGGAGGTTTCGATGTTGCCCAGGAACGGAAGCAGATTGGTCGCGTCCGTGACGTTCAGATCCTCCATATACTCCTTGGTCGCAACCGTGATGGAGTTGGAAAGATTGCTGAGGCTGGTGTTGATGCGCGTGCCCGCCAGCGTCGAGGTCGCCTGGTAGCCGACCTCTTGACTGCTTTCGACCGAGAAGGGGGACAAGGTGACGACTTCTTCGGGCTCTGTCGTTGCGGAGGGGGCGACTGGCTGAGCGAAGCCTAGACTGGCGCTCAGCGACGCCAAACCTAGCGCCCAAGCCAATCGGTGAGACGCCTTGACTGTTCGCAAAGCCCGGGGCGGCGAGTGAAGAACGAAGGAGCAGTTATTCATGATGTTTTGGGTTTGGGGTTCGGTTCTCGTTGGCCCGCAGAAATTAGGCGGGATGCGGATCAGCGTCGTAATGCCTTCGGATTGACCGTGCACTGAGCGACCCGTCTCCAGGGGATGCAGACGAGGCGCCGAGGGATACTCAAGAGATCTCACCGCTCCAAACAGGCTGGAGGGTGAAAGTACCAAGCTTAGGAACGGGCAAGACGGGGGCTGTCGGGGTAAGAGACGTCACGACGAAAGGCGGCGACGGCCCATACTTCAATGATAAATACTATTTTCTTCGGGACTGCCGCGTCACCGGTAGGAAACCAAAGAACGGTGAGCCAGACGCATTCAGGATGCAGCGACGGGATTGATAAATATCACGCATGTTCCTCTTGATTCATGATCCGTGTGGAACGGGCTTCCCGATTTCCCCGGGACGCGCAACGTCGTTCTCACGGCGCCGCCCTTCGTCCTTTGCTTGACGTTACAGCGCCGCCGCAAACTCCGCAGGCAGCGGCGCCGTCGCCGCGAAATGCCGGACTCGTCCGCCGAAGTCGTAGTCGAACGACGTTTCGAGCGAGTGGAGGAACAAGCGCTTTTCCCCGGTGCGCTTTGCGAACGCGCGGTTGGCGGCGAAGTCGCCGTAGGTGGCATCCCCCACAATCGGCAGATGGCGCTTCGCGCATTGCACCCGCAACTGGTGGCTTCGCCCCGTCTTCGGCTCCAGCTGGATCAACGTCAGCGGCGGCGAAGTCCGGCGTTGCGACCGCACCACGGTCATCACTGCCTCAGCGGGAATGTTGCCGCCCGCGCCCGCGCGCACCACGCCTCCCTTCTTCGTGACCGCCAGCCGGTCGCGCCATGTCTGGCTCGAGGACGCCGGCACCCCGAAGACCAGGGCGTTGTAAACCTTGCGCACTTGTTTCCGTTGAAACATCTGCCGGATCTCGCGCGCGAGTTCCGCAGACGCCGCGGCCAGGATCACGCCCGAAGTGGCTCCGTCGAGCCGGTTCAGCAGCCAGAGTCTGCGAAGGCCGCCCTCAGGGCTGTTCCACTGGAAGTACTCGCCGTCGACTTCGTAGCGCGCGTCAACCAACGACCGCGGCTGGTCACGCGTCGTGTTCGGATGCGACAGCCCACCCGCAGGTTTCGCAAAGGCCGCCAGCCCGGCAGCATCGTGCGTCAACAACGTGAAGCCGCGTCCCAACGGGAGCGTTTCCCAGAAGCTCGCCGCCGGTGCGCTCACTGGTAATGGAACGTAAACGTGATCTCGGTCGACTCACCGAGTACCGCGATCATGTCTTCCGTCCATTCGCCGTAGGGCGCACGCTGGGCAATCGCATCCACCGCGACGCGACTCCAGAGCGTGTCGGCGGTGCCGTCGACTTCGACGATCGCCACATCACCGGACTTCATCAGCTTGAACTTCACCTTCACACGACTCCCGGCCAGCGGGTAGCTGAAACCCGCCCGCCATTTACCCCGGATGTCGTTGGACCATTGGCGGTCGACAGTCTCGATGATGCGCGAGAGGTAGGCGCCATACTCGGTCTTGAGCGCGTTGTGTGCGATGACGCCGAGATTCGAGGTACCGTCGACTCTTTCGGTAACAAAGGCCGGACGCAGGTTGCTCGTGGCAAGCGATGGCCGCGGTGCGGGACGCGATGGATCCACCCGAAAGGGCGATCCGCTCGCGGCACCCTCCGCCTCGGTCGCATTCGGATCGCCTTCAATCCGCTCGGGAATCGGCACCGGGTTGGTCGGCAACGGCACGACGCTGCTGCCGAAGCCGTCCGGATTGTCCCCTTCAACGCGATCCTCGCCCGGCAGGGGATCCAGCGCGCGGCGCGCCGCCTCCTGAATCGCCTCGTTGATTTCGGCGATCTGCTCGGGCGTCGCCGGCACCACGGGCACCGGCTCGGCTTCCTGCTCGGCTCGATCACCCGAGACAATGGCGGTCGATTCGATCTCCGTCTGGCCTTCCGTGGCCGGCGATTCGCTCTCGCCCTCCGGCGTCGGCGTTTCCTGCGCCACCTGCTGGTTGCGCGCGCCGAAATTGTCGGTGCGGTCGGGCACATTCTCCGGAGCGTCCGGGTTGACCTCGACGAACTGCTGAGGGGGCGGAGGCGTGAAAAACGTCTCGGAATCCATCTCGATGTCGAACGTCCGCTCCGAATCATCCGGCGAGGCGGCGAACCCTTCCTCGATCCGCGGCTCGAGATGCGGCGCGAGGAGGAGGAAGATCAGGTGAATCAGCAACGTGCCGGCGATGCCGATCTGCACCGCCCGCGAGTCCGGCGTTCCCGTAAGCTGCCGGCTGCGCGACCGCGCGGACGGCGGGGGAGCGGGCGTGGGATCAAGGAGCGTGGACATGCGCAGCGGTTCCGGTTCGGGGGACTCAGCGAAGGAGACCTGCCTCAGCGAGGATTTGTTTCGTGGTGTCCAACGGAAGCCCGACGATGTTGCTCAATGAACCGGTGTAGCCGGCGACGAGCAGGTCCCCGTGCTCCTGAATTCCATACCCCCCTGCCTTGTCGAGCGTGTGCACGCGGGAAAGGTAGGCGGAGATGATCTCTTCGTCAAAGGCCTTGAACGTCACCTCACTGGTCTCCCCGGTGTCGACCTTCAGCCCGGTCGCGACGCACCGCAGCGCCAGTCCGGTGAAAACCGTATGCGTTCTCCCCGCAAGCCGGCGCAACATGGCGCGGGCATCCGCCTGGTTGAGCGGCTTGTTGAGGGCATGTCCGTCCAGGAAGACCGTGGTATCCGCCCCGAGCACGACGGCTTCGGGATTCCGGGCCGCGACCCAGTCGGCCTTCAACGCCGCGTTATGCGCCACCATGAGCCGCGGATCGGTGGAGGCGTCCTCGTGTTCGGTCACCTGCGCGGTCACCACGATGAACGGCACGTCAAGCGTCGCGAGCAAGTCGCGTCGCCGGGGAGAAGCCGAGGCGAGGATCAGCGGGCGCACGCCTCAATTGTCCTGTTCGGCGAGAATCGACCGGACGTCGCCGGTGACGCGCGCCAGTTCGACGCGGGAGAGATTGTACTGATAGACGGCCTCGACGAGGTTGTCGCTCGCGACGGCGAGGTTGTTTTGCGCATCGATGATCTCACGGTTGTCCGCCACGCCGTTCTCGAAACGCACCTGCGCCAGACGCAGTTCGTCCTCGGCGAGCGCCTTGCTCCGCTCGGCGACGGCCACCTGGGCAAAGCGCGAGCGCGCATCCTGCGTCGCCAGCCGCACCTCGGCGCCGATGCGCAGCCTAAGCTCCTGGACGCGCAACTCCTGGGCGCGTTGCCGCGAGAGGGCGAGTCCGGTAAGGGCGCGGACCCGTGAACCATCGAAGACCGGCATGCTCACGCTCACCGCCGTCGACCAGACGCGCGCATCATCCCCGTCGAACGCCCGCTCACTGGCGATGCCCGTGCTTCCCGAGACAGACGCCGCCGGCAACCGGCCGTACCGGGCGGCGCGCACCTCGAGTTCGTTCTGCTCGAGCAACCGCTGGGCGCGAAGGTAATCCACGCGCTTCTCGAAGGCCGTCTCCTCCAGGCTCGCGACGAACGGCGTTGCCTCGACCCGCCGGACATCGAAGGGCGCGAGGGACAACGTATCCATGAGATCGAGCGCCAGCAGACGCTTCAGGGCCAGTTCGCTCGATTGCAGAAAGGTCTCGTGCTGCAACCGCGCCTGTTCGGACGTGGCCACCTGCGCCTCGGCACGGGTGACATCAATCTGCGTCGCCACCTGGGCATCGACCTGCCGGCGTGCCAGGTCGAGCAGGGCGCGGGCGCGGGTGATGTTGGCGTCGAGCACCGTTGTCCGGCTGAGGTTACGAAGATGTTGGAAGTAAGTCTGCGCCACCGTCGCGAGAACGGTCTGGCGGGTGACATCCACATCGAGTTCAGCGACCGACACGCCCAGCCGAGCCGCCGCATAGCTGGCGATCCGCTGCGGGTTGAGCACATCGAGGCGCGCGCCGAGTCCGGCGTCGAACCGGTCGTTCACACCGCCACGCGTGAGATTCTCGCCGAAGGACGCACTGCGGGACCGGCGTTGGGTGGCATCGAGTGACACGTTCGGAAGCAGGCCGGCCTTCTGCTGGCGCCTCACCTCCAACGCCTGCAGGACGGCTTCACGACTCAGGAGAACGGTGAAGCTCGCTTCGTCGACCGCCGCGAGTGCCTCCTCCAAGGTCAGGGTGACGGCGGCTGCCCTCGGAACGAGGAGCACGACCGCGGCCAGGCTGGAAAAAAGGGCCAGGGAACGAAACCGGAAGCGTGGCATAAAGGACAGTTGAGGAGGCAGAAAACGTGCCGAAGCAGGAAAATTGGAGAAACGACGGGGCGCAAGGCCGGCGTCACACCGGGTCCCCGACCCCGCAGTCGGAGTCATGTAACGACGCTGCCATTCCCGCCAAGGTTTCCTCAGAGTACCTTCTGACGGGTTGTCTCCCCGCGCAAAGGCCTCCACGTTGGCGCACTCACCCTTTCCATGCGCATCGGCCTGGCCCAGCTCAACACCACCGTCGGCGACCTCGCCGGCAACAGTCGCAAAATTCTCGAAGCTTATCGCACGCTCGTCGCTGCGGGAGCCGAACTCGTCGTCTACCCGGAGCTGGCCATCTGCGGCTACCCGCCCCGTGACCTGCTTTTCAAGCGACGGTTCGTGCCGGATGTGGAGGCCGCACTCGACACCCTCGCCGCCGCCACCGGCGACGTTCCCGCCTTGATCGGAACGGTCGCCGCCAACCCGGCCGAGAAAGGACGCCGCTGCTTCAACGCCGCCGCACTCTGCCGCGGAGGAAAGGTCGAGCATCTCGCGCGCAAGTGCCTGCTTCCCACCTACGATGTGTTCGACGAAGACCGCTACTTTGAGCCCGCCGACGCCCCCTCCGTCATCGAGATCGGCGGGCACAAGATCGGGGTCACCATCTGCGAGGACATCTGGACGGACCCTCAGTTTGCCCCGCGCAACCTGTATCACTTCGATCCCGTGCGGTGGCTCGCGGACCAAAAGGTCGACCTGATGGTCAACCTTTCCGCCAGCCCCTGGCATCATCAGAAGGGTCACGTTCGCCAGAAGATCGTCACCGACGCGGCCGAGCGCCTTGGTTGCCCGGTCGCGTACGTCAACGCGATCGGCGGCAACGACGAGCTCGTCTTCGACGGCCGGAGCCTGGTGGCGGGTTCCGACGGCAAGGTCCTCGCTGGCCTGGCGGCGTTTCGCGAGGAGACGCGGGTGGTCGACGTGCCCGTCGGCCGCGATCAACCGGCGAAACTGCCCGCGGCGCCGCAACTCGCGCCGACGTTTTATCAGGATGATCTTGCCGACATTCATGACGCCCTCGTGCTCGGGCTGCGCGACTACGCCCACAAGAGCGGTTTCAAACGGGCCCTGATCGCCCTTAGCGGCGGCATCGACTCGGCGGTCGTCGCGGTGATCGCCGCCGAAGCTTTCGGCAAGGAGAACGTCATCGGCGTCTCGCTTCCGTCGGCAATCTCGTCGCAGCATTCCCGGGACGACGCCCGCATTCTCGCGGAGAACCTTGGCATTCGTTTCGAAACCATCGCGATCGCCGATGCAGTGAACGCCGCGGAGGGCGCCCTCGGACCGGTCTTCGCCGGACGCGAGCGTGACGTCACCGAGGAAAACCTGCAGGCCCGCGTGCGCGGGGTGATCATGATGGCGCTCTCGAACAAGTTCGGCGCCCTTTTGCTCACGACAGGCAACAAGAGTGAAGTCGCGGTCGGCTATTGCACGCTGTACGGCGACATGTGCGGAGGTCTGGCCGTCATCTCGGACGTGTTCAAGACGCAGGTCTACGACCTCGCCCGCTGGATGAATCGCGAGCGCGAGATCATCCCCGTGAATACGATCGAGAAACCGCCGAGCGCCGAGTTGCGTCCCGGCCAGGTCGATCAGGACAGCCTTCCACCCTACGACGTGCTTGATGCGATTCTGAAAGGCTACGTTGAACAAGGCCTCTCCCGGAGCGACCTCGCGGCGCAAGGCTTCGCGGAAACCGTCGTCAACGAAGTCGTGCGCAAGGTCGATCTCAACGAATACAAGCGCAAGCAGGCCGCCCCCGGTCTCAAGATCACCCCCCTCGCCTTCGGCGTCGGCCGCCGCATCCCGATCGTGCAGAAGTACGTGAGCTGACTGTGCCTTTTCAGAACAAAAATCCGTCAAATCCGACGGATCAGTCAGATCCGACCGATCTCTCGACCTCCACCTTTCACTTCATGTCTTCCCCCACCTCCGAAGCCCTCTTCGCCCGCGCCCTTCAACTCATCCCCGGCGGCGTGAACTCGCCCGTGCGTGCGTTTCGTTCCGTCGGCGGAACGCCTTTTTTCACCAAGGCGGCCCGAGGGGCGACGCTCATCACGGCGGACGGTCGAGAGCTCATCGACTTTGTCTGCACCTGGGGTCCGGCGATCCACGGGCACAATCACCCGCGCATCAAGGCCGCCATCGCCGCCGCCCTGGAAGACGGCACCTCGTTCGGCACGCCCAATCCGCGCGAGGTCGAAATGGCCGAGCTCATCGTCCGCTTCTTCCCGTCGATCCAGAAGGTCCGCATGTGCAGCAGCGGCACCGAGGCAACCATGTCCGCCATCCGCCTCGCACGCGGCTTCACGCGCCGTGACAAGATCATCAAGTTCTCCGGTTGCTACCATGGACACAGCGACTCCCTCCTGATCAAGGCCGGCTCGGGAGCGCTCACCCATGGCAATCCCGACAGCGCCGGCGTGCCCGCTTCGTTCGCGCGCGAGACCATCGTGCTTCCTTACAACGACGCCGGCGCGCTCGATGCCGCCTTCGCGGCAAATCCGGGCCAGATCGCCGGCGTCATCATCGAGCCGTACATCGGTAATGTCGGCTTCATCAAGCCCGATCCCGGATACCTGCGCCGTCTCCGCGAGGTGACCGCGCGCGAAGGCGCCGTCCTCATCTTCGACGAGGTCATGACCGGTTTCCGCATCGCCCGCGGCGGCGTGCAGGAGGCGGAGGGCATCGTCCCGGACCTCACCACGCTCGGCAAAATCATCGGCGGCGGCCTGCCCGTCGGGGCTTTTGGCGGACGCGCCGACATCATGGATCACCTCGCCCCGCTCGGGCCCGTTTACCAGGCCGGCACATTGAGCGGCAATCCGTTGGCAATGGCGGCCGGCATCGAGTCGCTGCGCATGCTGGAGGAACTCGATCCGTACGCGAAACTCAACGCGCTCGGACGGCAGGTCTGCGACGCCGCCCTCGGCGCCGCGCACGCCAAGGGGCTCGCCCTGCAAGCGCCTCAGGCGGGCTCGATGTTCAGTCTCTATTTCACCGCCGAAGCGGTGCGCGATTACGAGAGCGCCTTGAAGGCCGATGCGAAGCTTTTTGGCCGGTTTTTCCACGGGTGTCTTGCGAATGGCGTTTACTTGCCGCCCAGTGCTTTTGAGGCATGCTTCCTCAGTACAGCGCACGAGGGTTCAGCCATCGAGCGCGCCTGCGAAACGATCTCCACTGTCATCCGCGATCTATGATGCTCTTCCGCGCCACGTCCTCCTCCTGCTGGGACCGGCTGCGTGCACTCCGTGCAGGACTGCTGTTGGGCCTCCTCCTCCCGGCGGCGGCCCTTCGCGGCGCCCAGCCCATCGATGCACCTGTCCTGCCGCTCGCCGATGTGAAGGCGGGCATGGTCGGCGAAGTCTGGACCGTCTTTCAAGGTACCGAACCCGAGGCCTTCTCAGTGGAGGTTACCGGAATCGTCCGCAACGCCCTCGGCCCAGGCAAGTCGCTCATCCTCTGCCGCCTCACCGACCCGCGCGTTCAACTGATGGGCGCCGTCGCCGGCATGAGCGGAAGTCCCTTGTACATCGACGGCAAATTCGCCGGAGCACTCTCTTATCAGGTGCAGCGCTTCGAGACCGTGCGCTTCGCCGGCTTCACCCCCGTCGAGGATCTGCTCGAGGTGCAACGAATCGCGCTCAACACCACGCCCGCACCCGGCGGCAGTCCGTCCGAAGGCGGCGAATCTCCGGGCCTGCCCGTGGTGCGCTCGACCGAACTCGACGCTCCTGCCTTCCCCGCACCGCGAATCGCAGAAGGTTCGCTTCATCCGCTCACCCCGGTGTTCACCTTGGGTGGCGTCTCTCCGCAGGTGGCCGCGCTGTTCGCCGAGCGTTTCCAAGCGCTGGGCCTGCAGGTATCCAACCTGGGCGGACACGAAGCGCCTCCCGCCACGCACGCCCCCGCCCCGGCCAGTCTGCGTCCGGGGGATGCCGTGGCAGCCGCCCTCGCCGTGGGCGACATCACCCTCGCCGGCACGGGCACCGTTTCCCAAGTCGAGGGCGGCCGAGTGCTGGCCTTCGGGCATCCCATGCTCGGCCTCGGCGCGGTCTCGGTACCCATGGCCAGCGCCGACATCGTGGCGATCCTTCCGTCCAGCCTGAGCTCGTTCAAGATTTCCAACACGGGCCCGATCATCGGCACGGTACGCCAGGATCGTCTCTCCGCCATCTACGGTGAACTCGGCCCCGGACCCGAACTGCTCCCCGTCACCGTCAAGACCCCAACGCGCACCCTCCATTTTTCCACGGTCCGCCACCCGCGCCTCACGCCCACCATCGCCACCCTCGGGCTGACCCAGGCCGTCATGGGCTCGAACGACGCCGGCATGGCCGAAGGATTTCGCGTGGCCAGCCATGTAACCCTGCCCGATGGCCGCGAAATGACGCACTCCGCGCTCTTCGCCGGTCCGCAGGGTTTCAACAGCGGCGTCGAGGGCTTCATCCGCCGGCTCAGCACGTGGGTGCAAAATCCCGTCGAACAGGTTTTCCCGCAGCAGATCGTCTTTGAGGTAGAACCTCTTCCCACCAATCCCGCCGGCAGCCTCGACATCGTCCAGGTGTCGCGCCGCACCGTTCCCGCGGGCGAGTCGGTCGACGTGAGCCTCACGCTGCGCGACTATCAGGGCACGCCCAGCCGCCACGTGGTCAACGTACCCATCCCGTCCGCCTGGATCGGACGCGCGCTCGACATTGTCGTCGCCTCCGGCACCGAGCTCGACCGGCTGACCGGACTGGCCGAAGCCTACAGCGTTCAGCAGATCCGCACGATCGACGCCTACCTCGACGCCTTGCAGCGCGAGCGGAGGACGGACGGACTCTATATCGCCGTGGTCGAGAAAAACGCCGCGTTCATCGACCAAACGACCCCGACCTACGAGTTGCCCGGATCGATGGAACGCATTGCCCGCGGGTCGGACGAAGCCCGCTTTCAGCGGCGCGAGGTCCACACGGCAATCTGGGAGCAACATGTCTTTCCGGGCAAACTGATCGGCGCCGCCGTTCGCCGTCCCCTCGTGGTGACGGAGTAAGCCCCCTGCCCCTCACCTCTTTATCATGATTCGCCATCGCCGGGCCCGCCTCGCGTTCATCACCTTCCTCGCCCTCCTCGCCGGCAGCCGCCTCACGGCCGATCCGCTCTCGCGGAAGTTCGAGATCGATTTTTTTCGCGACGTCCCCAGCCGCAATCTGAAGGGCCTCGCCGCCCGCTCCGACGGACGCCTTCTTCCCGGACCGGTTGTCTCGAAACTCGACGGTACCCTCGACGCAGATTTGCTCTGGTGCCTCGAGCCCGCCGGCGACAACCGCTGGCTGCTCGGCACCGGCCCCTCCGGCAAGATCCTCGAGGTCACGCTCGATCGCGCCGCCGGTTCCTTTGTCTCGACGACCTTTGCCGCGCTCGATGAAACGCAGATTCTCGCCCTCAAACGCCTTCCCGACGGACGCCTGCTCGCCGGCACCTCGCCCAACGGCCGCCTGTATTTGATTGGTGGAGACGGAACCGTCGTCACCCAACTTGCCCTGCCCGTCGATTCCGTGCTCGATCTCGTCCTGCTCGACGACACCACCGCGCTCGTCGCCACCGGCAATCCCGGAAAGATCTACCGGATCGATCTCGCCACCTTTGCCGGAGCCGGTCTCACACCCGACCGCGTCAACGATGACGCCGATCTCGCGAGCCGCGGCGTCACGCTCTTCGGCGAAATCCGCGACCGCAACGTCCGCCGCCTGTTGGTGACGGGCGACCGCGTCCTCGCCGGCTCCGCTCCCCGCGGGAATCTTTACGCCTTCCCCCGCGCCGGCGGTGGCGAGGGTCCGGTCATCCTGCACGAGAATCGGGACGCCGAGGTGACCGACCTGATCGCTGAACCCAATGGTGACGTCTACGCCGCCTTTGTCTTCGCGGGATCCAGCACGGAAAGCCGCCTCACCCGTCCCGCCCCCACCCCCGGGCAAGGGAGCGAACGCCCGCCGCCCATCCCGGAACCGGGCACCATCGATCGCTTCACTGGACGCAGCACGCTCATGTTTTTTCCGGCGAACGGCTTCCCCGAAACGGTTGCATCGCGGGCGGGCAGCGCGTTTTACCGTCTTGGCCGTCGCGATAACCTCGTCCTCATCGCAGGCGGCGAACAGGGCGAGTTGCTCGGCTACGGCATCGCCGAACGACGGGGCATCAATTTCGCTGGCAGCGACGCCGCGCAACTCAGCACCCTCGCTCCTCTGGACGCTTCCGGTGACGCCTTTCTCCTTGTGGGCAACAACGCTCCGCAACTCGTGCTTGTCGACTTCAAGGCCAGCGGCGTGCGCTCCGCCGAGACCCGCCGTCTCGACCTCGGCGGCCCGACACGACCCGGCAACCTTCGCTTCAATCGCCTGCGGGACGTCGAGCCCGGCGAACTCACGCTCTCGCTCCGCACGAGCCACGGAACGGATGACGTCGAAGGCTGGACGCCATGGACCCCGGCAACCCGCACCTCCGACGACGCGTGGATTGCCGAGGGCCTGCAGGGCCGCTACGCCCGCCTCAAACTCGAAATTGCGGCCGACGCGTCCGACGACCTGCTGATCGACAAGCCCACCCTGTTCCATCTTCCCCAGAACCGCCGGCCCCAACTGCAGGATTTCCGCATGCTCCCACCGGGGTACGGGATCGTTCCCCGCACTGACTCCGTCCCGCTTGTATCCATGACGTTGGGACAAAT
>CAYOSX010000032.1:0-23267 GCA_964406745.1 uncultured Opitutus sp.
CCTGTGGATGAAGCTCCACTGCGAGACGGACAGCGTGCACTTTGTTGTCATCGAACCAGGCGGCATCGTCCCGGGGTACGAGCCGGAGATCTTCGATGAGGACGCCCACCAACTCGACCTGCACGATCCCGCGGAGGCGATGATCCTCAACATCGTGACCGTGCGTCACCAGAATCCGGTCGAGGCGACGGTCAACCTCATCGGCCCGATCGTGGTGAACCGTCGCACGCGCGTCGGACGCCAGCTGGTCATTTCGAACTATTCCAAGTACAGCGCCCACCACGCGCTCGTCGAAAACGCGCAGGCGACCGAGTGCGCCCGCACCGCCTGAAAGGACCCGCGCCATGCTCGTCCTCTCCCGCAAGGTCAATGAAGCGATCGTCATCGGTGACTCGATCGAGATCCGCATCACCCGCATCGAAGGTGACGTGGTCAAGATCGGCATCGCCGCACCGCGCGACATCGCGATCTTCCGCAAGGAAGTGCTGACCGACATCGCCGCCAGCAACCAGGCCGCCGCCGTGCGCGCGCCTTCCCCGGGCTCCAGCCCGCTGCCCAAACTCGCCCGTCCCGCCACCGTGCCCGCCAAGACGCCGGCCGCCCCGGCCCAAACGGGTTGAACATCCGAATCCCGTCTTACTGCCTCCGTCCCTTCTCCCTGCTCCCTCACACCCTTCTCCCTCCCCGATGAGCGCCATCACCTCCCAAACCCACGCCCTCTCGTCCGCCCATCAGCTGAAACGCACGAACGAAACCCTCGGACGCTCGCTGAGCCGGCTTTCATCCGGCTCCAAGATCGTCGCTCCCTCCGATGACGCCGCCGGTCTCGCCGCCGCGGAGAAACTCGGCGCGCAGAACCGACGCGTGGCCGCGGCGAGCACCAACGTGCAGAACGCCATGTCCTATGTGCAGACGGCGGACGGCTTCATGAACAGCATGGGCAAAACGCTCTCGCGCCTCAGCGAACTCGCCATTCTTGCTAAGGACGGGACAAAGAACCCCGGCGACGTCGCCCTTTATCGCCAGGAGTTCAACGCGCTCCGCGAGCAGTTGCGCCAGACCATCGGCGGCACGACCGCGCAGATCGGCGGCCAGGCTGACGTGGCTGATCCGCTGGGGACCTTCAATGGCATCGTGCTCTTCGGCAACGACGCCGGTACCAACAACGGCCTCGCTCTCTCCGTGGGCCAGTCGGCTGATCAGACGTTGACCCTCCCGCGCGCAAACCTCCGCGACGGCGCGATGGGCAACCTCATCCGCCAGGACGGCTCGGGCGCCTTCGTGCTCGACCTGACCGCGTCCAGTGTGATCGATGCCTTGAACGCCGCGACGGAGGATCTCTCCGGCGAGCGCGCTCAGCTCGGCGGCGCCCAGTCGCGCCTCGAGTTGATCTTCTCCACCTTGCAGATCGAGCGCGAGAACCTCGAAGCAGCTGTGTCGCGGATCAGCGACGTCGACGTGGCCGCCGAGTCGACCCAGCTCGCGAAGTACAACATCCTCATGCAATCCGGCACGGCCATGCTCTCGCAGGCCAACCAGACCCCGCAGAACGTCCTGCAACTGCTCAAGAGCTAGTTGTAGCAGCGGCCGTGTCGGCCGCTTTGACTGGGAGGACGGACACTCCTGTCCGTCGTTTGCCCTCGTCCTCGCAAGGAGCCTTCCTCCCGCATCCTCCCGCAAACGGGCAGGGGATCCCACTCCCGTGTCATCTTCGGCCCGGCCTGCCAGCCGTTGTCGTTTACCGACCCGTCGCGCACGGGCCGGTGCCCAGCCATTTCTGTTTGAGAATGCGGAAAAGATTGGGCCCTCCGCCTGACAAGCCATCACGCGGTCTTGATTACCCCAAGAATCTTCGAAAAGGTTTCCGCCCCCAAACGCCGCGCGCACCAAGTTTCGGAGGCAATCCCAGCCGACGTCCTGACCGCGTCCTGCGTCGGTCGCGCCGATTTCCACCCCAGTCAAACACACGCTTATGAACGTATCCACCAAGGGCACCGCCTCGCACACCTTCGACGCGATCGTCGTCGGCTCCGGCATCAGCGGAGGTTGGGCCGCCAAGGAACTCAGTGAAAAAGGCCTGAAGACCCTCTTGCTCGAGCGGGGCCGCGACGTGCCCCACGGAGCATACCCCACCGCCTTCACGGAGATCTGGGATTTTCCGGGTCGCAACACCATCACCCCCGAGATTCGCGCCCGCAAACCCAAGCAGGCCCGCACCGGCTACACGGTGCGCGAACATTCCGCCCACTGGTTCGTCGACGACATCGACCACCCGTACAACGAGGACAAACCGTTCGACTGGATGCGGGGTTACCATGTTGGGGGCCGCTCGCTGCTCTGGGGGCGCCAGTCCTACCGTCTCGGCGACCTCGACTTCGAGGCCAACGCCCGTGACGGCCACGGCGTCGACTGGCCCATCCGTTACGCCGACATCGCGCCGTGGTACGATTACGTTGAGCGCTTCGCCGGCATCAGCGGCCAGAACGAGGGCCTACCCCAACTCCCCGACGGCCAGTTCCTTCCGCCCTGGGAGATGACCGTCGTCGAGAAACATGCCCGCGAGAAGATTGCCGCTGCCTTCGGCGGACGGGTCATGACCATCGGACGCGTTGCGAACCTCACCCAGCCGCACAACGGCCGCGGCGGCTGCCAGTCGCGCAACCGCTGCATCCGCGGCTGCCCTTACGGCGCCTATTTCTCTTCCAACGCTTCCACGCTTCCCGCCGCCTTCGCCACCGGTAACCTGACCCTACGCCCGTTCTCCATCGTCGCCGAAGTCCTTTACGATGCCGACACCAAGCGCGCCAAGGGAGTCCGCGTGATCGACGCCGAGACCGGAACGAGCATGGACTACTTTGCCAAGGTCATCTTTCTCTGCGCCTCGGCCGTCGCTTCCACCGCCATCTTGCTCAACTCCCGCTCCGACCGCTTCCCCGACGGCATGGGCAACGACAGTGGTGAACTTGGCCACAACCTGATGGACCACCATTTCAAGGTCGGCGCCACCGGCGCTTTCGACGGCTTCAAGGATCGCTATTACGAGGGCCGGCGGCCCAACGGCATCTACATTCCCCGCTTCCGCAACCTTGGCGACAAGGCGAGCGCCCGGAAGGACTACGTCCGTGGTTTCGGCTACCAAGGCGGCGGCACCCGCGAGAACTGGACCCGCGGCGTCGCCGAACTCGCCCGCTTCGGCCCCGCCCTCAAGATGGACCTCGTTGCTCCCGGCGAGTGGCGTCTCGGTATCGGCTCATGGGGCGAGCATCTGCCCTATCACGAGAATGAAATGCGCCTCGACCGCGAACGCCTCGACCGCTGGGGCCAGCCCACCGTCACCTTCAACTGCGAGTTCAAGGAAAACGAACGGGCCATGCGCAAGGACATGCAGGCCTCCGCCGTTGAGATGCTCGAGGCGTCGGGCTGCAAGGACATCCGTCCCTACGACGATCCCGCGAGTTCGCCCGGCCTCTGTATTCACGAGATGGGTACCGCTCGCATGGGCCGCGACGCGAAGACCTCCGTGCTCAACGCCCACAACCAGGTGCACGCGGTGCCCAACGTGTTCGTGACCGACGGTGCCGCGATGACCTCGTCATCCTGCGTCAACCCCTCGCTCACCTACATGGCCCTCACCGCCCGCGCCGCCGATCACGCCGTTGCCGAGCTCAACCGCCACAACCTCTGACGCCCCCGCCATGAATCGCCGCGAAGCCCTCAAACACACCGCCCTCCTCCTCGGGATCAGCCTGTCCCCCTCGGCCGTAAGCAGCGCCCTGGCCCAGCTCACCCGCGATCCCTCCGTCGGTCCGGTCCACCTGACCGCCCCGCGATTCGCCGCCGCCTCCGCCCTCGCCGAACGCCTGCTCCCGCGCACCGACACGCCTGGCGCCACCGACGTTGGCGTGCCCGGCTTCTTCGATGTCAGCTACGGCACCTTCATGAACCCGGAGGAGCGCGCCGTCGTGGAACGCGGCCTCGATCAGCTCAACGCCGCCGGCCCCAACGGCTACGCCGCCCTGGCGCCTGAGCGTCAGGACGAGCTCATCCGCGCCCTCGCAGCCTCCACGGAGCAGGACCGTCGCTTCCTGCGCGAGATGCGCCAGACGATCTTCGTCGGTTACTTCACCTCCGAGCGCGTCTGCAAGGAAGTCTTCAAGCACGAGCCCATCCCCGGTCGCTACAACGGCGACGTCTCCCTCCAGGAAGCCACCGGCGGCGTCGCTTGGTCGGAGTGATTCCAGCGAAGCCGGCCGATCCCGTTTTCTCCGTGTCTCTGCGCCTCCGCGAGACATTGAGAAACAGCAGTGAAGGGGCACGGCTCGCGCATAGTGGCGGGAGCATCCTGCTCCCGTTCCCTTGAACCGCAGTTCAGCTAGCCCGCCCTAAAATGACAGCCGGCCCCAGCTTACCAGCCCCGCCCCTCCCGGTGAAATTCTCCCGCAGAGACGCGGAGACACCGAGTTCTCTTTCTATGCACTCAGCGGCTCTACCTCTCAGCGGGATGTCATGGAGAGCGCGACGGCGCCATCAACGTGGCCAAACCGACCCCGCGGTATCCGTGCCGGTACGACATCGATCCGCAGTCGGGGGAGGTCACCTTCCGCGTCTTTCTGGACAAGGGGATTCTCGACGCCTGCACGGCCGATGGCCGCGTGTTTGAGTCCCGCGTCCACTACGCCCCGCTCGATGACCTGCAGGTGGCGGTCTTTGCGGAAGGCGGCGAGGCGTTGTTGGTGTCGTTGGAGGCCTGGAAACTGGCGCCGGCGGAGATCGATCACTCCCGGCTTTGGGGCACGGAAGAGAGTCTGACGGAGGCGGGTCTCCTTTCGGTACCGTAAGGAGACAACCCCATGCTGGCATCCAGGCAAGAATGGGCCAACGACAGCCTGAGATCATTCATCTTGAATCCTACCTGCGTCGGAGGGTTTGCCTCATCCAGTCGTCGAGCATCTGTTTCTCGTAATAGAGCACTTGCGAGTCGGTATTGAAATTCGCAAGGAGGTCGAACGACATGTCCACGAGGCGCTCCTTCCC
Source organism: uncultured Opitutus sp. (assembly GCA_964406745.1). Classification (GTDB taxonomy): domain Bacteria; phylum Verrucomicrobiota; class Verrucomicrobiia; order Opitutales; family Opitutaceae; genus CAMAXB01. Next base: position 5,035 of record CAYOSX010000032.1, read on the forward strand.
TTCGCGCACGATGTTGCCGTTTTCGTCAGAGAGGACCCAGGTGAATTCAGCGCGGGGCGGATAGAACGATCTCATGAGGCGGCCTTTCTGGGTGTCCAGCCGCACATTGCGAATCCTGAGCCGCCACGGTTCGAATTCTCCTGCCATATCGAAATCCGTGAAGGTCATGGTCAGCGTCTGATTTGGAGCCAGATAGCTGCGGGCGCGGCGTTGGAGGTGGGTGCGCAGTTCGGCGAGATAGGTCTCCGACAAGTCATCCATGGCATGTGCCTTCACGTCCGTAAAGTTCGCGGGATTCTCGAAGTTGACCTGCACGCGGTCATCCGCCGGACCTTCGGAAGGGCCGCCGACATTGGCGCATGCGCCGAGAAGGAGGAGAAGGGGCAGGGAGAGAAGAAGCGAAGTCGTTTTCATGATCGCAGGAGGCGGGGTGTCATTGAATCAGCTTCTGCTCGCGCATCTTCGCTCTTACCACTTCGGCAATTTCTGCCACCAGCGTGGCGACGTCGCGCGGATTGCGGGTTTTTGTGTAACCGGACCAGACCAGACTTTCAGAATCGGCGCTGTAGATGTTGGTTTCGATCCCGACCAAACGGTCGTGCACCACGGTGCCGGTTTCCCAATAGAGACCCGACATGGCGAAAGGCCGCGTGTAGTAGCCCCAGAAGGAAGTGTACGGGCTGGGCATCGGCGAGCCCGGCACATAGTGCACGTCGCGCTCGTCGGAGATGAGGCGCAGGACGACGATGCCGTCGACGCCGGCCTCCTCGATCACGGCGGCCATCTTCGAGCGGTCTCGAAGCGTGGTGTAATCAGGCGCCAATTCATACGACCCGATCACGGGTACCGAGGAGACCTGCGTCTTCATGGCATCCTCTGCGGTCCGCCGCAGGGCACCGTCGGGTGTGGCGGTGATGACCATGATCTTGTTGAAGGTCAGCGAGCCTGCGGCAGGGGCCTTCCAGCTCCGTTCGAGTGTTGTGCTTCTGCATGCGGAGAAAACCAAGACCGCGAGGGCCAGTGCACCGGTTCGAAGCAAAAGGAAGGCATGATTTGTTTTCATGGGAGATGAACGACAGGCGCTGCACAGGGCGAAGGCGCGGCGGCCTTGCAAGCGGCATGCGTTCTATCAATGGCATATTGTCGTCAATTTCGAGGACATAGCATCAAGGTCCAAAGCTTCGTGCTCATCGGGTTGAGCGCAATCGGCCGGAAGCTGATGGTGATGGAAGTCGGACGTCCCGATGAACTGAGCAACCTCGGGCCGGCGGAAGGAGTGCGGTGGCCTGGGCATCCTCGTCCATGTCCGATCGCGCGGGCTGGAAGCCCGTGCCACGCCGATCCCCGCGTTCGAGATACGAGGTCGTAATCAGGATTACATTGCAGCGGGCGTCCTGACCGGGACGCTGGCGGGATGGCAGTACACTTTGCGAGCGATCGTACCCTGACCGTTGAGCAATTCGTCGATGTCCTCCGGCGTTCCACCTTGGGTGAACGACGACCCGTCAATGATCAGGCGGCCATCGAGGCGATGCTCCGCCATGGGAACCTGCTTTGCACCGCGTGGGACGGGGACGTGCTGGTGGGCGTGGCGCGTTCGCTGACGGATTTCGCGTTCTGTTGCTACCTCTCGGACCTGGCCGTGGATCAACGTTATCAACGCCGGGGAATCGGCCAGGAATTGATCCGCCTTACGCGATCGCGTCTCGGGCCGGGAGCAAAACTCATCCTGCTCGCCGCGCCGGCGGCGGTCGACTACTACCCGGCGATCGGGTTCGAGAAGCATCCGTCTGCATGGGTGGCTTCCGCTGAAACGCAAATAGGGCGGCGGCCCGCGTCGTAAGGATTGCCGGCCGTTGTGACCGTTGCATCCTGTGAGCATGGATTCCGGGAGTTCAGCCCCGCAGATTTTGCTGGCCGAAGACGACGAGGAGTTCGGCTCGGTGCTGGAGCGCTGGCTGCTGAATCGCGGATACGGCTGTGTCTGGGTGCGCGATGCCGCGGGAGCCATCGCCGAGTTGGAGAGACGATCATTTGACCTGTTGCTTTCAGACATCGACATGCCCGGAAACAAGCGGCTGGCGCTGGTCAGGCATGTCGAAGCGCGCGGCGACGGTTTGCCGGTGATCCTGTTGACGGGAAAGCCCACCTTTGAATCGGCGGTCGATGCGGTGGGTTCCCCGGTGGTGGCGTACCTCGTCAAGCCTCCCGAGGCTGAGGACCTATTCCGTCGTATCGCGCACGGCCTGGCCGAGGGCGCGGCCCGCCGGGCGAAGGCGGCGCATCAACGGCGGGTGCGGGAAAGTCTTGTCGCGCTCGAGTCCGTGGAACAACGCCTGCATGCCGGGGAGCCGGTCGGGGACCTGGGGATCGAACTCGCCCGCCTTTTGCGCGGCCTGATCGCAGGTTCCGCGGCAGCGGGTCCGGAGAAACCGCTGGAGGAAACGGAACGCGTCGGACGTCTCGAAGAGGCTTTGCGCGATGTGATTGCGGTACTGGAAGACACGCGCAAATCCTTCAAATCGAAGCAGCTCGGTGATCTTAGGAAACGCCTGGAGCAGTTGCCGGGATTGACGATGTGATTCCCGCCTTGGGCGTATCCATTTTGTGGGCACTTCCGGCTCAAGCTGGCGCCGGTTCGTGACGATAGCTGCTTAAACATCCAATCGGGCCCGGCGCTGCAAGGCGTGGGCGCCCCTCACGGTCGGCGGTCCGCGCCGAAAGTCGAGGGCATGACAGCACAGGCATCGGCACACCGGTTCCCTGCAGTCGTGCCCTCTTTTTTTTTGTGCGGATCGGCGGCTCTACCCCCTCCACATCCTTCCATGAAACTCGGCTCCAAGATCATCGTCGCCGCCCTTGCCGCGGTCGGACTCACCCTCATTGCCGCCCTGACTGTTCAGAAGTTCATCATCGAGCGACAAGGCATCGAGCTGACGGTGCAGGCCATGCGCGCGGCCATTGTCGAGGCGGAGAATGTGCGCGAAAGCATCTCCGAACTTGGTGAGAACGGAGCCTTTGACCGCGCGAAGCTGCTCGAAGAGTACAAGGAGAGCGGAGATCTGCGTGGTTCCACGATCTATCGCACGATTCCGGTGGTGGCGGCCTGGGAGGCGATTGCCGAGGCGGCGGCGGAGTCGGGCTTCGAGTTTCGTGTGCCCAAGAATCAGGCGCGCAACCCGAAGAACAAACCCACTCCGGAAGAGCAGGAGATTCTGAAGCTCCTCGAGAGCGGCGAGGCCCGGGAGTTTGTCGAGATCGACCGCGCCAATAACGAACTGGTCTTCGCCCGGCCCATCACGCTGACTCAGGATTGCCTGACATGTCACGGCGACCCCGCGACCAGCCCCACCGGAGACGGGAAGGACATTCTCGGTTTCACGATGGAGAACTGGAAGGAGGGCGAAGTGCATGGAGCATTTGTACTCAAGGCGGATCTCGGCCGGGTCGACGCCGTGGTGCGCGCGGGGATGTTGCAAAGCCTGCTCTGGGTCGGACCGCTGGCCGGTCTGATTGCCATCGGGTTCGTCTACTTCAACCGCCGCATGATCGTCGCGCCGTTTCGCACCTCGATCGCCAGCTTGTACGCCGCCGGTGAGCAGACCTCGGCCGCCGCGGGGCAGATCACGGGGTCGAGTCAACTGCTGGCGGAAGGCGCCAGCGAACAGGCGGCGTCGCTCGAAGAGACCAGTGCGACGCTCGAGGAGATCGCCAGCATGACGAAGAGGAACGCGGGGCATGCGGACGAGGCGAAACGGCTCGCCGCAAGCACGCGGGCCGCGGTTGACGCCGGCACCTCGGAGATGGCGGCGATGACCGCAGCGATGGGGGCCATCAGGGATTCCGGCGACAACATTGCGCGCATCATCAAGACCATCGACGAGATTGCCTTTCAGACCAACATTCTCGCCCTCAACGCAGCCGTCGAGGCGGCCCGGGCGGGCGAGGCCGGGCTTGGCTTTGCGGTCGTTGCCGACGAGGTCCGCAGTCTCGCCCAGCGCAGTGCACAGGCCGCGCGCGAGACCGCGGAGAAAATCGAGGACTCCATCGGGAAGAGCTCGCGCGGCGCAGAGATCAGCGAACAGGTGGCCCGCCGCCTTCAGGAGATCGCCGGGCAGGTCCGCCAGGTCGACGAACTCGTGGCGGAGATCGCCACGGCCTCGACCGAGCAGCGCACGGGTATCGAACAGGTGAATACTGCGGTCTCCCGCATGGATCGCGTCACGCAGTCCAACGCCGCCGGAGCGGAGGAAAGCGCCAGTGCCGCCACCGAGCTCAACGCCCAGGCCGGAGCGCTGCGCGAGGCGGTTGCCGCCCTTGCGCGGCTTGTGGACGACGGCCCTGTGGTTCGCCGTGACGGCAGGTCTTTGATGCACGCGGAACCCGTTGCGCCGGCATCGGGCCTGAATGGACCTAAACACGCCGCTGCCGCAAGTGCCGAGGCTTGAGTCGGAAGCGGCCTTCGATGGCGCAGGCCACCTGCAATGACGCCTTGACCCATTTGGGCCTAGCGAGCAGAAGCGTTCCGTGCTTCCAGCTCGACAGGACAGTGAAACTACACAGCCGACACGGGTCGCGCGTTGCGGGACGACCGATTTGAGGTTTGCCTCGGCCTGGCCGTCCGCCCGCAGCGAAGGGTGTCTTCTTGGGGAAAGGAACCGCGGATGACCTCGCCCGAACCCCAGTCGGAGGCGAGGGCCGCGGCCGCCCGGCCCTCGCGCATACTCGTGGTGGACGATGATCCGGAGGTGCGCGCGGTGGTGCGGGCCTCGTTGATTCACCTTGGTTACGACGTTGAGGACGTCTCTGAGGCTGCCGCCGCTTTGGCCGTGTTGAAAGACCGGGCGGTTGACTTCGATCTCTTGCTCACGGACGTGATGATGCCCCGGATGGACGGGATCACGTTGTTGCGGCGCGTTCGCAGCTTTGCACCCAACCTGCCGGTGGTTCTTTTCAGCGGGCACGTCACGGAGGAAGATCTCTGGCTTCCGGATTTGCACGATGTGCCGCTGCTGACGAAACCCTTCAGCCTGGCGACCCTCTGCGCGGTGGTGCGCGATGCCCTCAGTACGCCACGTCGGGAAGGCCTGCCACCGGCCGGGGCGTGACGTAGCGTCGCCATGGACCACCATCTCCTCCTCACCGCCGTCACGCTCCATCTCGCCCCGGAGGTGAGGTCGGGGCAGGCCGTGAACGGCGTCTTCACGATCAAGAATCCCGTAGCGCACACCTATCTCCGGGTGACCAAGGCCGACTGGACCGTATTGGAACAATTTGCGCAGCCCGCCAAAGTGCCGGACGTGTTGCGGAAGATGCTTGAGGAGAGAACGTGCCCACCCTTGCGCGACTTCTACGAGGTGGTGCTCAAGGCGCATCGCGAAGGCATGCTCTGTGCGGAGGCGGAGGAGCGGCCGGCGGCGCATGCGGTACGTTGGTTTGGCATAGGTGCGGGCTGGCCGGTGAAGCTGGGATGGCTCGCGGCCGTGGCGGCGATGGCAGTGCTTTTTCTGCCCGGGTATGCGCCCTCGATCGTGCCTCTCGACTTGTTGAAAGGGTGGGGAATCTGGTGTGGAGCGCTCAGTCTTGGCCAGATGCTGGCGGCGTCGGCGGTCGCGGGGGCGGATGGCCGGGTCTATCGTCCGCATCTCGCCTGGCTAACGTGGACGCCCCATCTGGCATTTGACCTGCGCGATGCCTCCCTCGGTGCGCGTCATCAACAACTCGCAGCCCTCTGGGCCCGGCTGCTTCCTCCTGCACTTGCGGTCTCTGCCTTGGTGGCGTTGCGTCCGGAGTGGGCGCTTCCCGCGATCATCGGCTGGCTCTGGCTTGTGCGCCCCGTCTTCGGTGGCGCCAGCGGAGGGATCGTGGAGTTGATGGTCTCGCGCCTGCGGCCGGATACCAAGCGAGACTATTTGTTCGAGGCCAACCGCGGGCTCTATGCCCGGCACAAGGCGGCAGTTCGCTCGACGCCGACGCTCGTCGCGATCCTCTCGCTCGCCTATGGTGTACTCTGGGTGGCGGTGGTGGCTGCGTTTGTAGTCAAGGTGAACGGCTATCTGGCGGCGCCGTGGTGGCGTGATCTCGAGTTTTGGAAAAGTGCGGGGATGATTCTCGCTGTGTGGGTGGGGGGAGTGGTCGCCCTGCTTATTCTGCTGGAGATTGCCTGGTGGAGCTGGCGGCGAGGGAAGGCCCTCCGGGCGCACCTCCGCACCTCCTGGCGTCGTCGTCGATATCGCGTTGACGGAAAGTTGGATGAACGTGCGCTTCTGGGACACGTCTTGCAGACTCCGCTTTATCGACGTCTGACTCCGGAACAGCAGGGTGAAGTGGTGCGGCGCCTCGTGGTGCGTCAGGTTCCTTCCGGAACGGTGCTGGATGATTTCGACGAGGAGCCGACCGTCGTGGGCCTTATTATTTCCGGTGAGGCGAAACAGCACCGGCACGGACCCACCGGCCACATCGAGCGCGTGGGGCGCCTTGCGGAGTACGAGCTTTTTGGTGCGCATCGCGTGGCTGATCCGAAGCGACGGGTGCGCACGCGGGCGCGCACGCGGCTGTGTTATCTGGCGTTGCCGATCGAGGATTTTCGCAAGCTGGTGGTCGAACCGCTGGGCATCCAGGCCGTCGAGCAGTCGGCCGTGCGTCATCCCTTCCTGCGGCGACTCTCGCTCTGCGCCCACTGGCATCCGCAGGCGCTTGCGCGATTCGTGCAGTTGACGACTCCGCTCGATTGCAGTGAAGGCGATCTCATCATCCGCAAAGGCGAGGACACGCGGGAGCTCTTCATTGTGCAGGAAGGGCGGGTTGAGGTGATCCTCGGCAAACGCCGCCGACGTGTGCTGAAGCCCGGGGCGTTTTTTGGCGAAATCGGGTTGTTGCAGAACAGCCGCATCGTTGCCGACGTCAAGGCACGGACCACGGCGCGCTGCCTCGCGATCAACAAGCGCGACTTCCTGCGCTTCATGACGCACAACCCCTCGGTCGGCCTGCAGGTCGAGCGCATCAGTTCGGAGCGGCTGGGACATCCGATCTTTCCCCTCAGCAGGCAGTCGTTCGACATTCGCTGAGACGGCTGATGATCGCAGAGCCCGGGACGGTGCGATGCGTATTGATTGAATGGTGACAGGGTGGGGCGCGGGCGATGCTGACGCCTGCCGTGTGCGAAAAGGTCCGGATTCCGATCAAATTGTGCCGGGACGAGCGCGCGTGCTTGTGTGTCGGGCGCGGACCTGCTTGGTGAAGGTCACCGCATACGATGACTTCGTCCCAAGAGCGCGTGCCGGCCACAGGGAAGAGCATTCTGTTGATCGATGACGACCCTGACGTCCTCGGCGCATATGGCGCCGCCCTTCGTCTGGAGGGTTACCGGGTTTTCGAAGCGGACAATGGCGACGAAGGCCTGATCCTCGCGCGGAAGCACGTGCCGGATCTCATTATCACAGATATCAACATGCCCGGCACCGACGGTCGGACGGTTCTTCAGGCCCTGCGCGAAGACCCCACGCTTGGATCGACGCAGATTGTGCTCATGACGGGCAACACGGAGACCTTCAACACGCGGTCCTGCATGGATCTCGGGGCCGACGATTTCCTCCCGAAACCCTTCAGCTTCGAGGAACTCGCGCGTTGTGTCAGTGCCCGCCTTCGTCGGGCCCACGTGCATTGGCGCGTGGAGAACAAACTCATTGCCGATCTGCGGGCCAGCCTCCGTTCCACGCTGCCGCACGAGTTCTTCACGCCGCTCGCAGGGATTCTTGGGCTGGTCCAGATCCTTCGCGGCGATCTGCGTCAACTTCGCGAGGATGAACTCAACGACATCCTTGATGGCATTGAACGCTCGGGGTGGCGCCTGCATCGCACGCTCAAGAACTACCTGGCGATCCTCGATCTCGACAATCCCGAGGCAGGCGAAAATCCGCGGACGACAATCGTTCTGCCGGCCACCGTCCGGGATGTCATCGCGACGCAAGTCGAGGCGGTGGCCAAACGGCATGGCCGGGCGGCCGATGCGCTCGTCGATGTCTCGCCCTGCCTTCTGCCGGGGGACGTGCGTCTCCTGTCGACTTTTGTCGAAGAATTGGTGGACAACGCCTGTGAATTCTCGAGGAAGGGGACGCCCGTTCGCGTGGCATTGTCAGCCGATGGAGTGTTCACCGTGACGGATCATGGTCGCGGCATGTCGGCTGATGAGATTGCCCGGATCGGGAGCTTTCATCAGTTCGACCGCGACACGTTCGAGCAACAAGGCCTCGGTCTCGGTTTGGTGCTGGTGCAGAAGCTGGCGTCCAAGGTCGGCGCTTCCTTCGCACTGGAAAGCGCGCCGCGTGAAGGAACCAAGGTCACGGTGCGTTTTCCACGCGAGAGCGGTGGCCGGTGAGTGAATTTACCTCGCTTCGCGGTGGCACCGTCCGCGTCCCACAGGGTCAGCCGCGACGGATTTCAGAGCCTTGGAAACGGATTTGAATGCGGTAGACCTTTTTCACGCGGCACTTGATCTGGCCGGTGGCGATGTCGAATTTATCCGGAACCTCGATGCGGTGGAGGTCGACCGCCGCGTGATAACCGCGCTCCGAGAAGATATCGATCAACATGGCCAGCGCGAGCGGGTCGCCGAGCACCTGGTCCTCCGTATTCACGAGTGCAACGCCGGAAATCGCGTGGCGCAGCACGATCGGGATGATTTTGTCGGCCACAAAGCTGACGACCCTCGCGAAAAGCTCGCGGTGCTCCACCTCATAGGCGTCGAGCCGCTTCACCATTTCCTGACGGGCGTGGATGATGATCTCGCTGGCAACGGGAATCACGCGCAGGCGATCATTGGTGCGCGGATCGAGCTCAAGGGTGCTCTGGTATTGGAGTTCCTTGATGATGTTTTGTTCGACCTCGGCGATCGCGCCCTGCGCGTTGACGAAGTGGTAATGGAACGTCTCCTTCAGCGACTGGAGCGCGTCCCACGTCTGTTCCTTGAACACCCGGTAACGGCGCTGGGCGAGCGTGCGGTCGTAATCGGTGGCGCGTTCCTCGAGCAGCTCGCCGATGCCCGTGCGGCGCACCTCCTCATTGTGCAGCTTGATTTCGTTGCCCCGGTGCAGCTGGCGCTCGACGGAGGTCTTCTCGTCCACAAACAGCACCATGATATGCACGGTGGGCTGGCGGAAATGGATTCCCAGCGGCGTATCGTAAAACTCGCTACGCAGCGTATGCATGCGGTTCACGAGCAGCTTCAGGCATTCGACCTGTACTTTGGTGCGCGGAAAGCCGTCGAGAATGCAGCCGTCGCGAAAGTCCGGGCGGAGCAATTCGCGCAACAGGATGCCCACGACCTCGCGGTCGCCCACCATTCCGCCGGCATCCTTGATCCGGCGCGCCTCGGGCGAATCCAGCAGCGAACTCATGACGATCGGCGGGCACGTGAGGCCGCGCGCCTTGAGGATGAACCCCGTGTTGGTGCCTTTGCCGGCGCCGGGCGCGCCACCGAGGAGGATGAATTCCTTGGGAAACCGCAGATTCTCGCGTCCGCGTTCAGCCTCGAGCTCCTGCCAGACAGCACTGAAGATCAGGGCGGCGTCCTTGATCTCAAGGTCAGCGACCTTGGGCGGCGAACCGGCGGGGGCGGCCGGCAGCGGGGACGGAGTGGTTCTGGCGGGGGCGGGGGGCGTCATGGAGGCAGAAGAAGGAGGGATAGGAAAAGACGGATTGGGCGACGCTGGCGACATCGGATTTCCTGACCTTCGCCCCTGGGGAGTTTGGCGTGGGAGAAGGTGCTCCGCGGAGTGAAAGATCGTTCAAAAAAAATCTCCGGGGCGCGTGGAACCCGATTTCAGTGCCTTGGTCTATTCTGGCGTCGTCTTGTACGACTGTTCTTTGGTTAGCCCATATAAGTTCCCGGAAACCAACGTTTCCGGGATTGTTAGTTGAAGCTGGACCTGGCCGGGTTGCCTTCGGGTGACCCGGCCTTGGCTTTTTTTAGGGATGAAGATCGGGTATGGGCCGGCGGGAATCTCGCGGTCCTTCCAGAGAAAATTGATCTGGTTCGTTTCTCAGGCTGCGGGCAGTGTCCCGGGGTGCTCAAAATTCTGTTTATCGGTGACATTGTGGGACGTCCTGGAAGGACGATCGTTGCCGACCGTGTCGCCGCCCTGCGCGACGAACAGCGGATCGATTTCGTGATCGCCAATGCCGAGAACGCAGCCGCGGGCGCGGGCATCACAGGCTCGATCGCGCGGCAGTTGCTCGGGGCGGGGGTGGATGCGTTGACCTTGGGCGACCACGTCTGGGACCAGCGAGGGTGGGAAGGGGAGATTGGCCAGTTCGAACGCGTATGCCGCCCGGCTAATCTTCCGGCGGCCTGTCCGGGGCGCGATCATCTCGTTCTGGAGAAGGACGGCTTTCGTCTCGCGGTATTCACATTATTGGGACGCAACTTTGTCGGCATGAAGGGCGAGTGTCCTTTCCTCGGTGCCGATGCGCTGCTGGCGAGGACGGTGGGGTCGGGGGCGGCGGACGCCGCGTTGGTGGAGATTCATGCGGAGGCGACGTCTGAAAAACAGGCGCTCGGCTGGTACCTGGATGGTCGGGCCGTGGCAGTCTTGGGAACACACACGCACGTGCCGACGGCGGACGCGTGCGTCCTGCCTCAAGGAACGGCTTTCATGTGCGACGTCGGAATGACCGGGCCGTACGCCAGTGTGCTGGGCCGCGAGGTGAAGCCGGTGATCGGGCGCTTTGTCGACGGCATGCCGCGGAAGTTTGACGTTGCCGAGGGCGATGTGCGGCTGTCGTGCGCAGTGGTCACTTACGATCCTGAGGCCAGACGGTCGGCAGGATGTGAGCTGCTCGTGGTGCGGGGCTGAATGGCCGGTGACTCCAACCGGCCGCGTGGAGGAAGGCCGTGCGCCCGTGAGGGGGCCGCGGTGTGGCCTGAGGGCGTCAGGCGGTCGCTGCGGGTTGGATCTCGAGCTGGGTCTTCACCGATTCCTCGTACTCGCCCAGATTACGGAAACGTTCGTAACGGGCCTGGAGCAACGTCTCGGTATCGAGATCGCGCAAGTCGTTCAGATGTTTGTGAAGGACGTACCGCAGAGCCTTCGCCGCCTGCCCGGGGTCATTGTGGGCGCCGCCGAACGGTTCCGGGATGACCTCGTTGACCACGCCGAATCGTTCGAGCGTGGCGGCGTCGAGCTTGAGGGCTTCCGCGGCCTTGGGGGCTGCGGCTGCGTCCTTCCAGAGGATCGCGGCGCACCCCTCTGGCGAAATCACGGAGTAGTAACTGTTTTCGAAAATGAGCACGCGATCGGTGACCCCGATGCCCAGCGCGCCGCCTGAGCCGCCTTCACCGACCACCACGGAAAGCGTCGGGACGCGCAGCATGGCCATTTCCCGAAGATTCACCGCGATGGCCTCGGAAACGTGACGCTCTTCCGAGCCAATCCCCGGATACGCGCCCGGAGTGTCGATGAATGTCATCACAGGTATGTTGAAGCGCTCGGCAAGTTTCATCAGGCGGAGCGCCTTGCGGTAGCCCTCGGGCTGGGGCATGCCGAAATTGCGAGCGATCTTCTCCTTGGTCTCCCGTCCCTTTTGCTGGGCGATGATCATGACGGCATCGCCATTGAAGAAGGCGGTGCCTCCGACGAGCGCACGGTCGTCGTTGAATTGACGGTCGCCGTGAAGTTCCTGAAAGCCCTCGCAGATCAGATTCACGTAATCGAGTGCGTAGGGACGCCGCGGATGTCGGGCGATCTGGACGCGCTGCCAAGGGGTGAGGCTGGTATAGATGTCTCTCTGGGTGGCCTCAATCTTGCGAGTGATGCCCTCGATCTCCGCGGAAACCTCGAGGTTGTTTTCAAGGGACTGCTGGCGCAACTGGTCGAGCTGCGCACTGAGTTCACGCAGCGGTTTCTCGAATTCCAGCGTATAGGCGGGCTTATCCATCGGGCGCAGGCTAGGGAGGCGGAGGGAACGCTGTCAACGGGAGCGCAAGCGCCTCAGCTTTGCGATTGGCGGCGGGTGGTCGGGCCGGTGGGGTCAACCCAGGTTGTCGCGATGGGATTCCGGGTTCTTCAATTGGTCCTTCCAACCGAGAATCTTGGCTTGGGCGCCGAATTTCTCCGCCATGGCCTTGTCGCCCTTTTCCATCCAGATGCGGGACAAGGTGGTGTTGATGAAAAGATCGTCGTTGCGCAGGGCATGCGCCTTTTGGGCGGCATGAAGGGCGTCCTCGAAGCGGCGCAGCGAGAAAGCGATCTCCGCCAGGGCGTGCCATGCTTCGAACGAACCAGGCGCTTCGCGGGTGGCGCGGCCGAGTTTCTCGAGCGCGGCATCGTTTTCACCCATGGTGAAATCGAAGGTGGCTTCTTCGATCAGCGCTTGCAGGTCATCGGGAGTCATCGTGCGCAGGGTGAACCCTTGTTGCAGAAAATGAAAGGGCGTCGTCGGGCGAAACGCAGGGACGCAAAAAAGGCCGCGCGTGGCGCGGCCCTCTTTGACGGGCAAACGAGAGGTCGGTTTCCGGCTCAGGGCTTGGGAGCGATCCCGGCGATGGCGAGCGAGAGCTTGATCTCGTTGCCGACGGTATCGAGACGCTGACCGGGTTGGATGCCGAAATCGTCGCGCGTGACTACGAACTCTGCGCGAACCACCAGGAGGTCGCCCTTGGCGTTCGGCTGCCGGCGACTGAGGGCGTCAGGCAGATAAGAGAGTTTCACGGGCACCGTGATTTCCTTGGTGATACCGCGCAGGGTGAATTTACCGGTGGCGTCCGCCGTCGTGTCGTTGCCGCTGGTCTTCGCGTTATCGAGGCGGACGAGTTCGAAGGAGATCTCAGGGTACTTCGCGACGTCGATCCATTGCGGGCTGTGCAAGTGTTCCTGCATGCGTGCATTGGGCAGGCGGAGCGAATCGGCGGCGACGACGATCCTGCCGGTGGTCGCGGTGGGGTTTGCGGGGTCGAAGAGGACGGTGCCGGTGACTCCATTGGCCGTGCCCGACATGGACTCGAGCGGAGCGTCGAGGTCGAACCGAACGTTGTTCACGCCCTTCGGATCCTTGAAGTCGAAGGACGTCGCGGCGGCGGCTGCCTGGCCAGCGAGGGCCAGGACGATGAGGAGGGAGGTGAGGTGTTTGCTCATGATGACGGTTTTAGGTTGGAAACGCGTTTGCGGAAAAAAAACGACAGCCCGAAGAGCACGGCGGAGGCGGTAACGCCCGCTCCGAGAAACTCCATGCCGGGAACGAATCGATCCTCGTACTCCACGTAGGCGATGCCGGTGAGCTCGTCGATTTTCTCGATGGGCACCCGGTCCATGTTCCACCCGCGATGTGCCCCGTTGAGCATCCAGAACGTCAGGATGCCGCCGAGGAGCAGGGCCGAGCAGGCTCGAAGTGCGAGGGGAAGGAATCTCATGTGACCGGTGACCGGCGCCGGAACAGAGCGCAAGGACGTCAGCCGCGCAACCTGGCGATGCACTTTACGGTCAGACTCAGAGAATGAGCATGGCGTCCCCGTAGCTGAGGAAGCGGTACTCTCGCGCGACGGCTTCCGCGTAGATCTCCTTCAGCCAGTGGATCCCGTCGGCCGATCCCGGTGTGAGGAAAGCTGAGACAAGGCAGAGCAACGTTGAACGCGGCTGATGAAAATTGGTAATGAGCGCGTCGACTCCGCGAAAACGCCGTGGCGGGTAGATAAAGATCCCGGCTTCGGCCAGATGGGTGGTGTCAACAGGGGCCTCGTGGTGCTCCAGAAAATCTTCGATCGAGCGCACCGAGGTTGTGCCGACCGCGACGCGACGTCCCGATGGGGAGAACAAAGTCCGTTGGGTGTCGACGGGGAGCTCGTAAATCTCCCGGTGAATCTCGTGCTGCTCGATATGTTCGGTCGTGATCGGCCGAAAGGTGCCGAGACCAACATGGAGGGTGATTTCGGCCGTGCCCACACCGTCGCTGGCGAGCCGGTCGAGTAACTCTGGCGTGAAATGGAGGCCCGCGGTGGGCGCGGCCACCGCCACCTGGCGGGCACGATTTGCGTAAACGGTCTGATAGCGTTCGAGGTCCGCTTCGCGCTTGGCTGAAGGATCGGGGCGCTCGATGTAGGGTGGGAGAGGGACGTCGCCGTGTCGATTGGCGACCGCCGTGATCGCTTCGTCGTCGTGCGTCTTGAAGCGGACGAGGGCGGCGCCGTCCGGTTGCTTGGAGAGCACCGTTCCCTCAAACGCGCCGGGTTGGGCGAAGGTAGACCCCGGAGGAAGCTTTTTCCCCGGACGCAGGAGGCACCACCAAGTGTTGGCATCGGGCCCGGCTTCTTGTCGCAAAAGGAAGCACTCGACGGAGCCGCCGCTGGGACGATGGGCGTGGAGCCGTGCCGGGAACACCGCTGCGTTGTTTCGAAACAGGATGTCGCCGCGACGAAGAAACTGCGGAAGGTCGGTGAACGTGTGATGGGAAACGGTCCGGTTGGCGCGATCGACGACCAAGAGACGCGAGGCGTCACGTTTGGGCGCAGGCGTCTGTGCAATCAGGTGCGCGGGAAGCGGATAATCGAAAAGCTCGGTGGGCAGCGGAGGCACGGGAGGAAAATGAAGGCTTGCGCTCCCGGGCAGGGCGAGTTTCTTCCGCATTTCTGCGACTGCCGATGTAGCTCAGTGGTAGAGCAGCGGTATCGTAAACCGCTGGTCGCCGGTTCAATCCCGGCCATCGGCTCCAGATCTGATCCCAGCGGACAGGCCGGTTAGTTGTCCGAGATCGACTCGTCCGGCAACTTGCCCTGCAGTTTTCGACGAAGTTTCAATGCGTCGATCTCTTCGCGGAGGTGCTGCGCAAACAGGTGGAGCCGTTCGTGCACATCAAGCGTTTCCAGGAGCTTCTGCTTCAAGCCGGGATTTTCGCACAGACTGAAGGCGGCGAGATCGACGAAGGTCTCGGGGTCTTCGATCGTGCGCAGGAATCGGGCGAAGTCGGACGGGATGCTGCCGCCGAGTCGCTGTTTCAATGCGATCAGCCGGGCGAGGCCAGTGCGAAGCCGGAGATTTTCCTCGGCGTCTGCGCCGGGCTCGCTGGTCAGGGCGCGCACGCGAATCGTTCGATAGGGCTCTTCGCTTACGATGCCGAGGACCTCCACCCGGGCGAGGCCTTGCAGGAGAAGGTTGGATGTTCCGTTCTCGTTCTTTTGGCAGGCCCGTACGATGCCCACCGTGGCGACGCGGTGGGGAGGCTCGAAGGCTTCGGACGTGCGTGGATCGATCCCGGCGATCGCGAAAAGACGATCCGCCGCAAGTACGTCGCGAAGCATATGGCGGTAACGTGGCTCGAAAATATGAAGCGGTAACAACGCTTGGGGGAAAAATGAGATCTCCGGGAGCGTCATCACCGCGACTTCGTCGGGCAGCACGATTTCCATTTCCATGAGCGCAACGTACGACCCGATTCGGCGCATGCAACCTGATGCTTCAGCCGGAATGAGGTGTGACATTCAGCCTGTCTCGCCCGACCCGTAGGTGTGTCATGAGCTGGGACACGGTGGCGCGATCTACGAACGCGGTGACGTGCGCAAGAGGTTGGATAGTATTTTTAATAATTAAGGTAGAGTGTCTTAAGAAAAATTGAACCACGAGGCACATGCATTGCTTAGAAGAGGGCATGAGCCGTATTCTAGGTATCGATCTTGGCACCACCAATTCCTGCATGGCCCTCATGGAGGGCGGCGAGCCCGTGGTCGTCCCCAACGCGGAGGGAGCGCGGACCACGCCGTCGATCGTGGCGTTTACCAAGACGGGTGAGCGTCTCGTGGGTCAGGCTGCGAAACGTCAGGCCGTGACGAATCCGCGCAACACCATTTTCTCCGCGAAGCGCCTGATCGGCCGCAAATTTTCCGAGGTTCGTGAAGAGGCTAAGAATCTCCCCTACAAGGTGAGCGAGGGCAAGAATGGCGACGCCTACATCGAGGTTCAGGTGGGCGACAAGACGGAGCAGTACGCTCCCCAGCAGATCGCCGCGTTCGTGCTCGGCAAGCTCAAGGCCGACGCCGAAGCGTATCTTGGCGAAAAGGTCACGCAGGCCGTGATCACTGTGCCCGCCTACTTTAACGACGCGCAGCGTCAGGCCACGAAAGACGCCGGCAAGATCGCAGGCCTCGAGGTCCTCCGCATCATCAATGAGCCCACGGCGGCGTCACTCGCCTATGGTCTCGACAAGAAGAAGGACGAGAAGATCGCGGTGTTCGACTTGGGTGGCGGAACGTTCGACGTCTCCGTTCTCGAAATCGGCGACGGCGTCTTTGAAGTGAAGGCGACCAACGGTGACACCCATCTTGGTGGTGACAACTGGGACGAGGCGCTCATCAACTGGCTCGTCGAAAGCTTCAAGGCGGAGCAAGGCATCGATCTGCGCAAGGATCCGATGGCTCTCCAGCGTCTCAAGGAAGAGGCTGAGAAAGCCAAGATCGCCCTCTCTTCAACGCAGTCGGTCGACATCAATCTCCCGTTCATCACCGCCGACGCGAGCGGCCCGAAACATCTTAATCTTACGCTTTCCCGCGCGAAGATGGAGCAGGTGTGCGACAAGCTCTTCGAGCGCTGCATTCCGCCGTTCAAGAGCTGTCTTAAGGACGCCGAGCTGAGTTCCGACAAGATCGATGAACTCGTTCTCGTCGGTGGCATGACCCGCATGCCGAAGGTGGTGGAGATCGCCAAGCAGCTCGCCGGCAAGCAGCCGCACCAAGGGGTGAACCCGGATGAGGTCGTCGCCGTCGGCGCCGCCATTCAGGGCGGCGTGCTCAAGGGCGATGTCCGCGACGTGCTCCTGCTCGACGTGACCCCGCTCACGCTCGGCATCGAGACCGCCGGCGGCGTGTCCACCGCGATGATTTCCCGCAACACCACCATCCCGACGAAGAAGACGCAGGTCTTCTCCACCTATGCTGACAATCAGCCCGGCGTGGAGATCGTGGTGCTCCAAGGCGAACGTCCGATGTCCCGCGACAACAAGACACTCGGCACCTTCAAGCTTGATGGCATCCCGCCCGCGCCGCGTGGTGCGCCGCAGATCGAAGTCACGTTCGACATCGACGCGAACGGCATTCTTCACGTCTCCGCGAAGGACCTGGGCACGGGCAAGGAACACAAGATCAAGATCGAAGGTTCCTCCGGCCTCTCCAAAGACGAGGTTGAGAAGATGACGAAGGAAGCGGAGCTCCACGCCGAGGAAGACCGGAAGCGCAAGGAGGCGGTTGAAACCCGCAACCAGCTCGACAGCGCCGTCTACCAATTGGAGAAGACGCTCAAGGAAACGGGCGACAAGCTTCCTGCCGAAGCCAAGTCGAAGATCGAGTCCGCCCTCGCCAGCGCCAAGCAGGACCTCGAGTCCAACGACACCGATCGCATGAAGGCTGCGATCGAGAACCTCGGCAAGGTAGGCCAGGAGCTTTACGCCCAAGCCGCCCAGTCAGGCCAGGCCGGCGAAGCCGCGAGCCCGGAAGCCGGCGCGGAGTCTGAACCCGCCCCGAAGAAGACCGAGAAGAAAGCCGACGTCGTGGACGCGGACTTCGAAGTCGTCGACGACGGCAAAGACAAGAAGTGATTTCTGTTAATTTCGTCAGCCCGCCGCGTGCCGTGGCGGGCTGACGTTGTTACGAGAAAAGTAACCAAAACAACCCTCCAACCCAAAACATCCATCCATATGGCTAAAGTTAACATCAAGCCCATCGGCGATCGCGTGCTCGTTGAGCACATCGAAGAAAAAGAGCAGGTCCGCGGCGGTATCATCATCCCGGACTCCGCCAAGGAAAAGCCCCAGGAGGCCAAGGTCATCGCCCTTGGCACGGGAAAGAAGGATGAGAACGGCAAGGCCCAGGCTTTCGAAGTGAAGGTCGGCGACCGCGTCCTCATCAGCAAGTACGGTGGCACCGAGGTGAAACTCGAGGACAAGAAGTACACGCTCGTCCGCGAAGACGACATCCTCGGCGTCATTGCCTGAGTTCCCCCCCCCGCACACTCCTTCAACTTAAACTAAAAACTTAGACTCAATCATTATGGCAGCCAAACAACTCCTGTTCGAAGAATCCGCGCGCGCCAAGATCCTCCGGGGCGTCGAGCTCCTCTCCCGCGCCGTCAAGGTGACCCTCGGTCCCAAGGGCCGCAATGTCGTCATCGACAAGAAATTCGGCTCCCCGACCGTCACCAAGGACGGCGTGACCGTCGCCAAGGAAGTCGAGCTTCCGGATCCCTACGAGAACATGGGCG
>CAYOSX010000033.1:0-23201 GCA_964406745.1 uncultured Opitutus sp.
CGAACCCTTCTTGGTCGAGGTGATGCGTTCCTGGAGAATGCCCATCTCGTTCGCGAGCGTCGGTTGGTAACCGACGGCGGACGGCGAGCGGCCAAGGAGCGCGGACACCTCGGAGCCGGCTTGCGAGAACCGGAAGATGTTGTCGATGAAGAGCAGCACGTCCTGGTTCTTCTCGTCGCGGAAGTACTCGGTCATCGCGAGGGCCGAGAGCGCGACGCGCATGCGGGCGCCCGGGGGCTCGTTCATCTGGCCGTAGACGAGTGCAACCTTGGACTTGGACAGGTCCTTCTGGTCGATGACGCCCGCCTCCGACATTTCGTGGTAGAGGTCGTTGCCCTCGCGGGAACGCTCGCCCACGCCGGCGAAGACGGACATGCCGCCGTGCGCCTTGGCGATGTTGTTGATGAGCTCAAGAATGACGACGGTCTTGCCGACGCCGGCGCCCCCGAAGGCCCCGGCCTTGCCGCCCTTGATGAACGGGCAGATCAGATCGATGACCTTGATGCCCGTCTCGAGGATCTGCGCCTTGGTATCCTGGTCGACGAGAGCGGGAGCCGGCCGGTGGATCGGATATTTTTTCTCGAAGGCGACCGGGCCCTTGCCGTCCACGGGCGCGCCGGTGACGTCGAAAATGCGGCCGAGCACGCCATTGCCAACCGGCACGGAGATCGGCGCACCGGTATCCACGACTTCCATACCGCGCTTCAGGCCTTCCGACGAGGACATCGCGATGGCGCGGGCGACGCCGCCACCCAGGTGCTGCTGGATCTCGAGGGTGAGGAGCTCCTTCTTGCCGGAGACGGTGAAGTCGACGGTCAGCGCCTGATAAATAGGCGGAATGGCGTTATCCGCAAACTGGACGTCAACGACGGGGCCGATGACCTGGACGATATTACCGATGTTGCTCATGAGCGAGGGAATGGAGGCGGGTTTTGGAAATTATCCGGCTGGGCGGGTCAGGCCTCGGAGAATGAGGCGGCGGCGATCTCGAGGATCTCCTGGGTGATGGCGGCCTGGCGGGCCTTGTTATACTCGAGCGTGAGTTCACCGAGCAGCTTGGTGGCGTTGTCCTTGGCGGTCTTCATCGCGACCATGCGGGCGCTGTGTTCGGAGGCGCGGGCCGAGAGGACGAGTTGGTAGATGTAACGGTTGACGTAGAATGGGATCAACGCCTCCAACACCTGCTGCGCACCGGGCTCGAACAGCATCTGCCGGTCGTCATGACGTGCATCGCGCACCGTGCCGGTGTCGGCGTTCAGGGAATCGACAAACGCCTTCACGCTCCCGAGAGGAAGGACGGGGCGGATCAAGGACTCCTGCACGAGCGTGTTCTTGAAACGCGGATAGATGACCTCGATCGTGTCGATCACACCCTCGAGGTACTGCTTGACCATGAACTCGACGGCGACCTTGACCTCGGAGAACGGGGCGCGGTCCTGAACGGGAAAATCCGCCACGAGATCGCGGTGCGTGCGCGCGAGGAACTGGGTCCCCTTGCGTCCGATCGAAAAGTACTTCGCCGGCGCCTTGATCTCGGTGACGAGCTTGAAAAGGTTCGCGTTGAGCGGGCCGCACAGACCCTTGTCAGTAGTGACTAAAAGGATACCACGGGTCTTCACCTCGCGCCGGACGAGGAACGGGTGTTGCGTCTCGTCGACCCGGCTCGCGAGGGCCGCGAGCATGTCGGCCATGAGCTGGGCGTAGGGCCGGCCGGCAAGGGCGGCCTGCTGCGCCTTTTTCATCTTCGACGCAGCCACCAATTCCATCGCCTTGGTGATCTGGCGGGTGTTCTTGACCGACTTGATGCGCCGGCGGATGTCGCGGGTAGAGGCCATGGATTAGCGGTGAGGGTCCGGTGACCGAAAAGGTTTCAGGCGACCGGGGGTTCCACTTAGCCGGCGAAGGTGGCCTTCCACTCCTGCATCGCGGACTCGATCTTGGCTTCGAGGTCCTTGTCGAGTGCGGCCTTGGAGCGGATCTCCGTCAGGAGGGCGTCCTTGCGCGTGGCGAAGAATTCGCGGATGGAAACGGCGGCAGCGGTGACCCGCTTGATGTCGAGGCCGTCGTAGTAACCCTTCTGGATGGCCCAGAGCGTGACGACCTGCTGTTCGATTGGGATCGGGTTGAAGGCGGGCTGCTTGAAGAGTTCGACGATGCGGGCTCCGCGGTCGAGCTGGGCTTTTGTCTTGGCGTCAAGGTCCGAACCGAACTGGGCGAAGGCGGCCAGTTCACGGAACTGGGCGAGCTCACCCTTCAGTTTGCCGCCCACCTGCTTGGTGGCCTTGATTTGCGCGGAGGACCCCACGCGCGAAACGGAGAGACCAACGGACACCGCGGGTCGGATGCCTTGGTTGAAGAGGTCGGTTTCAAGGAAGATCTGACCGTCGGTGATCGAGATGACGTTCGTTGGAATGTAAGCCGAGACGTCGCCGGCAAGGGTTTCGATGATGGGGAGCGCGGTGAGCGAACCCTTGCCGTCGAGGCGGGCGGCTCGCTCGAGCAGGCGGCTGTGCAGATAAAAGACATCACCAGGATACGCCTCGCGGCCGGAGGGACGCTTCAGGATCAGCGAAATCTGACGGTAGGCGACGGCGTGCTTCGAAAGGTCGTCATAGACGATGAGCGCATCCATGCCGTTCTCCATGAACCACTCGCCAATGGCGGCGCCCGAGTAGGGCGCGAGGTACTGATTGGCGGGGTTGTCGGCGGCCGGGGCGGCAACGATCACCGTGAATTCCAGTGCACCGGCTGCCTCGAGGGCGCCGATGGTGCGAACGATGTTGGAATTCTTCTGACCGACAGCGACGTAGATCGAGTAAACGGGGCGGAACTTCGGATCACCGCTCGCGAGGCCGACCTTGTTGATCTTGGCCTGATTGATGATCGTATCGATCGCAATGGTGGTCTTGCCCGTGCCGCGGTCGCCGATGATGAGCTCGCGCTGACCACGACCGATCGGGATCATGGAGTCGATGGCCATGATGCCCGTGAAAAGCGGCTGGTTGACCGACTTGCGCACCATGATGCCCGGGGCGATCTTCTCGACCGGGTAGGTCTCCCGGGCTTCGATCGGGCCCTTGCCGTCGACCGGATTGCCCAGCGCATCGACCACGCGGCCAAGGAGCGCCTTGCCGACGGGGACGGAGAGCAGCTTGCCCGTGGTGGTAACCTCGTCGCCTTCCTTCAGCTGGGAAACGTCACCGAGGACCACGCAGCCGACTTCGTCCTGCTCGAGATTGAGCGCGATGCCGATCGCTCCACCCGGGAAGGCGACCATTTCGTTGTACATCACATCCGAAAGGCCGTCGATCTTGGCCACGCCATCGGCGACGGTCCGGATGATTCCGGTGTTTTTGCGGACAGCTTTGCTGGAAAGCTTGGCGATCTGTTGTTCGATCTGTTCGAGAACCGTGCTCATGCGGCGGGAGGGTTTGGACGGGTTTGAGAAAGGGAAAGGATCAGACAGAGAGGCTGGAGAGCTGGCTTGCGACGGAGGACTCGTAAACATCGTCCCCGACACGCACACGCAGGCCGGCTAGCAATTCCGGGCGCGCTTTCGAAACGGCCGTCACGGACCGACGATAACGTTGCGACATCGCGCCCTCGATCGAGGCCAGCAGCGACTCGGCCACCGGGCCGGCATGCTCGACGACGGCCTGACCCTTTGCAACCTCGGTCGCGATCAGACGACGATACGCCTTAAGCACCGGGAGGGGTTGGGCGGGAGGGTGTTTTTCGAGGTACTCGAGAACACCGGCGACCCGCTCGGCGGAGACCACTCCGTCGACCAAGCTCAATGAAAAGAGCTGCCGGGCAAGTTGCTGGATCTGCTTGGAGCCGCGCATGGGAGGGGTCAGACGACGGTGAGTTCGCGGGCCGCCGCTTCATTGTAGCGGCTGCGCTCGGCGTCGGTGAGTTCCTTGGCGAGCACGCGTTGCGTGGTGGCGACCACGAGACGGGCAATTTCGGTGCGGGCCTGATCGAGCATTTTCTTGTGCTCGAGATCGATGGCCTGCTGAGCCTTGGTGATGAGGGCGTTGGCGCGCTCGGTGGCGGCGGCAGTCTCGCGTTCGGAAAACTCCTTGGCTGTCTTGCGCGCCTCTTCGATCAACTTTGTCGCGTCAGCCTGTGCCTGCTTGATGATGGCGGAGCTCTGCTCTTGAGCGGACGCGAGCTGTGCCTTGGTGTCCTCGGCGTATTTGAGCCCGGCCTCGATCGTCTTGGCGCGCTCGTCAACCGTGGCGAGCACCGGCTTGAAGAAGAACCGGTAGAGCACGAAGGCCAGGATGGAGAAGCTGATGACCTGCATAAGCAGGTACTTGCCTTCGATGCCAAACTGCGACTGCAGGTTGTGCAGCTTGGTGGAAGCGTCGGTCGCGGCCAGGAGCAGGTTCATAGGAGCAGCGGAAAGAAAGGATGGCGCGCGTCGTCACCGACGCGCGCCGGGAGGGAACTTAAGCGAGGAAGATCACGTAAAACGCGACGGCTTCGGCGAGAGCCATACCCAGAATGGACTGGACGAGGATCTTGCCCGAGGCGCCCGGATTGCGGCCGACGGCCTCAACGGCCTTCGTGCCGATTAGGCCTACGCCAATGGCGGCGGAGCCGGCACCGATCGCGATGTGGAGACTTCCTTCAACTGCAGCGAGGAGGAGGGACATGTTCGTGGATGTATTTGTTGGTTGAAACCATCGTGCGCACTCGTTGGCACGCTCCCGACGGTAAAGGGTTTAATGAGCAGCCGGCGGGTGTGCCGCGTGGCCGTCGGCCGGCGCATGACCATGATCATGGTCATGGTCGTCGCCGTGATTACAGATCAGGCCGATGTATACGCTGACCAGCAGGGTGAAAACGAGCGCCTGGACAAGGCCGATGAGCAGCTCGAGGAAGTAAAAGGGAAAGACGAACATCGTACCGTGAAGCAAATTCTCTCCGCCAAAAACGTTTCCGAAGAGTCGGAAGGACAGGGAGACCGGTCGGATGGCGATGGAGATGACTTCAATCAAGCCGACCACAAAGAAGATCAGCGTAAGAAAATAATAGATGACCGCGGGCACCTCGCTCTTGTCCGCCTTGTTGCCGAAGAGATCATGGAGGATAAGCTTGGTCCCGGCATACCGCATAATCAGCAGAAACCAGCCTCCCATCGCCACCAACGCGAGCGCGATGGTCCCGTTCATATCGGCGGTGAAGGGACGAATGAACGGCTCAAAGTAATGCGAGCCATCCGGAGCATGCCGCTCCAAGCCAATCGTGCCCACGCCCGGAAGGAGGCCGGACCAGTTATTGATCAGAATGAAGACGAAAAGCGTGAGCAGCAGCGGGAGCGCAGCCGGTGCTGTCCTCTTGCCGACGATCGGCTCGACCAAGCCCTTCACACCGTCGATCAAACCTTCGATCATTGCCTGGCCCCGACCTGGAACCAGCTTGGGGCGCGCTCCAATGGCGAGCCTGACAACCACCAGCAAGGTGATGGCAACGACCCACGTTGTAATGATACTGTTGGTCACCGGGAGACCAAAAATCTCGAACGTGGTCGCACTCGCGTCCACCGCGGCCTGCGCCGGCACTACGAGACTGCTGAGAAGCAGCGCAAACGTGAGGAACTTAGATACCCGGGACATGGACGCGTGGAAGATCGTGGGAGATTTTGAAAGGTTCCACCTAGGCAAACGCCGGATTCTCCGTCAACCACCGAAATGGTCGGTATTCCCGAGGGATGGAACAATAAGTCCGGGCGCTCGCAAAGCTCGCCACGCTTATCGCCGGAGAGCCATCCAGGACTCGTAATTGTCAGCCCGTGTTTGAAACACCGTGGGTTGCTCAAAAGGCCAGGGAGCCTCGGGCGCCAGCTGCCATTCCGGATGCGTCCGAAGGATTTCTGTAGAAGCTAGAAAATAGGGCGCATGGTCAGTACGAAAGCAGAGACGAGCGCCGACGGCTGCCCGCCGCGCAAGGGCAGACAGAAAATCGGGCCTGATTATGCGATGTTTCCAATGACGACGTTTCGGCCACGGATCGGGGAAGAGGATGAAGATGGTCCCCGTGAAGCGGGTTTCGTCCGGTAGGGCTTCCAACAGCAAGCCGGCTTCAGCCTGCGTCCAGGCAATGTTCTCCAGCCCGAGTCGGCGCGACTTTCGCCCAGCCCGCACCAAACGATCCGCGAGCAGGTCGACTCCCAGGCAAAACTCCTCGGGATGCGCCTGTGCATACGCGGTCAGGAAATGCCCGTGGCCACAACCAATCTCGAGCGTCACCCGCTCGCGTCCTTTCAGCCACTCATTGAGTTGAGGGCGCAACGTATCCAGACGTGATTGATGAAGAGTGTGGGCCTGCTCCAGCGGCATTCCCCGCGGTATGGAAGGCGTCGAGGCCACGCACAACAGGAAACCCATCTCCCCCGCCTCAAGAGAACAGCGCGCAGGCGCGGAAGTGCTGCACCTCGCCACCCAAGCGCGGCAACCGTGCGCCTCCGCGCTCTCCTACTTCGGTTTCTGTGACGCAAAAGCCTCTCTGACCGGCAGCGTAAAAAAGAACGACGTCCCCTGCCCCAGCGTGCTCTCGACGCGCACTTTGCCCCCGTGTAGTTGGACGATGTGCTTGACGATGCTCAGGCCGAGGCCGGTGCCGCCTTTGTCGCGGGAGCGCCCCTTGTCGACACGATAGAACCGCTCGAAGATGTGCGGAAGGTCCTCGGACGGGATGCCGGCTCCGTTGTCGCGAACGCTCACCTCGACTTCATTGACATGAAGCTTGGCCGTCACCTCGATCTTCGAACCCTTCGCCGAGTATTTGAGGGCGTTGTCGATCAGGTTCTCCAGAACCTGAGTGATTTTGAGGGGATCGATCAACAAGGCATCGATCGCGGGGTCGACATCGACCACGAGGTGATGCTCCGCCGAAGCGGGACGCGCCCGATAGTCTTCGATGACGCCGTGCACGAGGTCCGCAAGGGAGGTGGATTCACGGCGCAAGCCGGGGTTGATGGACTCGAGTCGTGAAAGCACCAGCAGATCTTCCAAAAGGGAATTCAAACGCTCGGTGTGCCGTTGGATGGTTCGCAAGAAGCGCTCCCGATCCTCGATGGGGATTTCCCGGTGGCTATCGACGAGGGTCTCGACGTAGCCTTTGATCACACTGAGGGGCGTGCGCAGTTCATGGGAAACGTTGGCAACGAAATCCTTGCGCACCGCTTCGAGTTTTTTCTGCCGGGTGATGTCGTGCAGCACGAATAAAACCCAAGGCCCCTTCTGCCCGCTCAGCGGCGGGATGACTGTCCCCGTAACCTCGATCCAGATCGACTTCGGACCATCCACAAACTCGATCTCGTGCTGAGGCTTCGCCTCGCCTCGCCGAACCGTCTCCACGTGTCCAAGAAAGACGGAGCTCTGCAAGACGAGCTCCAGACGATTTCCTATCGTATCGGTCGCCCGTGGGAATATTGCCTGCAAGGCCTTATTCGCCAACATGATATAGTTGTTGGAATCAATGATCAGCACCGCTTCCTGCAACGAACCCAAGGTGGCTTCGAGCTGGGCCAGCTGGCCGGACCTCTGCTGCTGTAGCTGGCCGATCTCGGTGATGAGACCGTTGGTGGCCGTGCACAGTTCATCCCACGAAGGGCCCGAGTCTCCGGGCAGGTCCTCGCGTAAAAACGGCTGCTTGCGCTGAATTGCCTGCAGGAGGCGTTGGGTC
The DNA here is from genome assembly GCA_964406745.1 of uncultured Opitutus sp. GTDB lineage: Bacteria > Verrucomicrobiota > Verrucomicrobiia > Opitutales > Opitutaceae > CAMAXB01. Next base: position 7,696 of record CAYOSX010000033.1, read on the forward strand.
GCGGCCCGATGACGCCGCACCTTCAGGAGCGCCGCGGCCAAGGCGAGCGCGAAGAGAATCGCAAGGAAAGTGGCCATGCCGAATGCGGCGATACGGACGAAGAGCCGTCGCCGTCAAGCCGGAGACTCGACCGCCTTGCGCTCTGCCATGCGGTATCCAACACCACGGATCGTCTCGATCCAGTCAGATTCGGAACCGAGTTTCTCGCGCAGGCGGCGAACATGGGTGTCCACAGTGCGCGTCTCGATCTCCGTTTCGTAGTTCCAGACGTTGATCAAGAGATGTTCGCGCGTCTGCACCCTCCCCCGTCGCTCCATGAGCAGCCGGAGCAGTTTGAACTCGGTGGCGGTCAACTCGATCCTGTTCCCGTGCACGAACGCTTCATGGCGATCGACCTCGATCACGATCTGGCCAACCTGCAGACGCTTGGGCTCCTCGGGCACCGCTTCCGAGATGCGGCGAATGATGGACTGAACGCGCAGGATTAATTCTTTGGTACTAAATGGCTTACAGATATAGTCGTCGGCCCCGAGCTCAAGACCCTGAATGCGGTCGTTCTCTTCCGCTTTGGCCGTGAGGAAGATCACGGGGACATTCTTCAACTTCGGATCGGCGCGCAGCATCCGGCAAATCTGGATGCCGTTCAGGTCGGGCATCATGACGTCGAGAATAACGAGATCGGGCACAAAGGATCGTGCTGCGCCGATGCTGCCGTTGGGATCATTGACCGTCTCCACCTGAAAGCCTTTCGACTTCAGGTGATAGGCCACCAACTCCGTTACATCGGACTCATCGTCCACCACTAGAATTCGCTTCGGCTTCGCCTCTGTCATACCCCACTCACTACAGCGATCAACGCGCCTCTCCCAGCGAAAAGCCCCGATGTTTCACAAATGTTACAACGGCACGTGATCGTCTCATCTCCCTAGAAACGGGCGGATCTGGCAGTTGCTCGGAGGAACTGAAATCGAAGTATACGCCGACCGAGTAGGTCTGTTAATGCTTAATAAAGATTGTTTTACGAAATCGAATGATCTATTGACTTCCATTTTCCAGCCTATTTTCGGCGAGCCTCCATCAGGACCATCAGGATGCTGATGTCGGCGGGATTTACGCCGCTGATTCGACTCGCCTGGCCCAAGTTGTCCGGACGGAACTCCGCCAGCTTCAGCGCGCTCTCGCGCCGTAGACCTTTTATCTGGAGGTAGTCCAAGTCCACCGGCAGGCGGATGGCTTCAACGTTCTTGAGTTTCGTGATTTGTCGCTCTTCCCGGGACAGATAACCCGCGTAGCTTACCCGATAGAGGACTTCCTGCCGCACCGCATCGGGCAGGTCGCGAAATGCCTGAGGGAGCGCCTCCGGGGAGAGAGTGCCCGTCGTCAGGCCCCGGCGTATTTTTTCCCCCCAAGTCCCCTGCCCGCCCGCTGAGCGTTCGCGCTCGAGCACTCCGATCCAATGCTCGATCTTACGACGCTTGTCATCGATGCGCGTGATACGATCATGCCCAATCAATCCATGGGCCGAGGCATGGTGCGCCAGACGCAGTTCGGCACTTCCATGGTTGAAGAGAAGACGGTGTTCGGCGCGACTCGTGAACATTCGGTACGGCTCTCGCGTGCCTTTGGTGACGAGATCATCGATCAGCACCCCAATGTAACCCTCATGACGTGCAATCAGCATCGGTTGCTTAGCCCGAACCTTACGCACCGCGTTTACCCCGGCCACCAACCCTTGAGCTGCAGCCTCCTCGTATCCAGACGTGCCATTGATTTGGCCAGCAAAGAAGAGATTCTCCACCTTCCGCGATTCCAATGAAGGAAATAGCTGCGTTGGAGGGGCGAAGTCATATTCCACAGCATAGGCGGGCCGAAGAAGAACTGCGTTTTCCAGCCCTGGGACGCTGCGCACCATCGCCAGTTGCACATCGAATGGAAGCGAGGTCGAAAGCCCATTGACGTAAAACTCGTTCGTGGCACGTCCCTCAGGTTCAAGGAAGAGGAGGTGCCGCGGTTTGTCAGCAAACCGCACGAATTTATCTTCGATGCTCGGGCAGTAACGAGGACCAACGCCTTCGATCTCTCCCGAGTACATTGCCGACCGAGTAAGATTCTCGCGCACCAAACGCGCCGTTTCGGGCGTGGTATAGGTCATCCAACAGGCGACCTGGTTGGTGCCCGGCGCCCAGCCCAAGCGCTCTTCTCGTGTTTGTTCCACGTGGAACAGGCCTGCGTCCTGACGGGTGTCATGAAACGCGAAAAGAGTAGGGGAGGCATCTCCCCATTGGGGTTCCATCTTGGAGAAATCCAAACTTCGGCCCAAGAGGCGAGGGGGCGTCCCTGTCTTGAGTCGTTGCAGCTCGATCCCTGCATCCAGGAAGCTTGACGAGAGCGTTTTCGCGCTGAAGTCGCCCAAGCGTCCTCCTTCATTCTTGTTCTGGCCAATATGCATGAGGCCTCGAAGGAAAGTCCCAGTTGTGACCACGACTGCGCGCCCACGAAACTCCAGGTCCAGGTTTGTTCTCACCCCGGTCACGCGCTGATTCGAGTAAACCAAGCCCGTCACCGTCGCCTGAAAAAGCTGCAGATTGGGCTGGAGCTCCAGAGTGTGTTTTAACCGAAACTGGTAGGCTTTCTTGTCGCACTGCGCCCTTGGAGATTGCACAGCCGGTCCCCTTGACTCGTTCAACAACCGGAACTGAATTCCCGTAAGATCCGTATTGATAGCCATTTCCCCACCAAGAGCATCGATCTCCCGTACCAGCTGGCCTTTCGCCTGCCCCCCGATCGCCGGGTTGCAGCTCATCTGCGCCACCGTGTCCAAGTTGCCCGTCAACAGGAGGGTCGACGCGCCCATGCGCGCAGCTGCGAGCGCGGCTTCACAGCCGGCGTGGCCGGCTCCGCAGACAATGACATCGTAAGGCTCTTCGTTGAAGATCATCTCGTACCAAGACGCGTGGGTCCGCCTTCAAGCAGCGAACGTCGTCCTTGTCCATCCGCGTCCACCAAAAGCGGTGCTACTTTCCGATGCAAAAGCTCGCGAAGAGCCGGTCCAGCATCGCTTCGTTGTCGATCCGGCCGCCGATCTCCCCAAACGCGTCCAACGCCCCACGTAAGTCGCTGGCAATTAATTCGATAGGACCTTCAGTCCCGAGCTTTTCGCCCGCCGACCCCAAGCATTCCTTTGCCCTTCGCAACGCGTCCGCGTGACGTGCATTGACCGCCAGACCTTCTGCGCCAAGGCCCGATCCGAAAATATCCGCCTTATTGATGATTATCTCCGAAAGTCGTTCGATGCCTTCGCCCGTCAGGGCCGACACGTTGACGGCAACAAGATCGGACCACGGAGAGGGCAGGGGAGCGGAAGCCTTGCCAGCGAGCAGATCCGACTTGTTGCGGACCAGCACCCACTGCCTGGCATCCACCGCAGCGTGCACCGAAGCTGGCAGCAGAGGAACCGGCTTCGTTGCATCCACTACGAGTATAACGAGATCCGCGTCCACCAAGCGCTCGAGCGTCTTTTCCATACCCAATCGCTCCAAACGCTCCGGATTCGCATTCAACCCCGCCGTGTCGATGAGTCGAAGGCAGTGAGGCCCGATCACCACACGTTCTTCCAGAAAGTCCCGCGTGGTCCCGGGGACTTCACTGACGATCGCGCGATCACGTCCAACCAAACGATTCAACAAACTACTCTTCCCTACGTTCGGCTCCCCTACGATCACCGTCTTCAGCCCGTCGCGCAGTACTTCTCCGTAGTGTTGGGTGGCTAACAAACGCTCCGTTCCACGTAGAACGTCGCTAACCTCCTTGCCCACGCGTGCCCGATCTTCTGAGGGCAGATCCTCTTCCGGAAAATCGATGTAGGCCTCAATCTGCGCGAGTGCCTGCAGCAATCCGTCCGTAAGGATTGCCAAGTGGCTCCCCAAGCCACCACGCAACTGCCGGTTGGCCGCCGCCAAGGCGCGTTCACTCCGCGCATGAATCAGGTCCATCACGGCTTCCGCCTGGGTGAGATCAAGGCGCCCGTTAAGAAATGCCCGACGCGTGAACTCGCCCGGTTCCGCAGGCGTGCATCCTCGTTTCAAGAGGTCCTCCAGCAGTGTTTGCGCGATGAACGGGTTCCCGTGGCAGGATATCTCCAACGAATCCTCCCCCGTGTATGAATGCGGACCTTGAAAGAATGTGGCGAGCACGTCGTCCACCAGCCGGCCTTCGCGATCACGATAATCGACATGCACCGCCATGCGCGCAGGCGGAAGCTGACCCATCAGTTCCGCGGCGAGCGCCCTGCAGGCCGGTCCGCTTGCGCGAACCACCGCAATGGCCGACGTGCCCACCGGCGTGGCAAGAGCAGCAATCGTGTCAGCAACGGAACCCATTCCGCCACGCAACCCCGCGCCGTCCCAAAGCGCAAAGGGAAATCCTGCGAGTCGATCAACGACCGTCCGAAACCACGATTCCCCGAACGCGGGCGCCGTCCTCCACGCGATCTCCCGGATATACGATCACGGTCTCGCCTTCGGTCAGGCCGTCGAGAATCTGGGTTTCGATGCCATTGGTGCGTCCGGGGGAAACGGTGCGACGCCGCGCCCGGGCACCTTCGACAACGAACGTCTGCCACACCCCCGCTTGCTGGAACAAGGCTCCCGCCGGGACGAGCAGGACATCGTCGCCCTCCCAAGTCACGACCCGCGCCTCAACCCGATACCCGTCTCCCAGCGTCGGACGCGTCTCCACGGAATCCACGAAATCTGCAATTACATAGACCCGCTGTTCCTCAACCCCCAACGCGGAGATCTTTGTGAATGCCGCCGGCTCCACGAGTCGCACACGCGCCTCAAGTGGCTCTTCGCCGCCCCACTGCTCCAAGAGCACCCGTGCCCCGGGCGAGATCCTCACTCCATCGCGCGACAAAACTTCGATCCGCACTTCAAGGTCCGTCGGATCACCCACCTCCAGGAGCGGAAAACCCGCCGGCACCCTGCGCGAGCTTTCCTGCATCACTCGAAGAACCCTTCCGCTGACCGGGGAGGTGATGGGAATCGTCGCCGCCTCCGCACCCGGGATTCCTCGTCCGAGAGCCGCACGTGCCTGTTCCAGCTCATACTCCGCAACCTGAATTCCAAACGTTGCCGCGCGTGCCTCCTGGGCTGCGGTCGCCTCGCGGGTCAACGCGATGTCCAGGTCCTGCACCGGGATCACATTCTGGTCCGCAAGAATGCGCGCCCGAGCCAGCTCCGCGCGGGCGAGCGCCAGCGTCGCCGAGGCGCGGTCCTGCTGGGCCTTGGCCTGCTCGCGCGCGCTTTCGGCCGCACGGATGAGCGCCTCTGCCTGGGCAACGCTGCGCGAATCGAGTAAATCGGGACCTCCGGTCTCCAGCATGGCGATGACTGTCTTGCCGGCCTCCACCAGCGCTCCGGGCTTGAGATCAATGCGACGAAGCTGACCGCCGGCCGGGCTCGATACGACGTAACGATTGCGAACGCGCGTCTGACCTTCGTCATCCACCGTCACGCGTAAAGGCCCGCGCACGACCTCAACCGTCTCGACGGGCAACGGCCGCGGCCACAGTCCGGCCACGATCAATGCGATCAACACGAGCCCCCCGACGTAGGGCAGCCAGCGTCGTTTGCGCGGAGCAGCGGGGGCATCGCCGTCAAAGGCGGGGGCAGGGGAGGTGGGTTCAGTCATGGGTCAAGGGAGGGCCGGAAGATCAATCGCGCGCTTTCAGCACGCCAACAAGGTCGAGCTGGTTGAGTTTTCTGCAGGCAAACGTGGCCGACGCCGCGGTGGCGAGCGTCACGACGAGCACCGCAAAGGCATAGTTGGAAGGTGTGAGGATCAGCGGAAGCCGGACCGTCTCCGTATTGACGGTCGTCAGGATTGCTTTGGCCATGGCGGAACCGAGAATCAGGCCGAAGGGCAGGGCGATCAAGGTCAGTATCACCAATTCCCCTACAAGAACGGCCCCGACTTCCCCGCGGCTGAAACCCAGCACGCGCAGCGTCGCGAGTTCCCGGGCACGTTCGGACAGAGAAATGCGGGCGCTGTTGTAAACGATGCCGAACGCCACGGCCGTCGCAAACGTAAGGTAGATCATCTGGATCAAGCCGATGCTCTCCGCCGTGGTCTTGCGGAAACTCGCGCGCATCGCCTCCTTGATCACCACACCCGAGGCCTGCGGCGTGTTCTTGATCGCCTGCAAAAAATCGCGCCAGAGCCCGCCTGCCACCGTGAGCCTCGCGCCATTCATACGGTCACCTTCGCCAAGCAGGCGATTCACCGCCTCCATGTCCATGTACGCCGCGATGCCGGCAAAATCCTCCGCCAGCGCGACGACGAGAACGTCACGCTCCAGCCGCTTTCCCGAAAGAACGCGAAGCAGCACGGAGTCACCCGGCTCCACCCCTAATCCGTCCGCGAGGGCCTTCGACAGGACCAAGCCTTGCGGCGGGAGCACGATCTCCCGCCCCCGACTGTCGATGACACGATTGAGATGGGAGCCGGCGGGGATGCCCGACAGCCCGAGCCGGCGGGAACGGTTGCCCGCTCGCAGCTCGATCGGCCCGCCTCGAAACGGCTCCGCATGGATCACACCGGGCAGCGCTTTCAAGTCATGCAAGGCTCGCACCGGCCCGGGTTCAACCAGCGACACGGTGACAGTCTGCCGTTGCGAGAGGTCCCACTGAAAATCGAGGATGTGGCTGATGCCGTCTCGAAACGAATTCGGTATGACCAGAATGCCGGTGGCCAGCGCAAGCGCGGCGCAGGTCAGGGCGGCGTGGACCGGCTTGCGCTCCAGGTTTCGCAGGGCCATGCGGAAAGAGACGCTGAAGCCACGCGCAAGGCCCGCCCGCTCGAAGAACGCCGGCCGGAAACTCGCCGGCGGCTCCGGACGCATCGCCTCCGCCGGCGCGAGCGCGATCACCCGGCGGACCGCTCCCGCGACCCCGACCACTGCCGCGGCCCCACTCGCGACCGCGGCCGCCACGAGTGCGCCGGCCGCGAGCTCGAAGTCCAGCTGTGGAAACCGAAAGAATTGATGGTACATGCCCACCAGCTGGCTCCCCAGAAACACGCCCCCGACTGCACCGGCCACCGTGCCGACGGCCACGATCACCAGCGCGAATTTCAGGAAGTGCAGGCCAATCTGGCGGCCGGTGAATCCGAAAGCCTTGAGGATGGCGATTTGCTCGCGTTGCAACGTGATCTGCCGGGCCATCACCGCGTTGGTCATGAACGCAGCCACGCTGAGAAAAACCAGGGGAAACCCAAACGACAATCCTTGCAGAACGCGGATCTCGTCGGCGACGCGCGTATCCGACGGATGATCCTTGCGCCCGTAGGCGCCGAGGCCGCCATACGGCTCCAGCAACCGGTCGAGCTCGGCGATGATCGCCCGCTCACGCCCGCCCGGCGCCAGGGACAGCGCGACCGTGTTGAAGGCCCCCTCGAGATTGTACGCCTCCGCGAGCGCCTCCTCGCGCATCCAGAACACGCCGAAGGTGCGGTTGTCGGGCAACGCGGCGCCCGGCGGCGCCTCGAAGACAAACTGCGGCGAAAGGGCGACGCCCGCGATGCGCAAGGGAACCTTGCGTCCATTGAGGATCGCAGAAACCGCGTCGCCCGGCTTCAGTCCGTGCGCCTCGGCAAACGCTTCGCCCACGAGCACCTCGTTGCGGCCGGTTGCATCGAGCGGCCGGCCGATCCGCAAATACGGAAGGTTCAACACCGGCTCGGTGCGGTCGGGGAGGGAGTTGATCAATCCGATCGCCGGCTCGGGAATGCCGGGCAGGTCAAGCGTCACCTGCATGGCCACCGACACCTGCACAGTCGCGACGCCGGGGATCCCGCCGATCTGTTCGGCGAGGGATTTCGGCGCGCGCTTCAACGAGGCGAAGATGTCGGCAAAGCGGTGCCGCTCATAATATCCGTCGCGGGCTGCATCCAGCGAACGGATCAGGCTGCGCGTCATGATCATCATCGCCAGCCCGCAGGCCATCACCATCGCGACGGCCAGCGCCTGCGACTTCAAGGCACGCAGATCACGCAGGAGTTTGCGGTCAAGATGGCTCATGCGGCCTTGGCGGCCTACCAGGCAAGCCCGGAAACGGGCTTGCGGACGGCATTTGTCGTTAAACTCTGGATACGACCGTCGGACAGCGTGAACACCCGGTCGGCCATCTCCGCGATCACGGCGTTGTGCGTGATGATGACGGACAGTGTGCCGAGCTCGCGGTTGATGCGCTGGATCGCCTCGAGGACGGTAAGGCCGGTGCGCACGTCGAGGGCGCCGGTCGGCTCGTCGCACAGCAAGACCTCGGGGCGTTTGGCGATCGCGCGCGCGATGGCCACGCGTTGCTGTTCACCACCGGAGAGCTGGGCCGGGAAATGATCGAGCCGCGGTGTCAGGCCCACAAGGGCCAGCGCCTCCTCCGGCGGCATCGGCCGCCGCGCAATCTCGGTGATCAAGGCGACGTTTTCCCGGGCCGTCAGACTGGGGATGAGGTTGTAGAACTGAAAAACAAAACCAACCACGTCACGCCGGTAGCGTGTAAGACCGGACTCGTCCGCACGCGCGAGATCCCATCCGCGGTACAACACACTGCCTGCGGAGGGGGAATCAAGTCCGCCGAGAATATTGACCAACGTGGACTTGCCCGAACCCGAGGCCCCGAGCAGCACAACCAGTTCCCCGGGGTAGAGGTCGAGGTCGACCCCCGTCAACGCGTGCACCGCGGCATGGCCGGTGCCGTAGGTCTTGCTCAGACCGCGCACCTGAAACGCCGGCGCCTTTTCGCCGCCCGGCGGGCCGGCCTTGGACTCCTCCATCACATACGTGGACGCAGCCATGGTGCGACAACCGCTAACCGCCTGAATGCCAACGGCAATCCCTTTGGCGCCTCGCGTTATGAAAACGCGAGACGAGGGCAGGGTGGTGTACGGCGGAGAATGGTGCCCGAGACAGCGTTTCTTGGGAACCCTGCGAATGCCTACTCGACAGGCTCGCTGCCCGTAACCGTGGCGCCGCCGGTGACGTTCACCTTTGCCATGATGGCCTTGCTGAGCGTTTCCGCCAACGCGGGCTTGTCGCGCAGGGCCTGCTTGGCGGCGTCGCGCCCCTGGCCCACGAGCTCGCCCTCGAAGGAAATCCATGCGCCCTTCTTCTCGAGAATCTTGTGCTCAATGCCGAGATCGATGAGCGAGCCGACGCGGGAGATGCCTTCGTCGTACATGATGTCGAATTCGCACTCGGTGAACGGCGGGGCGATCTTGTTCTTCACCACCTTGATCTTGGTGCGGTTGCCCACGACCTTGCCATCAGGCGTCTTGATCTGGTCCTTGCGTCGGATGTCGATGCGGATCGAGGAAAAGAACTTCAGCGCGCGGCCGCCAGGAGTGGTCTCGGGGCTGCCGAACATGACGCCGATCTTCTCACGGATCTGATTCGTGAAGATACAGATGCACTTGGTCTTGCTGACCACCGCGGTCAGGCGGCGCATGGCCTGGCTCATGAGGCGCGCCTGGGAGCCGACGGTCGCGTCGCCCATCTGACCATCGAGTTCCTGCTTCGAAATGAGCGCGGCGACAGAGTCGATCACGATGACGTCGATCGCGTTGGAACGGATGAGCGTCTCGGTGATGTTGAGCGCGTCTTCGCCGCTATCCGGCTGGGAGACGAGCAGGTCGTCGAGTTTGACTCCCACAACGCGTGCATACTTCGGGTCGAGGGCGTGTTCGACATCGATGAAGGCGGCAAGACCACCCCGACGCTGAGCCTCGGCGATGACACTCAAGCAGAAGGTGGTTTTTCCGGACGACTCGGGACCGTAGATCTCAATGATGCGCCCCCGCGGGAGTCCTTTGCCACCCAGGCAAAGATCGATCGCGAGGGAGCCCGTGGAGACGGTCTCGACCTGCATCTTGTGATTGTCACCCAATCGCATGATCGAGCCCTCGCCGAACTGTTTTGTGATGGCGCTGACGGCGAGTTCGACGTTCTTGCGGGCGGCAACGTCGGGTGAAGCGACGGCGGGAGCGGCGGTGGCGGACTTGGCGGGGGAGGCTTTGGACATGGTGAAAGATGACGAGTGAAAGCGAACCGAGGCGAAACGCAAAAATCCGGACCTGCAGCGAAAGGGCTGCGCCGGGTCGTGATTCGCCGGCACCGGAGATGCGACAGAAACCTGAGTCGCTCGCTGTCGCGGAAGCAAGCCCCGGCTTCGCTGCACCCGAAAACAACGCCGCCGGGACGATCGTGTCAAAACGTCAGGGGCCCGGCGTTGCGCCGGGCTTGAACGCCGTCGCAAAGTAGACTGCGCCCATGATCAGAACAAAGCTGACGGCGTAGTTCCACGTGAGTTTCTCCTTCAACACGAACCACGCGAACACAACAAAGACACCCAGCGTGATCGCCTCCTGGATGATCTTGAGCTGATAGCCCGTGAACCCCTCGTTGAAGTAGCCGACGCGATTGGCGGGGACCATCAGGCAATACTCGAAAAATGCGATGCCCCACGATACGAGGATGACCCAGACGAGCGACTTACCCTCGAGAAACTTGAACTTCAGGTGCCCGTACCAAGCGAGCGTCATGAAGATGTTCGACGCGACCAGTAGCAGGATGGTTTTCATGCGAAAAGTCGCGCCGCGGCATCGCCGCGTCCGGGCTCACGAATATCCGTAGTAGTGCTTGAACCACTCGACGAAGCGCCGGAGGCCCTCCTCGAGCGTCACCTTCGGGGAATACCCGTAGGCTGACTGGATGCGTTCAAGGCTCGCACAGGTTTCCACCATGTCGCCGGGCTGCGGCGGGAGCAGCTCGATCGCGGCTTTGCGGCCGAGCATCTCCTCGAGCATCCGGGCGAAGAGTTGCATCTCCACCGGCCGGTTGTGTCCAATGTTGAACAACTGATACGGCGCGTCAGGCCCGCCGGCCGCGCGATCCGCGGTTTGCTGCTCATGGGTTCGCGGGTAGAGAAGCACCTTGAGCAGGCCGTCGATCACGTCGTCAACGAACGTAAAGTCCCGTAGATTGCGTCCATGGTTGAACAGCTTGAGCGGGGTCCCCTCGCAGATTGCCTTGGCAAAAATCACCGGCGTCATGTCCGGGCGGCTCCAGGGACCGTACACCGTGAAGAACCGCAGTCCGGTGATGTTGAGCCCGTAGAGGTGAGCGTAGCTGTGCGCCATGAGCTCATTGCTGCGTTTGGTCGCGCCGTAGAACGAAACCGGACGATCTGCCGGCTGATCCTCGGAGTACGGCACCCGCGAGCCCGCTCCGTACACGCTGCTCGATGAGGCGAAAACCACATGCTTTGGCGGCCGGCTGCGGCACGCTTCGAGTACGTTGAGAAACCCGTCGACGTTGCTATGCACGTAGGCCGCGGGGTTCTCGGAACTGTACCGCACCCCCGCCTGCGCGCCGAGATGGACGACATAGTCGGGCTTGAATTGCGTGTGCAGTCCGTTGAACGCCTCCCCATCGCCCAAATCGACCTGCATGAACCGAAAGTCCTTCGCATCCGCCAACTGCGCCAGGCGTGCACGCTTCAGGTCGACAGAGTAGTAGTCGTTGAGATTGTCCACGCCCAGCACCGTGCACCGCCGCGACGCCGTGAGCCGGCGGCAGGCATGGTAGCCGATAAAGCCGGCGGCGCCGGTGACGAGGACCTTCATGGCGGCGTGGATAGAGAAGCTCCGGACCCGCTGCTAGCGAAAAGGTGGGGACGGAGCTAAGCGGGCAACCGCGAACCTGGGTCCGCAAACCGACGGCACCTGCATCACGCGCCCCAACATCGCCAGTGACTCATCAATCCTGAAAATGCCCCAATGGCAGCAGGTTTCGCGCGTGTTCGTCTCGTCTGCTACAGGCTGCGTCCCCGTTCTCGCGTGGCCCCTTGAAGCGCGGCCCAACTCCTGCTGAAATTTGTCCAACCTTTCTCTTGAATGCAGGAATTCGCCTCCTATAAGTTGCCCCGCTTTTGTCCGTAACTTCACTTTTTCCATGAAGATCCTCGCATATCTAAAGCCGCACTGCGGTTGGTCCAACGGCGTACGCGCCATCATGCGCAAGTACAACCTGGCCTACGAGGACATCGACATCATCAACAACCGCGACAACTACGCCGAGATGGTCCAAAAATCCGGCCAGCCGCTGTCGCCCTGCGTGGAAATCGACGGGGTCATGCTCGCCGACGTCTCCGGGGAGGAAGTGGAGAACTATCTGCTCTCCAACGATCTCGTTAAACCGAACGACGTCTCTCCCGACTCGCCCACCAACGCGGCGTGTTCGGACGAGGAACACGCCAAAATGGCCTCGAAAACGATCCGCTTCTTCTGATCGCCGAGGGCGCTCCCGTACCACTCAAGCCCAGGGGCCGGCTCTCGCGAACGAGACACCGGCCCTTTTTTTGCCCTCACAGACCGGCCTCCCGGCTTCTCCCTCAACGCATTCCACTCCTTTTCTCCCATGGCCAAGATCCTCCCGTCCCCCCTGTATCATCCTGATCAGGAGCATGACGCCTGCGGCGTCGGCTTCATTGCGAAGCTCTCCGGCGAACGTACCTACGACGTCGTCAACCGCGCGGTCTCGGCCCTCAAAGCCCTTGCTCACCGCGGCGCCATTGACGCGGATGCCGTCACCGGCGACGGCGCGGGCATTCTCACGCAGATCCCCGTCGAGCTGTTCCGCGAGACCCTCGCCAAGAAGAAGAAGACCCTCCTGCGCGACGTGGATCTCGGCGTCGGCATGATGTTCCTCCCGCGTGAGGACGAGTCCGCACAGGTTGCCTGCAAGAAGATCGTTGAGAAGGCGGTCAAGCACGAGGGCCTCGTCTTCCTTTGCTGGCGCGATGTTCCCACCGACTCCTCCTGCCTCGGCCGCAAGGCGCTTGAGACCCAGCCCCTCATCCTCCAAGCCCTCGTCGCCCGCCCCGACGAGGCCATCAGTGATGACGAATTCGAACGGAAACTCTTCCTCGCCCAGAACTCCATCGAACGTCAGGTGATCGAGGCGAAGATCGAAGGCTTCTACATCTGCTCGTTCTCCTCGCGCACGATCGTCTACAAGGGCCTGCTCACACCGGCCCAGATCCGGAAGTATTTCAGCGATCTCAAGTCGCCCAAGTTCACCACCGCGTTCGCGATCTTCCACCAGCGCTACTCGACGAACACCTTCCCGACCTGGCACCTTGCCCACCCGTTCCGGATGCTCGCGCACAACGGCGAGATCAACACCATCCGCGGCAACCGCAACCTGATGCGCGCCCGCGAGCGTTCCACGGCCTACGGCGTCTGGGGTGAACGTTTCCACGACCTCAAGCCGCTCGTGCAGCCGGGAACGTCAGATTCGGCGACCTTCGATAACGCGCTTCAGCTCATCACGCTGGGCGGCCGCAGTCCTCTGCATGCGTCGATGCTCATGATGCCTCCGGCGTGGGAAAAGGACAAGAAACTCTCCCCCGAAGCGCGCGCCTTCTTCCGTTACCATGCCTGCATGATGGAGCCGTGGGACGGCCCCGCCGCGATCATCTTCACCGACGGTCGCGTCATCGGCGCCGCCCTCGACCGCAACGGCCTGCGTCCCGCCCGGTACAAGATCTTCGATGACGGCTACGTGATCCTCGCCTCCGAAGCCGGTCTCGTGCACGACTTCCCCGGCAAGGTCGTGGAGGCTGGCCGCCTCGGCCCGGGCCGGATGATTTCAGTCGACTTCGCCGAAAAGCGCTTCCTCCACGATGAGGAGATCAAGGCCCGCTTCACGAAGGAACCGCACTTCAAGCAGTGGTGCGAGCAACACCTCGTCAACCTGCATGCCTTCGCCAAGTCCGCCGGCACGCCCGCCTCCGCGGAGTCGGAGGCCGCCCCGCTCGCGCCGCAGATCGCGTTCGGCTACGAAACAGACGAGCAGGAGATGGTGCTGACCCCGCTCGCCGAAGGAGTCGAACCCACGGGCTCCATGGGCGACGATACGCCGCTCGCGGTCCTCTCGCGCCGGCCGCGCCTTCTCTACACCTACTTCAAGCAGCTCTTCGCGCAGGTCACCAATCCACCGATCGACTCGATCCGCGAAAAGGCGGTCATGTCGCTCACCATGTACCTCGGTGGCCGCCTTGGCCTTTTCGAGGAGTTCCCGAAGACGAGCGGTTTCGCCGAGCTCGACTCTCCGGTCCTCCAGAACAACGAGGTCGCCGCACTTTTCGACGTGTCGTTCCTCAAGAACCGTGTCGTTCGCCTCTCCGCCCTCTTCGACACCGCCTCCGGTCCGGCAGGGCTCGAGGCCGCCGTCAAGGAACTCGCCCGTCGCGCCCAGGACGCCGTCGAAAACGGCAACGCCAAGGTCCTCATCGTTTCCGATCGCGGCGTCTCGGCCGAGAAGACCGGGATTCCGATGCTGCTTGCCGTCGGCGCTGTTCACCAGCAGCTGGTTCGCGCCGGCCTGCGCCTCAAATGCGATCTCGTCGCCGAGACCGGCGAAGCCCGTGACGTCCACCATCTTGCCTGCTTGCTCGGCTTTGGCGCCAACGCCGTCAACCCGTACCTCGCCCTCCAGGTCGTCAGCGACCTCGCCACGGGCGGCAAGACCGGCAAGCCGGTCACACCCGAACAGGCACGCATCAACTACAAGAACGCCATCGACGCCGGTCTGCTCAAGATCATGGCCAAGATGGGCATCTCCACTCTGCACAGCTACCGCGGTGCGCAGATCTTCGAGGCCCTCGGCGTCTCCCACAAGGTCATCGAGGAATGCTTCACCGGCACGCCGTCGCCAATTGGCGGCATCGACTACGTCAACATCGCCGAAGAAACCCTCCGCCGCCATGCCCGCGCCTTCCCGGCGCTTGATCCGGCAGACCCGGATGCCGTGGGTCAGGCGACCGCGCCCAGCCTCCAACCTGAGGGATACTATCGCGTCAACAAGCGCGGTGAAGGCGAGTTCCATGGATGGAACCCCAAGATCGTCGCCTCGATGAACAAGTTCGTCAAAGCGGGCACCTTTGAGGGTTACCAGGAGTGGAAGAACCAATCCGACGAGCATCCCCCGGTTGCCCTCAAGGATTTGCTCAAGATCCGCTTCGACGCCGCCAAGCCGGTCGCGCTCGATGAGGTCGAGGGCATCGAAGACATCCGCAAGCGCTTCACCACCGCCGGCATGTCCCTCGGCGCGCTCTCGCCCGAGATGCACGAGGCACTCGCCATCGCCATGAACCGCATCGGCGGCAAGTCCAACTCCGGCGAAGGCGGCGAAGATCCGGAGCGCTTCAACGTGCGTGACAACGGTGACAACGCCAACTCCGCCATCAAGCAGGTCGCGTCCGGCCGCTTTGGCGTCACCGCCGCCTACCTCTCCTCCGCCAAAGAGATCGAGATCAAGATGGCCCAGGGCGCCAAGCCCGGCGAAGGCGGCCAGCTGCCCGGCACGAAGATCACGCCGCTGATCGCGCGCCTGCGCTACTCCGTGCCCGGCGTCACCCTGATCTCGCCTCCGCCGCACCACGACATCT
>CAYOSX010000034.1:0-23002 GCA_964406745.1 uncultured Opitutus sp.
CCCATGCCCATCAGCACGATGTTGCGCAACCGCTCGTGACGATGGTGCGGCGAGGGGTGCCCGGCCTCGGCGAGCGCCGGACCTTCGTCCGCCGTTTCGCGCAACACCCGGTCCACGTGCAAGGCCTGCGCCACGATCTCCCCCGTGCTCAGATGGCGCGAGAATCCCATCTGCCCCGTCGCACAGAACACGCAGCCCATCGCGCACCCCACCTGCGAGCTCACGCAGGCCGTGACACGCCCGCTATAGCGCATGAGCACGGTCTCGATGCGGGCGTCGTCGGAAAGCGAAAGCAGGTATTTTCGCGTGAACCCGTCCGAGGAGCGCTGCTCCCGCGCCACCGGCAGGAGACCAAGGGTCGTTTCCGCCTCAAGGCGGCTCCTGACGCGCAAGGGCAATGCAGCCATGTCCGCAACCGAGGCCACTCCTTCCCGATAAAGATAACTCCACAATCGCGCCGCATGCACCGGACTGAACCCCCACGAGGTCACCAGCGCGCTCAGCTCGGAGCGCGGCAGGTCGTAGAGATTACGAAGAGATGCGGTCATGGCGGAACGATCACGTTGAAACGCTTGCGGTGCGTCTGCAACGCCCGGGTCAGACGTCACCCTTGCGCAGGGTCATCACACACTCGAGATGGCGCGTCTGCGGAAAGAGGTCGAAGGGCTGAACGTCCTCCAACGCGTACCCCGCCTCCGTAAACAGCCGCAGGTCGCGCATCTGCGTGGCCGGATCGCACGAAACGTACACCACGGCGCGCGGACCATACGCAAAGAGCTGGCGCAGGAAGGCTTCGTCGCAGCCTTTGCGAGGCGGGTCGATGATCACGGCTGTCTCGGCAGGGGCAGAGGTCAGGCCGGCAAAGATCGCCCCGGCATCGCCCGCCTCGAAGGTGGCGTTCCCGATCGCATTGGCGGCGGCGTTCTGCCGCGCGAACGCCACCGAGCTCTCGCTGATCTCGATGCCCACGACCCGTTCGAACGCCGGAGCGCAACTGAGCGCGAAGAGTCCGCTGCCGCAATACGCGTCCACCAGGAACCGCGCTCCCGTCGCCTGCGCCTTGCCACGCACGTAGCCGGTGAAGGACGGGAGAATGTAGGGATTGTTCTGGAAAAAATCGCGCGCAAGAAAGCGGAGCTTCAGCTCGCCCACCGCCTCCGTGACAATCTCGTCATAGTCCGTCGTCACCTCACCGCCCGCGTCGCGCAACAACACCGTCGCTCCTCGCGTGTACCTGCCGGCGGCGATTCCCTCGCGAATACCCGTCCGCACCGCCGGCAGGCGCGCGTTGATTGCCTCCGTGGCGATCTCGCACCGCGGCACGTCGACCAGCTCGAAACGCGTGCCTTGGCGCAGGAAACCGATCGGAAGGGATTCCCCTGCCTCGCCCTCGCGCGGTGCGTGAAAATGTGGGGTGATCTTCGACCGGTAACCGTACTCCCTCGGCGAACCGATGACCGGGTTCACCGGAAACTCGATCCCCGCCATGTGTTTGAGCAGCTCGCCGACCTGGCGCTGCTTCCACTTGAGCTGTTCCGTGTAGGAGAGATGCTGGTACTGACAGCCCCCGCAGCGGCCGTACAGGGGACAGCGCGGATCGACCCGGTGGACCGACGGGGTCAGCACCGCAATAAGGTCGGCCTCGGAAAAGTTCTTCTGGTTGCGATACACCCGCGCCCGCACGCGCTCGCCGGGCAACGTGAACGGCACCATCACCACCCATCGCGCCTCCGCTTCCCCGGGAAGCGCCACCCGCCCCAGGCCGAGGCCGAGATTGGTCAGCGTGGAGATCTCCAGTTCGATCTCCTCGTGATAACGAAAGGGAAAGTCGTTGAAGCGTTTCTTAGCCACGGAGAGGCACAAAATTCACAAAAACTAAGGGTTCCCAATCCTTTTCGCGCCGCCTAGTCACTCTTTGTGGCCCACGCTCCGGAACGCATCACCAGCCTGCAAAACCCGCGCATCAAGCAGCTCGTCAAGCTGCGCGACCGCCGTCCGCGCGACGAGGCCGGCGTCTTCCTCGTCGAGGGATACCGCCAAATCCGGAGGGCGCTCGAAAAGGGCGTGACGCTCACCGAGCTCTATTTCGCGCCCGACTGGTACTTGGGCGAGAACGAGCCCGCCCTCCTGGCCCAGGCCGAGGCCGCCGGCGCCCGTCTCTTCGAACTCTCAAAGGAGGCCTTTGCCAAGGTCGCCTACCGCGAACGGCCCGACGGCCTGCTCGCCGTCGCCCCCCAATGGCGCACCGGTCTCGCAGACCTGAAGCTCTCACCCACCCCGTTCCTGCTCGTGGTCGAGGCCATCGAGAAACCGGGCAATCTCGGCACCATCCTGCGCAGCGCGGATGCGGCAGGTGTCGACGCCCTGATCGTCTGCGATCCGGTCACCGATCTTTTCAATCCCAATGTCGTCCGGGCCTCCACCGGAGTCCTCTTCTCCGTGCCGGTCGCGATCGCGGCGAGCGCAGACGTCCACCCCTGGCTGCGCGAACACCGTATCCGTTCCGTGGCGACAACCCCGGGCGCGGAGGCGCTCTACACCGACACGGACCTGCGCGGCCCGCTCGCCCTCGTGATGGGCAGCGAGCAGTACGGCCTGAGCGACTACTGGCTGAAGGAAGCCGACGCCCGCGTCCGCATCCCCATGACCGGCCAGGCCGACTCGCTCAACGTGGCCATGGCGACGATCATCACGCTTTTCGAGGCCGTGCGTCAGCGGAGAGCGTGACCTTTACCGGAAAGACGGACAGGAGTGTCCGTCCTCCCAGGATACCGGTCAGGAAAACGTTGGACGACGGACACTCTTGTCCGTCTTTCCGGCGACTGAATGAGTCGCCGCTCCGTCAACCCACCGTCGACGCCCGTCCGCCCAGGCGCCCTACGAGCAGGCGATACGGGGGAAGGAGAACGAACGCCATCGCGAGCTTTACGCCGAGGTCGCCAACGGCGAGGTGCAGCCAGCTGATCTCGGTGCCGCCGAACGCCAGGCCGAAGAAGATCGCGGTGTCGACGATCGAGGCAGCCGCCGAGCCGAGCAGGGGGGCCTTCCACCAGCTCGCCGCGCGCAGCTTGTTGAAGATGGCGACATCGAGCAGCTGTGAAACGATGAAGGCCGTGCCGGAGGCTATCGCGATGCGCCAGGGCGCGAGGATGCCGGACAGCACGAGTCCGGTCGCAAATCCGACCCAGGCCACGCGGCGTGCCAGGGAGGGACCGTGCACCCGGTTGCAGACGTCCGTCACGAGGTAAGCGACCGGATACGAGAACGCCCCCCACGTGAGCCAGGCGTTCAGCGGATACTGTACGAGAACATTGGATACGACCACGATGGCGGCCATCGCGAACGCGGAGGAAACAAGCGTGCCGCGGCCGGTCATTGCACGCCTCCTTCCCGCGCTCGATACCAGGCAACAAGCGCGGCCGTGCCTTCAGCCATCGAGACCCGCGGCACATAGCCCAAGTCGCGGCGCGCGGCCGCGATCGAGAACCAGTGGTCCTTCGCCAGCTCGGCGGCGACGAAGCGGGTCATCGGCGGCTCGCCTTTGAGCGCCAGCATCCGCCACACGGCCTCGCACACGCCGCCGATGCGAAGGGCGGCGGGGAGGGAGATCCGGCGCGTGATCGGCTTTTCGCCCAGCGCGACGAGCAAGGCGTTGATCCACTCCCAAAGCACGACGGGTTCGTCGTTGGTGATGAAGTAAGCCCGCCCGGCGGCCGGCGCCCCGCGCGCAGGATCGAGCGCGCGCTCCGCGCACACCTCCGCCTCGACCGCATTGTCGATATGGACCATGTCGACGCGGTTGGTTCCGTCGCCAACGATGCGGAGACGCCCCGCTCGAGCCCGTGCGAGCACGCGGGGCACAAGGTGCGGGTCGCCCACGCCCCAAATCAGGTGCGGACGAAGCGCCGCCGTGGCGAAGCCTTCCCCGTTGGCGGCGAGCACGGCGCGCTCCGCCTCCGCCTTCGTCAGCGGATAGGGGCTCGGGCACGCCGTCGTGAGCGGCAGGGATTCATCCGCACCGGCGAGATCGAGTCCGTTGTAAACGACACTCGGCGTACTCGTGTAAACGAAGCGCGTGACGCCCGCGGCCTTCGCAGCGGCAAGCAAGGCGTGCGTTGCGTCGACGTTATCCCGGCGAAAATCCTCCGTTCGTCCCCAGACACCCACGCGCGCCGCGACGTGAAAGACGGTGCCCACGTTCCGGCAGGCCTCGGTGCAGACCGCAGGATCGTGCAATGCGCCCACGACCACGCGGACCCCACGCTCAGCCAGTTCCGGCCGCGGCTGCCGGGACACGACCGTCAAGGCACGCCCGTCGGCGAGCAGGCGGTCCACGAGATGGGAACCGAGAAAACCGGTTCCGCCGGTGACGAGCGTGGTGGAGTGCGATGCAAATACCATGGTCGATAAGGCCTCGCCTAGGTGCCTCCCGTGCCACTTGAGGTCATGTCCCATGGACCGATTTCGCTGCCCGTCTTGGTCGCCGCCCATCGGGCCAGGGTCAGACGGTGAATCTTCGCGTTGTGCCGCACATCGACCGGGAACGACGGGTGGAAGAACACCCGCCGCACGCGCTTGGCAAATGGATGCGCTGCGGCGAGGACGGCGAGTTCTCGCACGAGCGAAGGCTCGTCGGTGGAGACCTCCTTGCGCCGTTCCACCACGAGCGCAGGGGTTTGCATGCCCGGCGCTCCGAGCCCGATCAAGGCGCAGCGCGCGATCTGCGGGTGCTCGCGGAAGGCAGGCTCCACCTGTTCGGTAAACAAGGGGCCTTCGCTCGTCTCGACGCGCTCGGCTTTCCGACCACAGAACCAGATGCGACCGTTCGCATCGACACGACCGCAGTCGCCCATCCGATGCCACACGGCACCGTCGGATCCGCGAATCTTCGCCGCGGCAGTCGCCTCGGGCAGCGCATCGTAGGCGTGGGTAACCGTCGGGCCGCGGACGATGATTTCGCCGATCTCACCCGGAGGCAGCTCATGCGCCTCATCGAGCGTGGCGATCGGCAGGTCGGTGAGCGCGATGATCTTCACCTCGTTACCCGGGATGACTGTGCCGACGCAGGTACCTTGACCACGAAGGGTGAGGCCGGCCGTTTCCGCGAGCACCTCCTGCGCGCGGATGCTGCTCACCGGCAGGGCTTCGGTGGCTCCGTAGGGACTGTGCAGCTCACCGTGGACGAGAATTTCACGCATGGCCGCCCACAAACCGGGCGGCACGGGCGCGCCGGCGCTGAGCACGCGACGCATCGTGGGCAAGGTGATGTCGTGTTCGCGGCAATACAGGGCGATCTTCCACCACAAAGTCGGCGAGCCAAAGGACGTGGTGATCTTTTCCTGACGGATGGCCTGGACGATCTTCGCGGCATCCACCTTCGCCGGCCGTGCGGGGTCGATCTCGGGTACGACGGTGGTCATGCCCAGCGCCGGATTGAACAGCGCAAAGACCGGCAGCATGGGCAGGTCGCGTTCGCCGGGTTGGATGTCGTAGGTGGCGCGGATCAGAGCCACCTGGGCTGCGAACATGCCGTGCGTGTAACAGACGCCTTTGGGCGCGCCCGTGGAACCCGAGGTGAACAGGATCGCGGCCAGCTCGTCCGTCGCGCACGGGGCGACCGTGAAGGTCGATTGCCGTCCCGCCGGGCCGCGCGCCACCGGCGAGCCGGCCACGGGAATGCGCAGGTTTACGCTGCGGAACGCGCGCCGGAAGAAGTGGCTCACGACGCGCGCGAGCGGGATCCCGACCAAAGCGCGAGGATTCGAGCGGGCGACGCAGGCGAGAAAACTCCTCAAGCCCATGCCGGGATCGATCACCACGGGCACCGCACCGAGGCCGAAGAGCGCAAAGACCGCGGCAATGAGCGGCAGACCCGGGCGCACCATCACGAGGGTGCGGTCGCCCCGGCGCAGGCCGCGGGCAACGAATTCGGCCTGCCACGCGCCGGCCTCGGCGGCGAGGTCGGCGAAGGACAGGGTGAGGTAATCGATCTCACCGCCGGGGGTACGCCCGCGGGGCACCTTGAGCGCGGGCACGTCCGGCTGGCGTTCGGCCATGCGCGGAAGATGTTGCGCGATGTTGGCGTGCGGCGCGGTCGACACGGCGGGCACGGGACGCCTCAGGCTGCCGGCGACTTGAGGGCGGGCTCGTTGCGCAGGAGGTCGGCCTGCCACGGCAGCAGGATCTCGTCGAGCTTGTCGGGCGCGCGCGCGATGAGGGCGAGCTGGGTGCGATTCGCAATCAACGTGGCTTCGAGACCAAGTTTGGCGGCAAGTCGGTCGCGGTCGGCCTTGAGGCGATCCTGGAGCGCGAGCTCCGGGGCGGTCAGCGGCGCGAATTCGCCGGTCCGCTTGCGGCGCGGCAGGGATTGTGGATCGCGCTCATAGCCGGCGCGCAGGGCGGCGGTCAGCGAGGGCAGCAGGCGGCCGTGGCGCCGTCCAAGGTTGGTCTTGGCGAGCACAGTCTCCATCGTTTCGCCCTGCTCGGCCGCGTAAGCGATCGAGAGGAGGAGGTCGTTGTTGCAGACCTTGAAGGGCGGAGTGTCGAGGCGGCGGGCCTGGTCTTCGCGCCAGTTCCAAAGGGCATGGAGCACGGCGAGGCCCCGGCCGCGCAGGCGCTCGGACTTGCCGATGCGCCAGGCGTGCTGTTCGTCGCGGGGAAAACCGGAGAGCGCCGACTCGATCTGGCGCTGGCATTGCTGGTCGAGCCACTCGAGCCGGTCGAGGCGCGCAAGCTCGCGCGTGAGACGGTCGCGCAATTCGGGCAGGTACCAGACGTCGAGCGAGGCGTAGTCGAGCAGCTTCTTGGTCAGCGGGCGCTTGCCCCAGTTGGCCTTCTGCGAGTCTTTCGAAAGCTTCACGTCGAAGTAGTCTTCGAGCAGGGCGGCGAGACCGATGCGCTGGCGGTTGACCAGCTGGGCCGCGAGCATCGTATCGAAGATGCTCTTCGGGCGAAACTCGCACAGGTCGTACAGCAGTCGCAGGTCGTAATCGCTGCCGTGCATCACCAGGTGCTTGTCGGCGAGCGCCTTCCAGAGCGCGTCGAACTTCATCGGCGCAAGGGCGTCCACGAGGTAGACCTCGCCGTCGACGAGGAACTGCAGCAGACAGACCGCCGTGCGGTACCGGTTCATGTTGTCCGCCTCGGTGTCGAGAAACACCTCGTCGACGCGATCGAGCGCGTCCAAGAGGGGTTTCAGCTGGCCGGGTTGGTCGAGCAGTTGGTAGGTCGGCATCGGGGCTTTTACGCGCATTCCGAGCAAACGTTTTACCTTAACCGGGAGGAAGCGTGAAATCACAAGCCACGCTCCTCTCCTGTCCAGGCGCCGAGAAAAGCGGCGACGAGCTGCGGCAAATCGGGGCTGTAACCGCCCTCCAGGACGGCCGCGGCCGGCAGGCGGCTGGCGCGCAGCCAGCGTCCGAGGGTGGCAAAATCATCACGAACAAGCGTCATTTCGGTTATCGGATCATCCGCATACGCATCGAATCCCGCGGAGACCAGCACAAGCTGGGGATGAAAGGCCTCAATTTCCTGCCAGGACTGCGCCAGCGCCTCCATGTGCTTCGCGCGGGGCGTCCTGGGAGCGACGGGGAAATTGCGGCAGTTCTCAAACGACTGGGTGCCCGTGCCCGGATAGCCTGGGTATTGGTGCACGGAGACGAAAAGGATGCCGGAGCGGCCCCGCAGGATCGCCTCGGTTCCGTTGCCGTGGTGGGCATCGAAGTCCCAGACGGCGACCCGCTCCACGCGTGTTCGGGCCGCGAGCGCGGAGATCGCGACCGCGTTGAGGTAACAGAACCCCATCGCCTGATCCGCCGTCGCATGGTGCCCTGGAGGTCGCATGAGTGAGAACGCCGGTTGCCCAGCCAGGGCTGCCACGCCCGCGGCCAGCGCGGAGCCGGCCGCACGACGCGCATGGTCGGCAATGCCCGGAAAGTACGCCGTGTCGCCGTCGAAATCCTCGGGCAGCTCCAAACGTTGCAAGTGTGCCGCGGTATGCGCCCGCAGCACGGCATCCTCCCCTGCCGGCTCCGGCAGCTGCCATGTCCAACCCGGGAAGGCGACGCGCAGGTGGTTTGCCGTCTCGATCACCCGCGCCGGGCGTTCCGGGTGTCCGGGACGCCCGTAATCGGCGCAGCGGGGATCGTGCAGAATCAACATGCGAGGACTCCGAGTAAGCATAAACCCAGACGAAATCCGAGGACGGAGACGCCTGACGGCGGGGCGCCCACGCGGTTTAATTTGTGCAGAATGCCCGAACTGTGGCATCGGTTGTCCATGGAGGTTGTCGTCCTTTGCTCCGGTGGCATGGATTCGGTGACCGCGCTGTACTGGGCGCGGGCGAACCATCGTGTGGTCGCGGCCCTGAGCTTCGATTACGGGGCCAAGCACAACGCGTGTGAGATTCCGTTTGCCGTCGAACACGCCGCCCGGCTGGGACTTCCCCACCAGACGATTGCCCTGCCCTTCATCAACGAGCTCTTCGCGTCCGACCTGCTGAAATCCGGA
Organism: uncultured Opitutus sp.; assembly: GCA_964406745.1. GTDB lineage: Bacteria > Verrucomicrobiota > Verrucomicrobiia > Opitutales > Opitutaceae > CAMAXB01. Next base: position 8,509 of record CAYOSX010000034.1, read on the forward strand.
GGCTTCATTCCCGAGGGCCACTACGAAGCCGAGACGATGAAACAAACGGTGGTGCCGTTTCGAAACGCGATCCTGCTCTCGATCGCCACCGGCTTGGCAGAGAGCCGGGGAGCGGCCGGCCTCGTGATCGCGGCTCACGGCGGCGACCACGCGATCTACCCGGACTGTCGCGAGGGCTTCATGGAAGCGATGGGCGAGGCCATGCGCCTCGGCACCTATGCCGGGCTCGCGCTGCTGCGGCCTTTCATCGCGCTCGACAAGGCCGCCATCGCCCGCACCGGCGCCGACCTCGGCGTGGACTTCGCACGCACCTGGTCCTGCTACAAGGGCAGCCGCGTGCAGTGCGGCAAGTGCGGTACGTGCGTCGAACGCCGGGAGGCCTTCGTGCTGGCGGGGCTCGAGGATCCGACGACCTACGAAAGCACGCCGGTTTTACCGGAGCGCCCGGGAGGGCGCGGATGGGCCCTATAGGGCTTATAGGGCCTATGGGGCCTATAAACAATCCCCCGATCTTTTCGCTGCGTATGCTGGTTTCCGAAATCTTCTATTCTTTGCAAGGTGAGGGCGAGCTGACGGGTGTGCCGTCGGTCTTCGTGCGGGCGAGCGGATGCAACCTGCGGTGTGCGTGGTGCGACACGCCGTATGCCTCGTGGAATCCGGAAGGCGAACCGCGCGCGGTCGCCGAGATCGTGGCCGAGGTGATTCGTCATCCGGCGCGTCATGTGGTGCTCACGGGAGGCGAGCCGATGATTGCGAAGGACCTGCCGGAACTCGCGACCGCGCTCAAGGACCTCGGTTACCATCTGACCATCGAGACCGCCGCGACCGTACCGCCGGCGGGCATCACCTGCGACCTGGCCTCGCTCTCACCCAAGTTGCTCAACTCGGCGCCCGACCCGGTGCAGCACGCCACCTGGCGCAAACGCCACGAGGCAACTCGCTGGCAACCCGAAACCGTGCGCGCGTGGATCGACGCTTACCCGTATCAATTCAAGTTCGTCGTTGCCCGCCCTGCGGATGTGGACGAGCTCGAAGGCATGCTCGCCCGACTCGGACGCGAGATCCCCGTTCATAAAGTCCTTCTCATGCCCGAAGCCACCTCGCTCGAACGCATGCGCGAGCGCGCCACCTGGCTGGGCGAACTGTGCAAGGCGCGCGGGTACCGCTACGCCCATCGCCTGCACATCGAGCTTTATGGCAACAAGCGCGGCACCTGAGGGCGACGCGCCGGCCTCGCCGGAACCGGTGACCCCGCCAAAGCTGTCCGAAGAGCTGGCTGCCTTGCAGACAAGCGCGGGCGAGCAAACCCTCACCTTGCGTGATGTCATCGGCAGGCTGGGCGGACGCGGCTACTCGCTGACCATCATTCTGCTTTCCCTGCCCTTCATCACGCCCATTCCCCTTCCCGGCCTGTCCACACCCTTCGGACTCGCGATCGCGTTGATCGCCCTTCGCCTCTCCCTGGGGCAACGCCCGTGGCTGCCGCAGCGCCTGCAACGGAAGACCATCCCGCCCGGCTTCCTCGCCAAGGTGCTGCGTGTATCAGGGAGCGTGATACGTTTTCTCGAGAAATTCCTGCGCCCCCGCCTCGCGACCCTGACCGGCTCGGGCGTGCTGCGTCAGCTCCATGCCTTTGTGATGTTTCTCGCCGCTTGCAGCCTCCTCCTGCCGCTGCCCATCCCGTTTTCCAACACCTTCCCTGCCTGGGTCGTGCTCCTGATGGCCGGAGGCCTGCTCGAACGTGACGGCGTGTTCATTCTCGCAGCCTACGGCGTGTTTTTCGCAGGCCTCGCCTTCTTTGTCTTTCTCGGCGAATCGCTGCACCGCCTGATTAGTGCGTGAACACGCAAGGACGGCGCACGGGTTGGGTTTGCCCCGGATTTCTTGGGTGGCATCGCCGAACGGCCAACCCATGCTTAACTTTTAACAATCCCTGCATTGTTCCGGCACGAACGATGCGGCTTAATAGACAACCACCTTTCGACCCTACGCCCGCGACACCTGACCGCCCCATGGAATCCACCCGCGAGAAACTGCACCACGCCATCAATCTCCGCCTTGCCCTTTTGGGCTGCCCCACGGTCGACGACGCCCAGGGCGCCGAGTGGAACGAACTCGCATCACCGATCTTCGCCCGGCATCGCGAGATCACCCGCCAGCTCGCTGACCGGCACTGCCCGACCGACGCGCGTTTGCAGCACTTTCTCAATACCTATCTGGCCGACATCGGCCCGGCGCCGCGTCTGCCAACACGCACCTTCGTGCTCGATCAGCCGGGTCTCGCCCGCGAGCTCTCCCTTCCGGCCAACGGCGACCATTGCGAGTCGCCGTTGCTGAGCAGCTACCGCCTGCACAACGGCGTGCTGCACAATCCCGCCAGCGACCGCCGGACCACCCAGGGCGTCTTTCACATCGCCGAGGGCGGCCTGCCCGTGCCCGACGACAAGCTCGCGGTGCCGAAGGCAACCTTCGCGCGCCTGCTCGAGCTCGCCCTGCAACCGCCGGCCGCGCTGAGCCGCCTGCCCTTCACCGCCGGCCAGTCGAAGGCCGCCGAGTGCTTCGTTTCCCTCATGCTCCGGCCCCTCGTCGTCCCCGCGGTTCCGGGATTCACCAAGGAGAAGCGTATGGAGATCCGCTTCTTCGTTCCGGGTTCGTTGGTGGCCAACCTCGATTTCGTCGAAAGCATCTTCGGCAACGCCGGTGACCCACACCTGCCGGAGAACGACGCCGCGTTGGATGCGGAGGGATGGACGGGACACAGCGGCTGCGTCATACTCGCACCCCACCTCGTCGGCGTGCCCAAGCATCTCGTCGGCCTGCCCCACTGGGACCTCGCGACGCCCCGTCAGCGTCGCGATGGCATGTGCTGGAAGACCGAGGACGAGCGCTACAACAACGGCTCCGCCTTCAAGCTCTGCGTCCGCGATGCCCGCGGTGTGATGGTGACGCTCATCGCCGACAACTACTTCGGCTATTGCAAGAAAGAGGTGAAGACGCAGATCAGCTTCGCGGCCAACCTCTACGGAACCGTCGAGGAAGAACATGCCGGCGGCGCGCTCGTGTTTCCCAGTTACGACCTCGGCAACGAGTTCGATGCCTACGGTGTGCCCGAGTGCTACAGCGTCGCCGACGTCGTTGCCCGTCATCCCGGTCGCTTCGATCTGCAACCTGAAGGACACGCTTTCGACACAGTCATTCCGGACGTAGTGCTCGTTCCCGAACAGGCCCACTTCAGCCTGCGCGACCAGACGGTTTCATGGAGAGGTTCCGACGGACAACGGAAGCACATCCGGTTGTTCGCCGGAAAAACCTACGTACGGCCGGGCGGCTATCGCGTCCATCTGGAACCCGTACCCGGGGAACGCGGCTTGTGGCGCCTCGTCGGCACCGTCGCCGAAGGGACCGTCTGCCACAAGCCCTCCACCGTCTCCGGCGGAGGCAAGTCCGAGATCTCCAAGGCCATCTCCGACGCGATCATCTCCGGAACCGTCTTCGTCGCCGACTTCGAATCCGACATGGAACAGGTCGCTGCCATCCTCGCCCGCGACTACTCCAACCGCTTCCGTGACACCGAGCGGACTCCCGACCGCCGCTCGATTCTGAGCCTCGAACGGTCCTTCGGCAGCGTGATCAAACTGCTCACGCCATCGCCGCGCGATTACACGGACGACTACAACCAGTGGCTTCGCTCCATCCCTCCCCACATCAAGGAACTCGTGTTTGTGGTGAAACGCTTTTACCAGCCCTCGTGGGGCGACGCCTGGCGCAGCCATTTCTCGGTCGACGAAATCAACGGCCGCCCCGCCAACGAACTTCGGCACGACGGCCGTCGCATCGTAGTGAATACCCTGCGCGTGGGCTTCCGCCCCGACGGATCGTGGCGGGTCTTCGGCCTGCGCCACGACTTCCATCCCGCGGCCAAGGTTCAACTGGAGGACGACATCACGGCCTCCATCGTCGTGCCTGCGTCCCGCCTCGATCACGCCCTGCCCAAGCCCCAGGTCGGCCGCGGCGCGACCACGGAAGGCGACGACGCCCGCGTGGGCCTGGAGCCCGACGACGAGGCGTCGATCAAGTTCGTGCAGAACTGCGAGACACGCCTCTTCCAGAGGCCCGACGATGCCATCCATCGCGGTTATGACGGGCAGGCCGAGGCCGACATCGCCCAGCCGAGCAACTTCCTCTCGAACTATGCGCCGCTGACCAAGGAGGACGCCTGCGCGCTCAAGGAGGACGCGATCGGCTACACGGCGTTCACCGGTCCGATGCAGGAACTGATCGCCCGCGCGGCCTGTGCAGCCGACGGATCATCGCCGCGTTATTTCGTCTCCTCCGCCCATCCTCGCATCGTCGAGGGCAAGCCCTCGAAGAACCCGCGTTACCTCCAACTGCGGCCCGACTTGGCCAGGCCGCGCGACACCGCCCTCGCCTTCCTCGGCCAGAGCCTTCATCGCAAGCTCCCTCCCGACGCCCCCACGCCGCTCACCCCTGTGCACGTGGTGGCACCCGGCCGCCGCAACAACCCGCCCGAAGCCGGCATCCGGCCGCTCTGCGTTTTTAATCCGATCCACTATCTCGATCTGCCCGAGCTTTTCATGGAGTTCGTCAGCTCGATGACGGGCAAGTCGCCTTCCACGACGGGGGCCGGGTCCGAAGGCGCACTCACGAAGGCCCCTTTCAACGCTCTTCCTCCGATCATCGACCTCAACGCCGCGCTCGTCTCGCTCGTGCTCACCGGGCACGACGGCTTTGTCTCCGCCGCCGGATACATCGGACCGAAGATGCGCGTGGACCACGACATCAGCATGCTCGTGCCGGAGGTGTTCTCGCGCATGACGCCGCAGGAGCGCGCCGCCAAGGCGTTGATCGCCGACGGCTGCCTCGAACCGTGCGAAGATTTCGAGCACGAGGGCCGCATCATCCCCGCCAGCCGCCTCGGCTACCGCATCACGCACCGTTTTGTGCGCATCTACTTCGCCCGTGTCTTTGCCCATCCGCACGCGGTCTTCACGCCCGAGATGCTCAAGCCTGAGATGCAGGACCTGGCTGTCTTCGTCGATGGCATCGACAACATCGTCACCACGCACCGGCGCGTGGCCGAGAGTTACTTCAACGACGGCAGCATCGCCATGGCCTGTCCACCGCTTCGCGCCTTGCTCGAGATCATGGCCCTAGGCAAGACCGCCTCGGGCCACGGCCTTGAAGCCCCGGAGGTCCGGGGTCTTTTCACCCGCGAGTACCTGCTGGCGAGCGACTGGTACGCCGCCCGACTGGAGCGGAAGCAGCAGGTCGACGAACGCCTCTGGGAAGAGCAGGTCAAATCAATCGAGCGTTTCCTCGACCAGCCCCATTACGCGGACGTCGCCGAGCGTCTCGGACTGCGCGCACGCCTGCGCAACGCCCAAACCGAACTCGCCCGCGTCAAGACACCGGCCTACCGCGAAGGTCTGGCCGGTACACTTGGCGCACAACCGTTGTAAGCCTTCGTAGTGGAGCACCCACCCCAGGCTGGCCGCCTCGGGTGGATCAAGATCCGCGCGCATTTCGACAATCCCCGGGTTGAGGCCGCGGCCCCAGTGGCCTAGGCTGAACGCATGGCGTCCACCCACCAAAGCTGGCATGCCGCCTCCGCGGTCGAGAGCGCCACTCGACTCGAGTCGGACCTTGCACACGGCCTGAAAACCGCCGAGGCGGCAGACCGGCTCGCTCGTGTCGGTCCCAATCGCCTGACTCCCCGGCGCGGTCCGGGCGTGCTGCTCCGTTTCCTACGCCAGTTTCACCAACCGCTCGTGTACCTGCTGATCGTCGCGGCAGGAGTCACGCTGGCCCTGGACGAGTGGATCGATTCCGCCGTCATCTTCGCCGTGGTGATCGTCAACGCGATCATCGGTTACGTCCAGGAGAGCAAGGCGGAGCACGCGATCTCGGCCCTCGCCAGCCTCGTGCCCGAGGAAACCACCGCCGTACGCGACGGGGTGGCGCGCCGGCTGGCGGTGTCCGAGCTCGTGCCCGGAGACCTGGTCCTGCTCGAGGCCGGCGACAAAGTACCCGCCGACCTGCGACTCGTGCACGTGCGCGGCCTCCGCGTCGAGGAGGCCATGTTGACGGGCGAATCGGCCCCAGTCGGAAAACACGTTGAACCGCTGCCTTCCGAGACCGGCCTGGCCGATCGCAAGAATTGCGCCTTTGCCGGCTCCCTCATCACCGCCGGGACGGGCAAAGGGCTCGTGATCGAGACTGGTGATCGTACGGAAACCGGGCGCATCGCGGGTTTAATCGCGAATGCCGAGAATCTGTCGACGCCGCTCACCCAGCAGATCGCCCGCTTCAGCCGCCTCCTGATGGCGGCAATCCTCGTGATCGCCACGGCAGCCTTCGCGGTCGGTATCCTGCGTGGAAATACCGCGCTCGAGATGTTCATGGCCGCGGTTGCGCTTGCCGTGGGTGCAATTCCCGAAGGCCTGCCCGCCGCGATCACGATCACGCTGGCGATCGGCGTCAGCCGCATGGCAAAGCGACGCGCGATCATCCGCAAGCTGCCCGCCGTCGAAACCCTGGGGAGCACCTCGGTGATCTGCTCGGACAAAACCGGAACGCTCACCCGCAATGAGATGACGGTGCAGGCAGTGTTCGCGGGTGGAAGAACTCACGCCGTGACAGGCGTCGGCTACTCGACCGACGGCCATATCGAAGAGATGGATACACCAAACGCCGCCCTGCACGCCACGTTGCTCGCCGGCCTGCTTTGCAACGACGCCCGTCTCGTCCGCCGCGGCGGAGAGCCGGGGATCGAAGGCGACCCCACCGAAGGAGCCTTGGTCGTCGCAGCCGCCAAGGCGGGGCTCGACCCGGCGGCCATCGCCGAGCGCGATCCGCGCATCGACGTCATCCCCTTTGCCTCCGAGAACCAATACATGGCCACCCTGCACCCAGCGCCGGACGGTCCCGGCGGCCGGGTGGCCTGGATCAAGGGCTCGTTGGAGCGGTTGCTCCCACGGTGCGGGCTCGCTCTGAAGGCAGACGGCTCCGAAGGCCCCGTTGATCCCCAGGCGATCCAGACAGCGGCCGATGAACTGGCCGCACGTGGCCTGCGCATCCTGATGTTCGCCCGAAAGGGCCTGCGCAACGACCACACCCGCCTTGAGCCCGAGGACGTGGCCAACGGACTCGTGTTCCTGGGCCTTCAGGCGATGATGGATCCGCCCCGTCCGGAAGCGATCACATCGGTCCGACAATGCCACCGCGCCGGCATCGCGGTGAAGATGATCACGGGTGACAATCTCATCACCGCCCGCGCCATCGCGGCCGAAATCGGCCTGGGGGGCTCGGGAATTGCAGCCGAATCCTTGTCCGCCATGACCGGGCACGACCTCGCCGACGTTCCCGCGGAGGCGTTGCCCTCGGTTGCCGAACGCACTGCCGTCTTCGCCCGCGTCGAGCCCGAGCAAAAGCTCCGGCTGGTCCAGGCGCTGCAGCAACTCGGTCACGTGGTTGCAATGACAGGCGACGGGGTTAACGACGCGCCCGCGCTGAGGCAGGCCAACATCGGCGTAGCCATGGGCATCACGGGCACCGACGTCGCCAAGGGTGCGGCCGACATGCTGCTCACCGACGACAATTTCGCCTCCATCGAAGCCGCCGTCGAGGAGGGCCGCGGCATCTTCGACAACCTCACCAAGTTCATCGTGTGGACACTCCCGACAAATGCGGGCGAGGCGCTGCTTCTCTTGATCGCCATCGGCGCGGGAACCACCCTGCCTGCCCTGCCCTTGCACCTGTTGTGGATCAACATGACCACCGCGGTGCTGCTCGGGCTCATGTTGGTGTTCGAGCCGAAGGAAGCCGGCCTGATGGATCGCCGACCGCGCGATGCCAGCGCGCCCCTGCTGAGTTTCGCCCTGGCCATGCGCACCGGCTTGGTGGCCCTGTGCATGAGCATCACCGCCTACGGCCTGTTCTATTGGCTGTACGAAATCGATGGGGCGGATGTGGCCGAGGCCCGGACCGCCGTCGTCAACCTCGTGGTCGCAATCGAGATGGTTTACCTGCTGAACTGCCGCTCGTTGGAACACAGCGTGCGAAGTCTCGGCTGGTTCGCCAATCGGGCCATTTGGGGAGGGATCGCCATTATGGCCGTCATGCAGCTCGGGTTTACCTACTTGCCCATCATGAACCAGCTCTTCAGCACGGCGCCCCTCACCGGGACCACGTGGGTCGTAATCGGGAGTCTGGCGCTCGCCATGTTTTGGATCGTAGGACTGGAGAAGTGGTTACGTGCCCGTGCGAACAAACGAAGTGCCTCAAAAGGCTGACTTATTACTCCCGCTAAAAACCTGACTTCGAAACAGGACCGTTGACTCTGAAACTGAGTCTCAATCATATATCGACCGTCCATGAACCACCCCGCCTCAAGCCTTGGCGCCCATCTGATGCCGCTCTGCCAGTTGCCCGCAGGCACGACTGGACGGGTCTGCACGCTGGAGGGCGAAAGCATGTTCTGTCAGCGCGTCCGGGAAATGGGGCTGGGCGAGGCGGCGTTGGTCACAAAGGTATCCGGCAGCGGAACCATCCTGTGCCGGGTGAATGGCTGTCGCATCGCCCTGAGTCACGATGCGGCGAGCAGCATTTTGGTCGAGCCGCTGCGCTAAGCGTTTTTCCCGTCATGTCTGCAGCCACCACGCTTGCCGAACTGCCGGTTGGCTCCTCCGCCAAGGTGACCGGGTTCCCTGTTGAAGGCGCAGCCTTTCTTCGCTTGCGCGAGATGGGGCTCCTCCCCGGCACCACCTTCACCCTCGTGCGCACCGCCCCACTCGGCGATCCGTTGGAGATCAAGGTGCGCGGCTATCATCTCAGCCTTCGCCGCAGCGAGGCGCGCCACGTGCGCATCGAGACTCTGTCTCCGGCATGAGCGCACCGTCCGTCGCACGCTCCGAGCCGGTACGCGGCCCGGTGTACGCCTTTGTCGGCAACCCCAATTGCGGGAAATCGACCCTTTTCAACGCCCTGACCGGCCTCAAGCAGAAGGTGGGCAACTATCCTGGTGTCACGGTCGAACGCAAAATCGGCACCGCCTATTCGCAACACGGTCAGCCGATGACCGTCATCGACCTGCCCGGCGCCTATTCGCTGGCGGCGCGGTCTCCCGACGAAGCAGTCACGCGCGATGTCCTCCTCGGACGCCGCCCCGACACCGCGATGCCCGATCGCATCGTCTGCATCGTCGATGCCTCGAACCTCGAGCGGAACCTTTACCTCGTTCATCAGATTCTCGATCTGGGCCGGCCCGTCATCCTCGTGTTGAACATGATGGATCTCGCCGTGGAAGCTGGGCTCGACCTGCGCGTCGCCCGCCTCGAACACGAGCTGGGCATCCCGGTGATTCCCTGCGAGGCCGCGCACGGCAAGGGCATCGTGGAACTGAAGCTCGCCATGAGCCGGCCCGAGCCCTCGCTCCCCCGGCACCGCTGGGACGTCCCCGCGCCGATCGCGGGCGCCGTGGCGGAGTTGCAGGCCTCGTTGCAACAGAACGAAGGCAAACCGCCGTTGATCGCGCGCGCCGAGGCGCTCCTCCTGCTCACGGACCATGACCGCGTCCGCGTCGCCGGCTCGCAGCCCCTTTCAGTACGCACCAACGAAATCCTCGAATCCTGGCAGACTCGCTGGCGTGCCGAGGAGATCGACTGGGCCGGCAGCCTCGTGGCCGCACGCTATGACGCGATCGCACGCCTGATCGCCGAAGTCGTGCATACCCGCAACGGCGCCGGTTCCGCCCAATCGACCAGCGACCGTATCGACGCAGTCGTGACGCATCCTCTCTGGGGCTGGGCCGTGCTGGGTGCGATCATGACCGCGCTCTTCCTCGGCATTTTCACCCTGGCCGAGTACCCGATGGTGTTGATCGAAACCCTCATGGCCGGCCTGGCCGATTTCGTGAAGGAGGCCATGCCGCCCGGAGACCTTCGCGATCTGGTCACGGACGGTGCCATCGCCGGCGTCGGTGGTGTTGTCGTCTTCCTGCCCCAGATCCTGATCCTCTTCTTCTTCATCGGCCTGCTGGAAAGCACGGGCTACATGGCGCGCGCCGCCTTCATCATGGATCGCCTCATGAGCCGCGTCGGCCTCAACGGACGGAGCTTCATTCCGCTGCTGAGTTCGTACGCATGCGCGATTCCCGGGATCATGTCGACGCGCACGATCGAGGATCCGAAGGACCGCCTCGTCACGATCCTCGTCGCTCCGCTGATGAGCTGCTCGGCGCGCCTGCCCGTCTACCTGCTGATGATCGCGGCGCTGATGCCGACGGAAACCGTTCCCATCGGTGCCAAGGTGGGGCTGATGCTCCTGATGTACGCGCTCGGGACCCTCGGCGCCTTCGGTTTTGCGTGGCTCTTCAAACGCACCCTGCTCAAGGGAGCCCCTCCGTTGATGATCATGGAGCTGCCGCCCTATCGCCTTCCACGCATCCGGGACGTCGCGTTGCACATGACCGAACGCGCGGGACTATTCCTGAAGCGGGCGGGGACGATCATTCTCGGCCTCTCGATCGTGCTCTGGTTCCTTACGGCGTATCCCAAAGCCGGTGACGACGTCGGCCCACAGGCCCAGCTGGCGCAAAGCTTCGCCGGCAAGGCGGGTCACGCCCTCGAGCCCGTCATCAAGCCGCTGGGCTTCGACTGGCAGATCGGCATCGGACTCATCAGCTCGTTTGCCGCGCGCGAGGTCTTTGTCAGTTCGATGGGAATCGTCTTCAACGCGGAGACGGAAGACGAAGATACGGCTCCCTTGCGCGACGCTCTGCTTGCCGCCACCTGGCCCGACGGACGCCCCTTGTTCACGCCGCTCGTCTGCTTCACCCTGATGATCTTCTACGTCTTCGCGATGCAGTGCGTGAGCACCATCGCGGTCGTGAAAAGAGAGACCAACAGCTGGAAATGGCCGCTCTTCCAGACCGCCTACATGACAGGCACCGCCTGGGTGCTGTCGTTCCTCGTGTATCAAGTCGGCACGGCCCTCGGGTTTTGACCCGAGCGAGAATCCGCGCTACCTTTCCTCCCATGAGTGCCGAAATCCAGACCCTCATCGCCCTCGCAGTCGTTGCGCTCGCCGCACTCTATCTCGTACGCTCCGCATTCTCGAACCGCCGAAAGGGCAACTGCTCCTCAGGCGGCACCTGCCCGACCGATCGTTTCAAGCAAGGTTTGAGGCGGTAGATTTTCATCACGAGAACGACTACGGCCGTTTTCACGAACATCACGCGGATGCACGGGCATCCGACCCATTGGTTCGGGTTGAACGTGATGCGCTCCATGTAGTTCGCGGCGGCGTGGATCCCCTCCAGCTTCCTGAACGCGGGACCCGTATCTGCTGTTCAAGGCTCATACCCCTATATTGGTGTTAATTGCGCCAACATAAAAATATTGACACACCCGTTTTTGGTGTCAGTTCGACTAACATGAAAATTGCGTCGACGCCTCCTCGCCCTTATCGCCAGACCGCGCGCGCCGCAGCGGCAGAGCAGACTCGCCGCCGCATCATCGACGCTTTCGTGGCCCGCCTCGGCTCGTCATGGTTCGACGAGATCACCTTGGACGCCGTCGCGCAGGATGCCGGGGTGACTGTCCAGACCATCGTTCGTCGGTTTGCCGGCAAGGATGGATTGATGCAGGCGGCGGCCGAGTCGATGTCCAGGGATGTCCGTATCAATCGCCATATCTCCGAATCGTCTTCCTCGGCCGTTGCTACCGCCGTGGCGCGCGATTACGAGCAGAACGGAGATCTCATCCTTCGTCTCCTGGACCAGGAGGGACGCCATCCCGCCCTCAAGCAGGTGCTCGATCAGGGTCGACGCGGCCACCGGGAGTGGCTAGCGGACGTATTCGAATCAACGTTGCGCGACGACGCCCGCGAAGCTCGCCTCGACAGCCTCGTGGTTGCGACCGACCTCTACACGTGGCGCCTTCTTCGCCGGGATATGCGGCGGTCTGCACGTCAGTATCGGCAAATTGTCGAGAACCTGATCGAGGCTTCCTTTCGGCTCCCCCGTCACAGCGCGTGAACCGCCTCGATCGCGTGCACATTCAGGAACTCTTCACCCGATCAACGTATGAAAATGTCCACCGTCACCCGTCCTGCCTCCTTCCTCTTTGCCACCTGGGAAGGCGGCGGTAATGTCGCCCCCGTCGCCACGCTGGCCCGCACATTGATCGCCCGGGGTCACTCCGTCAGACTCATGAGCGATGTGTGCAACCGCGGCGAAGCAGAATCGGCCGGCGTACGATTTGTCCCCTGGCTCCGCGCGCCCAGTCGGCCCAACCGCGATCGCGAGACATGCCCGGTACGTGACTGGGAGGTCACCACTCCGCATGAAGGTTTGGGTCGGATGATCGACCGGATCATGTTTGGCCCGGCGCTGGAGTACGCGCAGGATCTACTCGAGGAGCTACAGCGCGAACCGGCAGACCTCGTCGTGAGCAGCGACATGCTCTTCGGCGTGCTCGCCGCCTGCGAGAGTGTTGGCCAACGGTGCGCGATTTTTTCGGCAAATCTCTGCTTCTATCCGGTGCCGGGATTACCCGCGTTTGGCCCTGGCTTGCCGCCTCCGCAGTCGGACGCGGACCGTGAGCTGCACGAGCAGATCCGCGCCAGCACCCGCGAACTGCTCAACCGTGGCCTGGTAGGACTCAACCGCGCGCGTGTTACCCTCGGCCTGAGGCCGGCCGCGGACGTCGTGGATCAACTGGATGTCGCGGAGCGCGTCTGGATCGGCACCTCACGCGCCTTCGATTTTAGTGCTGAATCCTTTCCGCAAAAGTTTGTCCACGTTGGACCCCAACTCGGGGAACCTAACTGGGTGGCAGCCTGGCAGGCACCCTGGCCGGCCAACGATGCAAGGCCCCTCGTGCTCGCCGCGTTCAGCACGACCTTTCAGAATCATGCCGAAGTCCTGCAGCGCATCATCGACGCCGCAGCCCGTCTTCCGGTCCGTCTGCTAGTGACCCTCGGGAATCTGAACCCGAACGAACTCACCCCTGCGGCCAATACGGCCGTGGTTCCGAGCGCGCCGCACGATACGATTATGCCGCACGCAGCGCTCGTCATTACCCATGGAGGGCACGGCACTGTGATGCGGGCGCTGCGTCACGAGCGTCCGATGCTGGTTCTTCCCCACGGGCGCGATCAGTCCGAAAACGCCATCCGCGTCGTCACCCGCGGCGCAGGGCTGGTGCTGAACCCGCCCTACGAAACTGCTGCCATCGCCATCGCGATCGAGCAGCTACTCAGGGACCCAACCTTCGCCGTCGCCGCCCGCCATCTTGGTCGCGCCGTCGCCGAGGAGGCCAACTCCCATTTCGCCATCCAAGAACTCGAGGCCCACGCCCGTCTCGCAGCGGATAGAAAGCGCCGGATCGAGCAAGAGGCGTTCGCAATGCAAACGTCAGCCTGACCCAAGGCATGGGTCCCAGGGGGCAAACAAACCGCCGCACCGGGCAAAGCCTGATGCGGCGCTGGGCGCCTGAAGGCAGGAAATGGCTGCAGCCTCAGCGGCGGCGGCGCTTGACGGCGAGCTGCGTCGTCGCAAAGCGGATCACCGTCTGCAGATGCTCCTGCTCGTTGGGATCAAGGTGGGCGCTTTCCTTGAGACTGGCTTCGGCGCGCTTAAGCGCTTCCTCAACCGCTGCCTCATCGATTTTCTCTTCGGTAATCGCGCGCTCGGCGAGGATGGAGATCTTGTCCCCTTCAATCTGGGCAAAACCACCGCCCACCGCGAGCCATTGAACCTGACCGTCCTTGGTGACGCGCAGTTCACCGTCCTCCACCTGCGTCAGCAGGGGAATGTGCCCGGGCAGGATGCCGATCTCACCGTCCACCGTGGGAATGACCACGGTTTCGATGGTGTCGGAATAGACCCGGGCTTCGGGGGTGACGATTTCGAGCGTTAAGGCCATTTTTTGAACCACTAATGGACACTAGCGGGTATTCAAACGAACCATGCGCGTGGCGCGGGTCGGATCGGAACCGTTAGTGAGGATTAGTGAAGATTAGTGGTTAATCCTGTACTTATTTCTTACCTGCGGCGGCGATGACCTCGTCGATGCCGCCCTTCATGTAGAAGTCGCCTTCGGCGATGTGGTCGAGTTCGCCATCGAGGATCATCTTGAAACCGCGCACGGTGTCCTTGACGGGCACATACTTGCCCGGGGTGCCGGTGAAGACTTCCGCGACCGCAAACGGTTGCGAGAGGAAGCGCTGGATCTTGCGGGCGCGGTAGACGGTGAGCTTGTCCTCGGGGGACAGTTCATCGAGACCGAGAATCGCGATGATGTCCTGGAGATCCTTGTAGCGCTGGAGAACCCGCTGGAGTTCGCGAGCGACCTTGTAGTGCTCTTCACCCACGATCGAAACCTCGAGGGCCTTCGAAACGGAGGCGAGCGGGTCAACGGCGGGATAAATGCCGAGCTCGGTTAAAGCGCGGGAAAGCACGACCGTTGAGTCG